>NZ_JBDKWG010000130.1:0-174923 GCF_040151475.1 Reichenbachiella sp. MALMAid0571 | reverse complement strand
CAGAAACCTACAGATAGTACAACTCAACATGTTCGATCCTACAAGTGGGGGTGTTTATGAGAACCTAGGAAAAGATCCTTAATTCAACTTCTACAAGACCTTTTTGTGAAAAATAGAATTTAGTCGGATGTCAGTAATTTTGTATCTGAAATATATTCAACCAAAGCATTTGCCATTGACTTTGCCGCTGGTCTGTGATTGCGAAACCACAATTCCGGCTCAATCAATTCCAATTCTGATAAGCAGGGTTGGTCATTGTTGTCCCAAAGTACATCGACACGAGCATACACAGGCTGGAAAGTGCATGCAGCTACTACTTTTTCAGCAAATGCTATTTCTTCAGGATTAGCTTCATAATCGTGTACTGTGCCTCCAAAGTCGTCTTGTACCCTGAAGTCTCCTTCTTTTCCTTTTTTGAGGATGGAATGACTATACTTCCCACCAAAAACCATAAATGCAACTTCACCTTTTTTTATGATTTGATGCTGAAACTCTTGCAGCAACATGGATTCTGATTTGATTAGTTTTTGATAGATACTTTCATATTGATCAGTCTCATTGGCTTTCATCCGATAAGTGTGTCGTGCGCCACCGGATATGGCTGGTTTTAGGATTACTTCCTGCCATCCTGTTGATGTGATCAGTTCTGAAAGCGTGCGTTTATCTTTTGGTTTTATAAAAACAGTAGGAGGAATACGTATTCCTTTTTTTGATAGGTCTTCCAGATAAAACTTATCAATATTCCATTTGATAATATTTTCCGAATTGATAAGTTTGGTTTTTTTACTTACGGATTCCAGCCATACTTTGAATTCATCAAACCTATTGAAATAATCCCATGTGGTGCGAAATAGAATGTACCGGGTAGTTGACCAGTCAAAATCCGGATTGTCCCAATTGGTGCGCCAAACCCTAAGCCCTTTGGTTGTCAGAGCATCAGCTACCAGTTGGTCTTCTGTCAATACATTTTGTGTGTACGGATCAATTTTTTGAGGTGACACATACCTGAAGTCAGTGAGAAGTACAACATCATATTGACACATCTTATTTGGTGTTTTGTACTAAAAAAACAGAGCCAGGCTAAAAATTACCGTTGACTCAGGGACTCTTTGATCTTGCTGCTAAAGTCACGAAGTATTGTTTCAGTGCTTTCCCAATCAATACATTCATCTGTAACTGATACGCCGTATTTTAGCTGAGATTTATCTTCCGGAATAGACTGTTTTCCAAAGTTCAGGTTGCTTTCAATCATGATACCCATGATAGATTTGTTACCAGCCTGAATTTGCTGAGCTATATCATTAAGTACTACTGATTGATTCACTGCTTTCTTTCCACTGTTGGCGTGGCTGCAATCCACCATAATGTTGTGAGGGTATCCTGCTTTGTCCAGTTTTTCTTCATAAGCTTTAATATGCTCTGAAGAATAGTTAGGCCCTTTGCCACCTCTTAATATGATATGAGAATTTGGATTGCCTGAAGTTCTCACCACCGCAACATTTCCGTCAGGATTGATACTTACAAAGTTGTGGTTTCCGGCTACAGACATCAGTGCCTGTATGGCTATATCAATATTGCCATCTGTTCCGTTTTTGAACCCGACTACCGATGAAAAGCCACTGGCCATTTTTCTATGACTTTGGGATTCAGTAGTTCTTGCTCCGATAGCCGTCCATGAGAACAAATCCTGAATGTATTGTGGTGTTACAATATCCAATGCTTCTCCTGCTGTTGGCAATCCCAATTCAGCTATATGAGTCAACAATTCTCTTGAGATGTGCAATCCTTCGTTGACATCACAACTGTCATCTAATTTTGGATCATTGATTAGCCCCTGCCACCCGGTAGTAGTACGTGGTTTTTCGAAATAAACTCTCATCACCAGGTACAAAGTGTCTTTTAGTTCGTCAGCCAGTTTTTTTAGTTGAGTAGCATATTCTTTGGCAGCTTTTACATCATGTATCGAACATGGGCCAACGACAACCAGGATTCTGTTGTCTTTTTTATTCAGAATATTTTTAATTGTTGTTTGTCCATCTAAAACAGTTTTGATTATTTTTTCTGTTAGTGGATATTTGCTCTTAAGCTCTGTAGGGGTGATTATAGGTTCTTCCGCACTTACGTTCAGGTTCTCAATTCTCTTATCTGACATTCCTTTTTTATATTATTTTTTTTATGTAAAATCATCAGGGTTAATGTTGAAATACACGAGTAGAGCGCGAAACTAAATGATAATTGACTGCTCTCAAACTTATGCTGCTTTTTTTAGCAAGAACCTTCTATTATTCAGGAAGGTAAAGGCTCTTTATTTTGCTCGATCGAATGGTCTTATTCTTTATTTGCTACCCATTTGATGCCTTCAATGATGTGTTGGCGCCCGAATTCTGTATCCAATGATCGTATGTCATGACCCAATTCGGTATAGAAAAACCTTCCTCCATCCCAAATTCTAGTCCATGCTATGGGATGGTCTTTGCCCATTGGTTTGCCATCCCTGGTTTTAAAATAGTCACGTACCGGCTCGTAGGTAGATTCATCTACTCTGAGAAGGACTTGCACTCCTGGCAGGCCAGTTACAACTTTGGTGTGGTTTGTCCAATCCGCCTCATACCAAAACTCTTTTCCCCATCCCTTTACAGTAGGGTGATCCATTGCCTTAGGATCTACTTTGATTTTGGCCTTTGAAAAATCTGAATCACTATTGAAATCACATCCACCAAGATTCATTATCCAAGGCCAGTTTTCCTGATGTACCAATAAGGCATGTAAGCCCACGATGGCACCTCCATTTTTGTACCATGTTTCGATTATATTGCGTTGTTCCACGCTAAATATTTTGTCCAAAACATTGGCATTGTTGAATAACAATACATCATATAATTCTAATCGCTCTTTTGTGATGTCATCGCCTGTTTCACTCACATCTACCTGCATGTTGTTTTCAGCTCCTAGGCGAACGATCCAGCCATTCACAAGAGGAATGTCCGCATGACGATACCATCCTGTGCCTGAAAAAAGCAATACCCTCAATGGGTTTTCTGCCTTCATGCTGTTGTGATCAACGCTCAATGATTTGTGATTGGTATCAAGGTGTTTTTGAGCGAATACTGAAAGTGAAAGGAAGAGTAAAAAGCAGCTTAAGCAAGCCAGACGAATAGATGATTTGTAGTTCATGAATAATAAAAGTTGATTGTCTTAATTCGCAATTTAACAATAATCATGCTTGAATATTTATGTTTCAATTTTCTCTTATTTTGGTATTATGCAATATCCTCACAGCGTCTATTTTTCTTTGCTTTTGACTGTTTAAAATGACCAATTTTTAGAGAGTATTAGATTTGAGCATGTTTATTATTAATTCTTATCGATATTTATAACACTCTTTTGGAAAGTAATATTCTTTAATCGTAAAAACATGTCAGATGAAACTAGAAGAATTAAAATCAGAAGTACTAATCCTTGCGCTTATACTTTTTTCAATGTGTGTAGTGGTCCTCGCTTGGACTTTTTATCCACATTTGATTTTTCACGTAAACCATGATAGTATTCAGAATATAAAACAGGTTGATATTGGATCACGATATTGGAATTTAGAGACTCTTTTTTCAGGACTTGCATTTTCTGTGATTTTTGTCTCGTTGTGGGTTCAAAAAGAATCTCTAAACAAATCGATACAAGAGATGAGAAAATCTACTTCTGAATTAGTAAAACAGAACAGAATTCAGCTTTTAATGCATTCTAAATTGAATCCTCCCAAATTATATCAGGATGAAATCACCGTTTACCCTGAGAAAAGTATGTTAAATGAAAAAAATAAAGCTGTATTTATCTTAAAGAACCTTGGTGGGAATATACATTCATTATTATTTACGGTCACGCAAAATAATATTTCCTTCGAAGTTTCAAATGCAGAATATATTTATTCTAATCACTATTTTATGCTACATGTAATTTTTAAAAAATGGTCAAAGTTATATGAACAAAATCAAGAGATTCCAATAGGAAAAGTAACTATGGTAGATGAATTTGGGTTTAAATATTTTCAGGATATTGTGTATCATGGATCAGGAAATGCATTGGAGTTTAAAGAAGTGAATTTTGATATTGAAAATTCACTTCTTTAAAGAGGTGATATCAATTCAAAGTCTCTTTAACCGTTCCACATTTCAACATCATATCTCCAAAATAAGGATTTTTAATTTCGTTTACCTGAGTGATCCAATAGGCACCTGTATTGTCTAGTGCCATAGGGCAATGAGCAAGATATAATTCACCTGATGATAAGTTTCCTTTGATCAATGCAGTCATGCCATTGGTAAGGTCAGAAAAAGCAAGTCTTTGCGCATCAATATCATTGGCATTGGCTATTGCCTGTGTTGCTTCTAGAACTGTTTCATTTCCTTCTACTTTTTCGATTACTGTTTGCAGAATCAGAGCATTACTTTTTGATTTGTTAAAATTCGTTTCCGTTAGGGCTATTCTTAACAGTTCGTATTGGTCGAAAGCGGCTTCAAGATTAGTATCTTTAAATGATAGCCCATCAGGTTTTACATCATTTTCATGATGATGGGTCTGTCCATCTCCATGATCATGGTCGTGTTCTTTCTTTTGTGTGTTACAGGAGAGAAGCCCCACTGATAGAAATGTGAAGACTAGTACAAGTGTTTTAAAATCATTGATTTTCATAATTTGACGATTTATTATTCTCATGGTTAATTTAACAATTTTATTGATAATAAAGTTTAAATAATTTTGTGTTGATTGCTATTGTCTTTTTGAATTTTCAAATACTTTTTTCAATTACCTTAACCTGAGGCTATTGGTAATTACTGAAACGGAGCTTAGGCTCATAGCCAAAGCTGCCAACATCGGGCTCAGCAATAATCCGAAAAAGGGAAATAAAATACCGGCAGCTATGGGCACCCCAAGCATGTTGTAAACGAACGCAAAAAACAGGTTCTGTTTGATGTTTCGCATGACATCTGTGCTGAGCTTACGAGCCCGGACAATTCCATCCAGTTCTCCTTTCACCAGTGTCAGGCTTGCACTTTCGATGGCTACATCAGTACCTGTACCCATAGCTATGCCCACATTTGCTTGTGCCAGTGCAGGAGCATCGTTGATGCCGTCCCCAGCCATGGCTACAATTTTCCCTTCTGCTTGTAGGGCTTTTACTTTTTCGTATTTGTTTTCAGGTAACAAATCAGCTTCATAGCCATCTAAACCTAGTTTGTCTGCTACTGCTTTTGCTGTATTTTTATTGTCTCCGGTGAGCATAATTACTTCCAGTCCTTGTTTCTGTAGGGCTTTGATAGCAGAAGCAGATGCCTCCTTAATAGGATCGGCTACACTGATATATCCTGCGATTTGTTGGTCGATTACTACGAACATAACTGTCTCACTTTCTATTTGCCTTTTTTCTACATCCATCTGTACACCTGAGTCCAGCGGCAGATTAAATTTTTCTAACAGTTTTTTGTTGCCGATGGCCACCTGTTTTCCATCGACTTTTCCCGTTAGCCCTTTTCCGGTGACGGAGTTGAAATCATCAACATTTTGTAATGTTAATTTTTTTGCTTCAGCACCGGATACTATGGCATGTGCCAAGGGGTGTTCGCTACTTTGCTCCAATGAAGCTGCTATTTGCAGTAGTTTATCTTCATCATATATTTCATTTATAGACTGCACATGTTGAAGCGATGGTTTTCCCTTTGTAATGGTGCCTGTTTTATCAATAACCAGTGTTGTTATCTTTTGCATTTCCTCAATAGCTCGTGCATCTTTCACCAATATACCTTGCCTGGCACCTTTTCCAGTTCCGACCATAATGGACATAGGAGTAGCTAACCCTAATGCACAGGGGCAGGCAATAATTAGTACAGTGACGGCACTTGTGAAAGCATAAACCAGCCTGGGATCAGGTCCCCAAATAGCCCAAATAGAGAAAGAAATGATAGCAATAGTAACTACAATAGGGACAAAGTAGCTAGATACTTTATCTGCAAGGTTTTGAATAGGGGCTTTTGTCCTGCTTGCTTTGTTCACCATTTCAATGATCTGAGAAAGCAATGTGTCGCTACCTATTTTGAGTGCTTTCATTTGAAATGTACTCGTACCGTTGATAGTACCACCAATAACGTTATCTCCGTTTGATTTCTCCACAGGCACTGGTTCGCCTGTGATCATAGATTCATCAATACTGCTTTTTCCTTCTGTAATCTCTCCATCCACTGGGATTTTCTCGCCGGGTTTGATTTTAATGATATCGTTTAATTTGACATGTTCTAGTGGAATTGTTTTTTCTTCTCCATTGCGAATCACCGTAGCTTCAGGGGGTACTAAATTCAATAATTCTTTAATGGCAGAATTGGTCTGGCTTCTGGCTTTTGCTTCCATTAGTTGACCCAAAAGAATCAACGTGAGAATGACCACTGATGCCTCAAAGTATAAGTGTACAGCACCTGTTGCAGATTTGAATTGTGCCGGAAAAATGTCAGGAAGCAGTAAGGCGGTAATACTAAAAAGGTAAGCTGATCCGGCACCTAATAGGATGAGTGTCCACATATTGGGAGATCGATTGATAATCGATTTGTACCCACGCACGAAAAAATTCCAACACGAATAAAAGATGACAGGAGCACTTAGCACGAATTGAATCCATCCCCAGATTTTTTCACTTGCTATGCCAGAAAGAGAAACACCTACCATGTCGCTCATCGCAATGAAAAATACAGGGAGGGTAAATGTCACAGAAATCCAAAATTTCATAAGCATGGATTGGTAAGCATTGTTTTCTTCTGAATCTCCTTTAGTGGAAATCTTTTTTGGTTCAAGATCCATTCCGCACTTTGGACAGCTTCCGGGGCTATCTTTCACTACTTCAGGATGCATCGGACAGGTATATTCTGTAGTGGATGAACCTGAGGTTTCTTTTTCTAAGTCCATACCACATTTTGGACAATCACCGGGTTGATCGTATTTTTTATTGCCTTCACAAAGCATAGGGCAGTAATACTTGCCACCATCACCATCATCCTTTTTTTTCTGCTTTTTGATTTCGGGCAGGGGGTGTTTGTGCTCAACATGCTCTCCAGGCAAATGAATGTCATAGCGACCCCCATCGTTTTTTAGAGCTTCTTTCATCAGCTCGATAGGAACATGAACCTCCATTGTAACAGTTGCTTCTTTTTCAGCCAAGTCAACAGATACTTCGTTCACACCAGAGACTTGGCTTAAAGTACTTTGTACGTGTTTTCTGCAACCGTCACAGGTCATTCCGGTAATTTTATATGTATGCTTCATGATCTAAATTTTGCTTATGCTAAATTCATCAGTAAAAAATGGTTCTTGTTATATTATTCGGAGTAACTGTTATAAGATTTCTGTTTGGTTTTATAGGTTTAGTTGTGTTTATGGCCTTTTGTTGTTGCTTCACCTTCCGGGTTCATCATGCTGGGTTTACCTGCCAACTGAGCGGCAGCATCAACGCTGAAAGTTCCATTTATCACAATTTCTTCACCTTCATCCAAACCTTCATTGATAATATAACTTTCTCCCAAATTAGGTCCCAGGGTTACCTGACGCATTTGGAAATGAATACTTTCATTATTCGTTGTTTTTATATAGACTACCGACTTTTTACCTGTCCACATTACAGCCGTTTTTGGAATTATAATATCCTCTTTTTCGGATGAAATGTTCGATTTTAATATTGCGGAAGCAAACATCTCTGGTTTTAGCATACCTTCTCTGTTATCTACATTGACCCGTGCTTTGGCTACCCGGCTTTTTGGGTCAATAAAAGGATCTAAATAAGAGATTTTTCCTTCAAATGATTTGCCGGGAAAAGATGCAACCGTGAATTGGATCTGGTCACCCGGGTTTACCCATTGTATGTCGGATTCGTATACATCTAACATTAGCCAAACATTTGACAGGTTGGCAAGCTCAAAAAGGATGTCACCCATTTGTACATGATCCCCTTGAGCAACATTTCTCTTCAACACGATACCACCGTGGTGAGCATGGATTTTAACGTTGAGTATTTCACCATCATTTTTTTCGATTCTGTCAATTTCTGATTCTCCTATTTTCCAGTTTTTCAGCTTTTTTCTGGCACTTTGGTATAGGACAGGATTGGTTGCCCTGTCTTTGTAGGTCATTTGCAATTCCTTTTGGGCATTGACCAATTCAGGTGAATATACTTCAGCAAGTAATTGCCCTTTTCTGATTTGTTCTCCGGTAAAATTTACATGTAGCTTCTCTATCCTTCCATGGAAATGAGCTGAAATTTTACTGATCAAAGTTTCATTAATCTGTACTTTTCCATTGAGCATAATGGTCTTTTTAGCGTTACCTGAACCTACTATAGACGTCTCAATATTGGCCAATTTCATGGCTGTTGGAGACATTTTAATTGTCAAATCACTGGTATTTATGTCAGATTTGACTGGAATTAACTCCATTCCACAAATCGGGCATGATCCGGGTTCATTCTGGCGGATTTGAGGATGCATGCTACAAGTCCATTGACCTTGGTCGTTTGTTGCATGTTCATGGGTTTCAGGTGATGACTTTGTCTCGGTTTGAGCAGGTTGTAATAGCCAGCCAATTGATATTCCCACTACAAGTGTGAGGCCTGCGAATAAATATTTGTTTTGAACGAAATTTTTCATAATTGTATGTATTAGTTGCTGTCAGAAGCTTGCACATAATTCAGGTTCTCAGCAAGTGTATTCAATCTGGTTTGAGCTTTTATTTTCTTTTCTTCATAATTAAGTATCTGCATTTGGGTTCTTAGCAATTCATCCAAATCCTCTGAGGAGTTGCTGAATGATATAAGTAGCAAATCCTGAATTTTTTTCATTTCAGTGATTTGATCTTCATAGAGTCCGAGGAGCTTAAATTCCCTTTCTGCTTCATATTCCAGATTTGCGATAGCACTCAATAATTCGTTTTGAACTGCCAGAATATTTAGTTTGTCAGCATCTATTTTCAACTTGTTTTCCATGATAGCGACGGAATATTTTTTTCTGAAAACTGGAAGGCTTAGCGTGATAGTGGGCATAAAAGCATTTTTCCCATTTTCAGCTACATTCATATCTGACCTTTTTCCTATCAGGAAATAATCCAGCCCAGCACCGATCTTTGGAAGGCTTTGCTTTTCGATGGCTTTGTTTTGTAGTTCTGCTGTTTCTATGCGTTTGTAGAGTTCCGAAATTCGGGGATGATTGTTCAGGTCATTTACCCTTGTGTTTAGTCTTTTCTTATTATCAAGAGACTCTATATGAATTTTGGTGCTATCAGGTCTGTTCAATAAGCGGTTGAGTGCAATAGAAAGAGGTTTTCTTTTGCTTTCTAATATTTGCCATTCGGTTTCTAGTTCGTTTATCAATATGTCAATTCTAAGTAGATCAGTGAGGCTGATTTTTCCGTTTTCAAATTTGGAAGAAGCCAGGTTTTTCCAGGAATTTAAAAGTTCAATATTGGCCACTTGAACATCCAAAAGTTGTTGTAATTCAGCCAAGGGGTAATAGCTTTTGCTTATTTCGAACCGTAGCTTGTTTTGCATGTCCACCAACTGTTGGTAGATTACTTCCGCCTTCATTGCTTCAACATTTCCTTGTGCTTTTAGAGTTCCGAACCAGGGAAACATTTGAGTCATGGAAAAACGTACTTTTTGAGGGCCAACCCGTGTTTCTACCGGAGAAATAAAATAGCCGAAAGATAAGGTAGGGTCGGGTAAACTATTTACCTGTTCAATTCTCGTTAATGCTGCCTCAAACTCCTTGTACTTTGCCTGAAGTGCTGGATTGTCCTTTAATGCTATTTGTTGATAGTCTTCAAGAGTTTGAGCTGATAGTCTGAAAGTCAAAGCCAATAAGTAAATCAATAATAAATTTTTCATTTCGATTTCTTGTTTTGGTTGTTAATTACCGTTTCTCTCCAGAAGGCCTGAAGAACCGGAACTACGAACATGGTCATGATCTGGATGGCCATACCTCCGAAGGTTGGGATGGCCATCGGTACCATAATATCTGAACCCTTACCTGTAGAGGAAAGCACTGGCAGTAAGGCGATAATGGCGACAGCTGCTGTCATCATTGCAGGACGTACCCGCTTTTTGCCTGCTTCCAACACCGCTGAACGAACCTCTGCAACTGTTTTTGGTTTCCGCTCTTCGAATACCTGATGAATGTACGTTCCCATGATCACGCCATCATCTGTGGCAATGCCAAACAGTGCGATGAAACCAACCCAAACCGCCACACTCAGGTTGATGGGATTCATTTGGAACAAATCTCTTATGTTCATCTCCGATATGGAGAAATTCAGGAACCAATCTTGTCCATACAGCCAAAGCATGATGAATCCACCTGCAAATGCGACGAACACTCCAGAGAAGTGAATGGAGGATGCAATGACTGTTTTGAACTGGAAATAGAGCAGCAAGAAGATCACCAACAAACTAATGGGGATTACTATCGAAAGTCGTTTGATGGCTCTTACCTGATTTTCATAAGTTCCTGAAAATTTGTAGCTGATACCTTTAGGTACTATTAATTTACCTGAATTTATTTTGTCTTTGATCGCTTGCTGAGATGCGTTGACCACATCAACCTCCGCAAACCCATCTCGCTTATCAAAGAGTACATAACCCACAAGGAAGGTTTCCTCGCTTCGGATTATCTGTGGCCCCCTAACGTATTCTAAATCTATTACCTGTTTTAAAGGAATTTGTGTTCCCGTTGGAGTGGGTATCAATATATTGCCCAGTGCCTCAGGATCGTCACGCAATTCCCTTGGATACCTCACCCGAACCGGAAAGCGTTCACGCCCTTCGACTGTTGAGGTGATTTTTATTCCCCCAATTGCGGTTTCAATGGTCTGCTGAACATCCTCTACACTTAGCCCATACCGTGCAATTTCATCCCGGTTAATATTGAGATGCAGGTAAGGCTTACCTACAATTCGGTCTGCAAATACAGCCTCTGTTTTTACAGAAGAAACTTCTTTTAAAATGTTCTCTAATTGAAAACCGAAATCTTGAATCGTTTTCAGGTCAGGCCCATATACTTTTATTCCCATAGGTGCCCGCATCCCGGTTTGCAGCATCACCAATCGGGTTTCAATTGGCTGAAGCTTAGGTGCTGAAGTAACCCCGGGAATTTTAGTCACTTTTACAATCTCGTTCCAGATGTCATCGGGGGATTTGATATGTGCCCTCCAATTCCTGTAGAATTGACCACCTGAATCTCTAATTAGTTGGTTCTCAAGAGAAGATAAAAGCTGGGTGTTATAAGTTAGAAAGACCGTGTCATTTCCATTAAAATACCATTCCTTGTTTCTGTCTAGCCTCAGATTTTTATCTTCTAACTTCTTGTTTCCACTTTCCAACTCCTGACTTCCTTCCAAAAGAAAATTCCCATCCCTATCTGTCTTAAACCTGAGCCTTTTCCCATAATCGTCCACCTTAAACTCCGGCTTATAGTTGATCACATTCTCATACATAGAAACAGGTGCAGGATCAAGTGCTGATTCTACCCGTCCCAGTTTTCCCACTACCATATCTACTTCAGGGATTTGAGCGACAAGCATATCCAACTGTCCAAGAGTGTGTCTGCTTTGCTCTACTCCGGCGTGTGGCATGGAGGTAGGCATTAGTAAGTAGCTTCCTTCATTGAGTGAAGGCATAAACTCTGATCCGATTCCCGGAAATGTTTTTGTCAATGATTTTCCAGCCGTACTTTCTGTAACCGAACTTCCCAGGAAACCGAATGTTTGATTAAAACCAAGCCAAATGACAACACCCAATAGTACAGTGAATAATGGTAAAAGCAGGAAGATGCCTTTATTGACCAAACACCATTTCAGGATAGATTCATAAAAGTGAACGACAGAGAGCAGTGTACCTAATATGATTCCAATGAGCACTAAAACAAATAAGTAATTAACGAAAAGGGATGTTTGCACGCCCAATGGCATCCACTCCTCAGCGAGGAAAAAACTGGCAATGAATAACGCCAAAATGATGTTGATGTAATTCGGAAGTTTCTTGAATTTCTCATCCCATCGGTCTTCAAACATGTTATTGATCCCGACAGAACAAATCACTAGTGGTAACCACATTTGGGCATAAGTTGCAATAATTACTCCCCCTGAAATAAAGGTAATGTTCCAGATATTTCGAACCCTTTTCTTGTTGTAGTTGATGCCGAAAATGAAATAAGCCAGTGTGGGCAAGACCACCAATCCAAGGATGAATGAGCCAAGCAATGCATAGGTCTTAGTAAATGCCAATGGTTTAAACAGTTTCCCCTCAGCAGATTCCATAGCAAAAACAGGAATAAAGCTTACTACTGTTGTTGCCAGTGCTGTTGTAATTGCGGAGGCCACTTCTTTGGTGGCATCAAAGATGACTTTCAAAAGGTCTTTGCCTTTCACACCTTCATTCTCCGGAATTTCCAGATGGCGAATGATATTTTCAACAAAAACGATTCCCACATCTACCATTACACCGATGGCTATGGCAATTCCTGAAAGTGCTACCACATTGGCATCTACTCCGGTATATCGCATGACGATGAATGTCATCAATACACCAACAGGAAGCAAACCAGAGATAATAATGGAAGCTCGTAGGTTAAACAATAACACTAATACCACTATGATACTAATCAGTACTTCATGTGAAAGGGCTGTCTCTAACGTGCCGATAGTTTCGTGGATCAACTGTGATCGGTCGTAAAACGGCACAATCGTTAATTGGCTTTCAGTTCCATCGGCTAAAGTTTTCTTTGGAAGACCAGGTGCTATTTGATTGATCTTTTCTTTCACCTTATTGATGACCGAAAGTGGATTGGAACCATATCTGGCCACTACTACTCCACCTACAACTTCGGCACCTTCTTTGTCCAGTACACCTCGGCGTGTAGCTGGCCCTAACGACACAACAGCCACATCTTTGATGAGAATGGGTACATTATCTTGCACGGAAACGACCGATTTTTCAATGTCTTCTACATTTTTGATGTAACCTAATCCCCGAACAAGATATTCGGCCTGATTTATCTCAATCGTTTTTGCTCCTACATCTCGGTTGGATTGTCGTACAGCCTGCATGACCGAAAGCAGGGGGATATTGTATGCTTTCAGCGCATCCGGATTTACGTCTATTTGGTATTCCTGCACAAAACCACCAATGGAAGCTACTTCAGAAACACCTGCTACTGCATTCAGTCCATACTTTACATAAAAATCCTGTACAGTTCGTATTTCATGCAAATCCCAACCTCCTGTGACATTTCCATCTTTATCTCTTCCCTCAATGGTGTACCAGAATACCTGGCCAAGTGCCGTAGCATCAGGGCCCAGTGTAGGTTGAACATCATCAGGTAAAAGGTCGGATGGGATGGAATTCAGCTTTTCGAGGATACGTGATCTTGACCAATAGAACTCAGTTTCCTCATCGAAGATGATGTTGATCATGGAAAATCCAAAAATAGATGAGCTACGGATCGATTTTACACCTGGAATGCCTAGTAAATAGGTCGTCATCGGGTAAGAAATCTGATCTTCAATGTCTTGCGGTGAGCGTCCTGTCCACTGTGTAAATACGATTTGCTGATTTTCCCCAATATCAGGGATAGCATCTACAGGAACAGGATCCTTAGGAAGGAATCCTGTATTCCAACCTGCTTTGTCGACAGACAGGTTGAATGGAGAGGTTGCTATTCCCCAGACCACCAGCGTGACCAGAATGAGCACCGTAACGAGACGATTCTCCAGAAAGTATTTGATTATAATGTTTAGCATTTTTAAGTAAATAAGTATGCAATGTGGCTATTGTGAGCTGTTCATCTGGAAGCCGGAATAACAATGGAATAATTGATCATCCCAGAAGCTATAACTACAGGGTTCTGCGGAAAAAACGTTCTGCAGAAGGAATACTTATTTAAATAAGAAAAGATTGAACCTGAATATAGATGGGAGTTTCAGGGATAGGAGGGGGTGATTCGGCAAGAGATGAATCTGGTTCTATAATGTTTTGGTCAAATTTCAGATGAAAGAAATCATTGAATGTTAAAAGACCAACTGTTAAATCCTGATTGTAAGTAATCTGAGTAAGTTGAAAATCATCTTCAATAGAGAAACTGTCTGATTTGTCGTGGCAGCATCCTTCAGGCATTTGTCCGGAATCGCAGCAAGGATTTGCTTTTAGTATAACAGATTTAGTTATCAGCAAGTCACCACAATAATGTTTGGAAATTGTGATCCCAATGGTGCTCATCAAAAGGATGAGGCTTAGCGATATGTTTAGAATTGACTTCACTGATGCAAAATGCTTATGCAATGATACGCTATTTTGATTAAAAGGATTTACAGAATTCACTCAAACTGTTGTATAATTTTCAGTATAAAGAAATCACATTGATCCAATGAGTAGAAGTTGTAAAAGAGATGCAACAGAAATTAATCTGTCGCATCGTTTGGGTCAATGTACTTTTAAAAAAAAGTAGAATCGACTATTTTCAATCAATAGTGTTGCAAATTTAAGAGGGAAGGGTAATTTAGTATGCATGCATATTATCTGAAACCTATGCAATTTTTGCAAGGATGTTTTACGGAAATAGATTTTTAATGTATAAATGGTATTAGTATATTGAACTAATGAAAATACTACCGTTCAAACTGCCAAAGAGTTCTGATGAGTCATTTGTGGTGGAGCATAATGTAAGCAATCATCTGTATAATCCATTGCATCAACATCCCGAATTACAAATCACTCTTATTTTGCAGGGTACAGGTACTGCATTTATCGGTGGGTATATAGGCGATTTCAAGCCCAATGATATATTTGTGATCGGATCCGATGTGCCGCATGTATTTAAAAACGATGATACATATTTTGATATAAATTCCGATTTGAAAGCTGAAGTGATCTATGTGTTCTTCGATCAGAATTCATTTGGAGATGTTTTTTTTAAAATGCCGGAAGCGAAAGATTTAGATGATCTTTTTAACAGGGCTCGAAAAGGAATAAAAGTACATGGTGAGGTCAAGACAATTTTAATATCAAAACTTCATGACCTGGCATCAGCCAGAAATATGGAGAAGATTATTCGATTATTGGATGTATTTCAAATTATCTGTGCTGCGGATTCATTAGAGTATTTATCTACTGAAGTTGGTGACCATAATGTGGATGAGCATGAAGGGAAAAGATTGAATGATGTAATTCAGTTTACAATGGAAAAATATTATCGGCATATATCCCTTGATGAAATATCAGATATTGCTAATTTGACTCCAGCTGCATTTTGCAGGTTTTTCAAGCAACGAACCCGAAAGACCTATGTCAATTTTTTGAATGAAATACGAATAGGGAAAGCTTGCAGAATGCTTTTGGATAAAGATATGAGTATAGTTGATATTTGTTATAAATCAGGGTTTAGCAATCTATCTCATTTCAATAGGAAGTTTAAAAAACAGACCGGATATACTCCTTCAAAGTATAAGCAGGCTTTGAGTCAATCAAATTAAAATTGATCTTAATTCCAAAAATCTACAGATTCTTACCAAAAATCGAAAAATATATGAATACATTTCTTTGTTCAATATATTTAATATCGAATGAAAGGTATAGTATTTACAGAATATTTGGATTTTGTCGAGGACAATTTCGGGTATGACTTAGTTGATCGGCTTATTACTTCATGTGATCTGCCATCAGGGGGCTCTTATACCTCTATTGGTTCTTACGAGTTTAGTGAATTAGTCCAGCTTCTGACCAAAACAAGTGAACTTACTGGAAAAGACTCGGACTATATTCTCCAAAAATTTGGATGGCATTTATTTGGCGTATTCACCAAGGCGTATCCTCAGTTTTTTACTGCTGCAAAATCTTCTTTTGATATTTTATCAACATTAGATGATAAAATTCATCCTGAGGTATTGAAGCTTTATCCTGATGCGGAATTACCCAGATTTGAGATAGAAAAAATGGAAGAGAACGTATTGGTAATGATTTATCGGTCATCAAGAAAAATGAGTGACTTTGCCGAGGGGCTTATTGAAGCTAGCATGAGTCATTTTAATGAAAAAGGAACAGTTCGAACAAAGCAATTAGATCAAAATGGAGAAGTCGTCAGATTCACCATCAATAAAACTTCTTAAAGATAAAATTAATCAGCTTGAAAGACGCATAGAAAGAGAGCGGAAAGCGAGGAAAAATGCTGAAAAAATTTTAGAATCCAAGTCTTTGCAACTCTATAGTTCTAATCAAACGCTTGAGTTAGTGAATAAGCAATTGGAAAATCAGCTTGAGCGAAACAAACAATTTATACAGGCCATAAATGATTTTTCAGGATATTTAGTAGGTAAAAGCAATTTACAGGAAATAGCTTCTATTATAACAGAAAAGTTAATTTCAAAGTATGATTTAGAAGATTGTACTATCTATAAGGTAGCAGATGGTTATTGCTATCAGATATCCGCCTTTGGTTCTAAAGGAAATGACTTAAATGAAAAAATAAAGGTTGGTGATGGTATTGTGGGTAATGTAGCTAAAACAGGTTTAGCTGAAATTTTAAGTGATACTTCTACGTATAATCCATACATTACCAAGCATCGAGATGACATTCGCCTATCGGAACTGGCCGTACCCATTAAGTTTGAAGAATCAGTAATTGGAATAATAGAAACCGGACATAGTCAAAGGGATTTCTTTAACAGGAATCATCTCAAAACGATTACAACGATTTCCAGCCTTATATCTGTGATTTTTAAAAATTCACTCACAGAACAGATAAACCTGAACCTGGAGTCGAGAATTGAAAAACGCACTGAAATTACAAATAGTCTTATCCATAATTTACATTCAGGCTTATTACTCAATGATGAATATGGCAAAATAGTACTTATCAATGATGCTTTTAGAAAGACATTTAAATTCAATATTCCAAATAGTGAGATTTTTGGGAAAGACCAACGAGAGTCAGCTAATCTGGTGAAACATCTTTTTAAGAATCCACAGGGCTTTATAGATATTGTTGACCACTGTAGAAAGCATAATGAAAATGTATCAAAGTATGAGTTGGAAATGGTTGATGGTACCATTTTGGATTGTGATTTTATTCCAATTTATTCGAAAGATGAGTTTGTTGGCCAAATGTGGCAAGTAACCGATGTAACTAGTAGTAGAGCATACCAAAAGAAAGTTCAGGCTTCTGAAGAGAAATATAGAGGTATTATTGAAAATATGGAGCTTGGCCTTCTTGAAGTTGATTTGGAGCATAGAATACTCAAAGCTTACGAGTGGTTTTGCAGAATGACAGGCTATGATGAAAAGGAACTGATAGGCAAAGATGCACGTAAGGTGTTTTTTTTGGACAAGTACATGAAATTCATGGATCAACAAGATGCTCTCCGACTTAAAGGCGAACAAAGTATCTATGAGGTTCAAATGAGAAAGAAAAATGGAGAGCTGATCTGGGTATTGATCAGTGGCGCACCATTTTATGATCAGAATGGCAAAATCGCCGGAACCATTGGCATTCATTATAATATCGATTCCAGAAAGAAGCTGGAGGAGGATTTGAAGCTATCCAAACTTCAGACAGAAAGAGCTCGTGAGGCAGAAAAGCAGTTCCTGGCCAATATGAGTCATGAAATAAGAAATCCCCTGAATGCAATTATCGGAATCACAAACCTGCTATATGATACCAAGCCTACCAACGAACAACTCAACCACCTGAATAAGATAAAGTACTCTTCTGATATTCTTCTGGGATTAATCTCCGGAGTGTTGGATATTTCTAAAATAGAAAGTGGGACGCTAGAGCTCACGGAAAAGGAAATTAATATTTCGGAGGTAGTAAATGGCTTAATCCAAATTGCAGGATTCAACACCAGGGATAAAAATATCAAATATGAAAACAAACTGATTTCTTCTGATGAATTTAAAGCGATGGCAGATCCAACTGCGATAAATCAAATTTTCTTAAATTTATTAAATAATGCTACCAAATTTACTGAAGAAGGAGCCATCACTATAGATGGGAAAGTAATTGGGTCTTCCCGGGGATACACGAATTTTGAGTTTAGAGTAAGTGATACAGGTATTGGTATTGCTCCAGAAAAACTTGATTCGATTTTCGATATTTTTCAGCAAGTAGATAATGAAACAAAACTTAAGTACGGTGGCACAGGTTTGGGGTTGAATATAGTAAAGAGGCTGGTATCGATGTATGGTGGTGAAGTGAGAGCTGAAAGTAAAGTGAATGAAGGAACGACCATAATTTTTAATTTGAAATTGAAGGGGGGAGCAAGGCTGAAACCGATAGAAAAAAGTGTTCACTATGAGTTCAAGGAAACTGGAAGTATATTGGTGGTAGAGGATAATGAGATCAATCAGTACTATTTATCAGGCATTCTTAATAAGTGGAATATTCGCCATGACATTGCAAATAACGGATTTGAGGCTCTGACGATGTTAGAAAAAAACAAATACAACCTGATACTCATGGACATTCGTATGCCAGGGATGGATGGATATGAAACAACGCTTAGGCTGAGGTCGATGATACAAAATCCTAACTGTGCAATTCCAATTATAGCACTAACTGCCTCAGCTTTGATAGATGAACGAGAAAAAGCAATGCAGGCAGGAATGAACTATCACCTTACTAAACCATATACTGAAGATGACCTTGGGGATGCTTTGTCAAAATTTAGAATTATTAAAAAGATTGAAAGCGTGGAAACTAATGACTTTCAATTTTCCCCGGAATTAGATTTTGGAAACTTAGGAAATTACTATCAGGATAATATTGAACGGGCATATAAAATGTTTCAGGTATTCAATAGGGTTATTGATGAAGACTTTCAAAAAATAAAGAAATCTATACAGGAAGAGAATTGGGATGAAGTGTCTTCCATTGCGCATAAAATAAAACCAAACTTTGCAATGGTAGGATTATTTGATTTGTCCAAAATGATGGAATACTATGAGAAATCAAAAATAAATATTGAGATTAGGTCGGAAATAACATTAAATTTTCCAAAATTGGAGTCAGATTTCAATGCTGGCAAGTTAATTATTCAGCGAGAATTAACCAAAATGGATAAATTTATGGAAAAATGAAATGTATAATAGTCGATGATGATGAAATGGCGCGCATTTCTTTGAGTATGCTGTGCGAAAAGATAGATGATATTACTATTGTTGAGTCGTTTGATAATGGCTTAGATGCGTTGAACTGGTTAAAGAATGAAGATATTGACCTGGTTTTTTTGGATATAGAAATGCCAGATCTTTCTGGTATGGAACTGGTGAAGAGTGTAGATGATTTACCACAAATTATTTTTACTACCAGTCATTCGAAATATGCGTTGGAAGCATTTGAGTATCAGGTAACGGATTTTTTACCCAAACCAATTCAACTTGGCAGGCTTTTAAAAGGAATTGAAAGAGCGAAAGAATTGAATGATAATGTTAGTCCACAAGAAGTGCAAAGCCAACTCTTTGTGCGGGTAGATGGTAAGTTCGTGAGAATAGAATTGGATGAGATTATGTACATAGAGTCTCTTGGCGATTATGTCAGGTTTTATTCACAAGATGGTAAGAAATATATAGTACACTCTACTATTAAAAATATAGATCAAAAGATTACTAATGTCAATTTTCTAAAGGTACATAGATCCTATGTAGTAAACCTGACCAAAATAATAGATATTGAAGACACCAACTTGTTGATAAAAGACAAAGTGATACCTGTGAGCCGTGCTCACAAGCCTATATTGATGAATAAAATCAAGACACTTTAGGGAGTTTTCCCTTAGCACCAAGATAAATAAAACCCAGGCTGATAAAAGTTAAAGCCCCTGTAGGAAATTGAGTGATTAGCCCATTGGTGTAACTGGCTGCACACAAGCCAACAAATCCACAGTAAAAGGCCAAAATTACTTGTCTGAGTTTTCCATTTTTCATCTTCCACAATAGCTTTCCTAAATAGAATATGATGACTAGCAACATAGAAATATACAGATATAGTCCAATTTTTCCAGTTTCCATCCATATCCTTGTATAATGGCCATCTGTTCCTATTTCAGCTAAAAATGATCCGGGAGAGAATCGTTTTCCCCAAAACCCTGCACTGCCTATTCCTCCACCAATTAGTTTGTCAGACATATAGTTGCTGAGGGTGTTGATTCTTACTTGCCTCACCTTAAAAGACGGATCATCAAAATCCAGAGCTGTCTTTATTCTATTAATTTGATAGTTGGATTGTACTATAGTAGTAATAGATTTGTACTTATTAAATTATAACAATTAGTAAGATGAAAAAAGTTTTGTTTTTTATGATCCCATTATTAGGGATTTGTATGATGTCGCAAGCTCAGGAAATAGGAGTAAGATTAGGAGATGTAACAGGTGGTAATGTCGCTGTAGATGGGGTATTTTCAACATCTGAGTTTAGTAGAATTCATGCTGATGTTTCTTTTGGAAATGGCGGTTTAGGTGTAGATGCACTTTGGGATTTTATTTACAAACCACTGGGTGAAGATGGTTTTAATTGGTATGCTGGAGTTGGCCCAACTGTTTTTCTTGGAGACCCATTTATACTTGCAGCTGCTGGAGAATTGGGTGTGGAATATCGGTTTGCAGATGCTCCGGTCTCTTTGAGTGTTGACTGGCGTCCTACTTTGACTCTAGTTGAAACTACTGATATGTTTTTTGATCGCTTTGGGTTTAATATAAGGTACATCATTAATAAGTAACAGATTTGTCCATACTGAGGTTAAATTAGACCTTATTTATATTTACCCTGTCAATGCTAAATTTTAGATTAGTATTGTCAGGGTATTTTTTTGAATAAGAAAAGGGAAAATGAATTTAATACCACGAATAGAATTTATTAAAGAAAAGAAATTGGTTGGTTTTAACAGACAGATGTCTATATCAAACGATACCACGTTTGAACTATGGCAAAACTTCATGAAAAGACGCAATGAAATAAAAAACAGGTCCAATCCACATTTTTATTCTATGCAGGTTTACGATGAGGCATTGGATTTTAAGAATTTCACTCCTCATACGGAATTTGAAAAATGGGCTGCAGCAGAGGTTTCTGATTTTGATAATATTCCTGCTACGATGAAGTCTTATACACTCAAAGGTGGAAAATATGCTGTATTTCTATATAAGGGTATAGCCAGTGATTTTCATAAAACAGCTCAACAGATATATGGAGTATGGCTTCCTAATTCTGAATATGAACCGGACCAAAGAGAACACTTTGAAATATTAGATGAAAATTATGATCCTAATGATCCAAACTCCGAAGAAGAGATTTGGATACCTGTTAAGTAACTGTATTTTCAGAGTGAGATTAAATGTTTTCTGATTTCTTTTCGCCAAATATCATAGCCCTTCTCGTTCAAATGGAGCATGTCTTCTACATAAAGTGAAGGGTTGGGTGTATTCTCTGGAGTCAGCATTTTAGAATAAACATCTATCCAATATCCATTTCTGGTATTTGTGATTTTATCTCTGAGTAATTTATTTGTTTGCTCTATGGTTTGCTGTAAATATTCCCTACTTGGGCTGGGCTTTATGGATATTACATGGATCAGGGCGTTTGGAAATTGTTTTTGAATCAAATCAACCAACAGACTGAAATTTTGTAACACCTGCTCAGGGCTATGGTCATTGCCCAGGTCATTGTCACCCGCATAAAGTACCAGTTGTGAGGGTTTTAGCTTGGCAAATACACGCTCAAAATAGTTCACGCAATAGGGATAAGATGACCCTCCAAATCCCAGATTGATCACATTCATAGGAGTCATGTTTTGAGGGAGAGAATCCCACAATCTAATAGATGAACTACCATAAAAAGCAATTATGTTGTCTGAGTTTTCATTAGAATCAATTTTTTGTTCCAATGCTATGATTTCATCTTCGAAAAGAGTTTTATCTAATAATTCCATATAATATGGCTTATAATTATTTGCCTATTTGGGTGTAGTTTCGATTAGTTCCCGAATGTAATTCTTATATTCAGATTGGTAGTTTATCAGAAAAGATTTTACATCTGAATACCCGTTTTTTTTCATTTGACTGCTCAATAAAAATGGCTTTTTTATTTGGCAGGTGAATTTATTGTTTCGGATACGTTTATCAAAATTCACCATTACAATAGGAACGATCAATGGCTCGGTTTTCATTTTAACGGCCATTTTGAAAATAGCAGATTTAAAAATTCCCGGAGACTGTTCGGTTGGGTAGGAAGTCCCTTCAGGGCTGATCATGATGTTTTTGCCTTGTTGCAGTTGATTCTCAAGATTTTCAAATAACAGCTTTCTTCTTTCGGTTTTTTCTTCAGAGGATTCAATTAGCTTATCAGACTCTTTGGTGTAAACATCAATAAAACCCAGTCTTTCGTAATATTCCTGATGTGCATATTCGATATTTCTGCCTACTCTTACTATTCTTTGACCAGTATCACCGTATTTTTCAAAAATCAAAGAATTCAGAAAGTGAGAATCCAGTGTGATTTGAAATTGGTTAGGAAGTGTGTAGTAAGGGTCGTTAAGCAGGTGGTTGTAAATGAAAATGTGCCCTGATTTGTCCGGCAAGTTTTCATACCCTTTGATAATAACTGAAGCAGGAGCAAAGGCTTTTTTTGTACTGAGAATACATTCATATTGTATTTTTTCGGAATTATTGTTTGGTGATGCATTTGCTACTGTATTGTAGATGTTTTTTAGTCCATCGTAGAATTGAGCTTCTTTTTGTGTATGGTGCAAATTGTCGAGACAAAGTGAAGCCAGATTTTTTTCGATACCAGTGCCATTGATTTCAGTATGATGAAGTATTTCTATTCCATCTTTTATGGTGAGTTTATCTCGTAGCAGATGCGGTACCTTGTGTAAGACCGAATGAATAGAAAGCTTTGTGTTGTTGCTTTCTATAAGACTGGTTGCTACCATTACTTCTTCATCAAACTGAGCAGCAATGAGCCGGGCTCTTACAGCTCTGAGTTGATTGTTTATTAACCATAAAATACGCTTTTGCAATTTTAAGGCAAAATCAGGTTTTTTCTTTCCTAACCCGGTTAATGCTTCAGCAGGAATATGCAGTATCACTGCATCTTTGCTCACCTTGGAGGTAAGAAGGCTGGGTTCATTCAATATACTGGATGAGCCCAGTAGGTATCCGGGAGTAGAAATTGACCTGAAAGCTACACGATAGCTTTCGTGATTCTTATGATTCACTCTGGAAAATTCCACTTCTCCGGATTCCAAAATATTGATACCTGATGCTGGTTGATTTTGAAGCCCGATTACATCACCAATTTTGTATTGTTTTCTTTCAATGCTTTCAGTCAATTCTATCAATTCACTTTCTTCGAAAACTTCCATAAAAGGCGATTGAAGAAGAAAAAGCACCGTTTCTAATTGATCAAGTTCATTTACCGATTTATATCCTTCAGCAATGTTTCGGTCTAGGTCAAATGATGTTGATATTATGGGAGTATCTGCAAATAACTCAGTGGCCTCACCTATCAATTTATGCGCTTTTTTGTTTATAAAATCAAAAAACTCCAGAGAATAGTGGAAACCAGATTCTATAATTTCAGTTATTTGTTTTTTGTCTAGTCTTAAAAATGTTGCTTCCTCAGAAATTACTTTTACAGTATATTCATTTCTGAATGGTATGCTGAAAATATTGATACCGATAGGTGTATATGGCAGGGATGCTTTACCAATCATAATTTCCTGCTCCATACTGGCAATATTGTAGCAAAAGCTTACAGTTCCTTCCAGTATTATGTGCAGGTAACTTGGTCTGGCATACTGTTCATATAAGACCTCTCCCTGCCTGAAAGTCACGGTAGTGGCTCTGGAAAGTATTTCATTAATTACAGGCGACAACTTTTCCATTTCTCTTTTGTTTGCCAATAGGTGTACTTTCTAATAATTCATACAAAATACTAAATAGTATGTAAAAATATCATCTTATGCTTATATAAATTTTAACAAAGCAGGTGTTTTGATGAGATTTGTTGATCGTATTTTTTGATGATAATTGAGAAGGATTTACTTGCCGAATCAAATCCTGAAAAAGTTGTAAATAAAAACGGTGAAATTCATTTTGGCTCAACTCTTAAATTAGCCTTTAACCTTTTCTACGAATGACTATCTTCGTATTATATAGTATAATTGACTGGAGGTATGAAGAAAAAATTCGTTATCATATTTTTATTAGGGATCATCTATTTTACCGGAAGTACCATCATTGATTCAGGTACTTTTAAGACGATTGAAAATAAATTTACAGGAGAAGTCACAACAATTTATAACTCTATGTCGGGTACAGAAGATATGGCTATTGACCGGGAAAGGGGATTGCTCTTTATTTCTTCTTCTGACCGATGGAGTTTGATAAGAGGAGAGAAAGCTCCTAATGATGGGATTTATCTTCTTCAAATTGATTCAGGTACTGCTCCAGTCAAATTGGAAACAACTTATAGTGGAGATTTTCATCCACATGGTATTTCTTTTTTTGAGCAAAATGGCGAGTCTTTTTTATATGCTGTCAATCATAATAACCAGGGAGACTATGTCGAAGCATTTAAATTTGAAAACAATCAGTTAACCCATATCCGAACTTTTGAAAATGAGACAATGAATTGCCCCAATGATTTGGTGGTGGTAGATAAGCATAAGTTTTATGTTACCAACGATCATGGCAATAAAGAAGGGGTGATGCGTACAATGGAAGATTATCTCAAAATCCCCTCTTCTTACCTGCTTTATTACGATGGAGAAAAGTTTTCAAAAGCTTATGACGGCTTGAATTATGCTAATGGTGTAGCCGTTTCTCACGACGGAAGAAAGCTCTACCTGACACATACCACAGCCAGAGAGTTACTTACCTTTAACAGGAATCCTGATACTGGGTTTTTGGAAGTAGAAAGCACACTGAAATTGGGAACTGGTGTTGACAATATCAATATTGATGAGAAAGGAAATATATGGGTTGGTGCACATCCTAAGTTATTTGCTTTTGTAGAACACGCAGGGAATCCGGCAAAGAAATCTCCGTCCGAAGTTTTGAAGGTCACACCTCATGGAGCTAAAGTGTTTGGAGTGGAAAAAATTTATCTGAATAGTGGAGAGGAACTGTCAGGATCGAGTGTAGCGGTTACCTACAAAGGTGAAATCTTTATAGGAGCAGTTTTTGAGAAAAAGTTATTAAGAGGAAGGTTAAAGTAAGGAAATTAAGAAAAGGAGGCATCAAGAATGGCAACAATTAAAATAAATGGAGCAGAAATTTATTACGAAATTCATGGGCATGGGCCGGAGACTATGTTGTTTAGCCATGGGTTGTTATTTAGCGGAAAAATGTTCAAGGATCAGGTTGATTATTTCAAAGCGAGTTATAAATGTGTAGTATATGATCATCGGGGACAGGGGAGAAGTGAAGTCACAGAAAGTGGCTATGATATGGATTCTGTCTATGAAGATGCGGTTGCATTGATTCGTGAACTGAATATTGGACCATGTCATATTGTGGGGTTGTCAATGGGTGGTTTTGTCGCAATGAGGATTGCTGCAAGAAGCCCTGAACTACTTAAGTCGCTTATTTTACTTGAGACATCAGCAGAAAAAGAGCCTAACCGTATCAAATACAATTTTCTAAAAACTATTACCCAGATTTTGGGAGTGTCATCTGTCGTCAATAAGGTAATGCCCATTCTTTTTGGTAAAACATTTTTAAACGATCCAGCCAGAAAAGATTTGGTGCAACTTTGGAGAAATGAGCTGCTTACCAATAAAAAATCAATAGCCAGGGCTGTAAAAGGAGTAGTTGACAGGGAAAGCATCATGAACGAATTGGATAATATATATATTCCCACATTGGTGATAGTAGGGGACGAAGATGTTGCAACTCCTCCTGAGAAATCGAAAAATATTAAACTGAAAATTCCACAATCCCGGCTGGCGATAATCAAGGGAGCTGGACACTCATCAGTAATAGAAGAACCTCTTCAGGTAATAGATGTGATAGAAGTTTTTCTAAACGGTGTGCATTGATCACTTCTCTGTTTTAGGGGGTGTAATCATTATATGGGCACGGTGTGTTCCCGGGTTCATTATCCATGGACCACCAGGAACCATTGGCCTGATTGGCAGACCAGTGGACTCTGAAGTTGCCCAGGGAATATACACCACATATCGGAGGTCGGTATTTTCCATTTTCCCTGTCGCACTGTTGTATTTCCCTTCAGGCCCATAGCAGACATGAAGAGTAGTGGGATGGTCAGGCATTTTTAACTGGCCATTCTTAGCTTCGGTTTCTCTGATTTCAGTTATATCACCACTTGATTTCCCTTCGGCTTTGAGTTCCCTGCCCCGAGCCATAAAGTCTTCCAGATCTCGATGGTAACATGCAGCGTTGTATCCCTCTTTGTTCGGGTCGTCAGCAAGGCATACCATGTCATTGGTTCCTGTTTTAAGTACAACCAAAGAACCTGATTCGTTATAGCCCCAAACCATAGCACCTTCCTGCAGTTCTTCAGGCAAGGTCAACACAGTTGCTGCTATTTGATCCTTCTTTGTGAGGATTTGTGAGAAAAGGTTAAAATGAATCAGGGAAATAATTAGGGTGATGTAGATATTTTTCATGTTGATGATAGTTTTAATTTATCAGAATATCCAAGAGCTTTATTAACGATTATTTTAAGGTAATGAATAAAATTGAAGCATAATAATATTATATATCAATAATTATCGCTAATCATACCTGTAAAAATCCCTGAAAAAAAGCTCTGGTTTACGGTTTAGAGCCGATTCTACAAGACAAACCTTTCTAAAACTGGAATTTTAAATAATTTCTTCTATTTTTGATACTTATAACAATTACAATTTAAATGAATAACGGAAAAGTAAAATTCTTCAACGAGTCCAAAGGTTATGGATTTGTAGTGGACAATGAATCAGGTAAAGAGTACTTCGTTCACGTATCTGGTTTGGTTGACAAAATCAAAGAGAACGATGAAGTAACTTTCGATCTGGCAGAAGGTAAAAGAGGATTGAATGCGGTTGATGTGAAACTCGCTTAATATAATATTGAATTTATTAAGTTTCTGAACCCCGATTTCCGGGGTTTTTTTATGCCTGATTTTAGATGTTTCTTGGTTATTTGAATATACTCACCCTGAAGCCTTGAGGAGTATTTTTCTTTATGCAGCTCAACTCTATTATTCAGCAGTTTTCTTTTCGTAATAATTATTCTTTCTATAATACCATCCTAAAGGTCGGCAATTGATATTTATAGTACTTTGGTTGAATCGACTACTGAATTGCGTGTTTTTATTTCTTAAATTGGTTAAATTGTATTTACACTAAATCAGGATGCTTATGAAAAAAACGCTACTTTTTACCACATTTTTCACTTTATGCTTAACATTTGCCCTGGAGGTCTTTTCTCAATCTTTAGTTGGCAGATGGGATTTTGCAGAATCAATGGATGGTTCTGAATACATACCCAGAGATGAAGGATCTTTAGGTATTGCTGCGGATAAATTAGTCTTGCTGGGGGGAAGAGGTGAAGTGGAGACAAGTGTATTTGATTTAAAAGACAGGGTGTGGCTGGTGAAACCTAAACCCCCTTTAGAAATGCACCATTTTCAAGCTGTAAGCTACAATGATAAGTTATACATTTTAGGTGCCCTGACAGGCAACTATCCCAATGAGGTGCCTATCCCCAACGTTTACATTTATAATCCTATGGATGACAGTTGGACAAAAGGAGCAGAAATTCCTGAAAATCGTAGAAGAGGAGCCGCTGGAGCCTCTTTGTACAAAGACAAGATATATCTGATATGTGGAATCACCAATGGACATACAGACGGGCATGTTGCCTGGATGGATGAGTTTGACCCGGAGACCGGAAAGTGGACTGTTCTTGCGGATGCCCCCAGAGTCAGAGATCATTTTAATGCTACTGCTGTTGATGATCAACTGTTTGTGTTAGGTGGGAGAAAAAGTATGGCACCAGATCACTCTTTTGAAAAAACAATAGAGGAAGTAGATGTATTTGATTTTAACAAACAAGAATGGTACTCTTTGCCAGAAGGGATACCAACTATGCGGGCAGGTACATCGACTGTAGCCCTTGGAAAATATGTGGTGACTGTTGGGGGAGAGTCAGCTTTCAGTGAGACTGCTCATATTGAGACAGAGGCTTATGATACCAGGAAAAACAAATGGATTAAAATGGTTTCGTTAATTGAAGGCCGACATGGAATGGGTGCCGCTGTATATAAAAATAAAATTTATGTTGCCGGAGGTAATGGCTACCGGGGAGATGGTTTACCTATAGAAACTATGGAAGTTTTTACACTCAAGATATAAAAAGAATTCAAACAACAATCTTACTTCAGTAGTGAGATTGTTGTTTGTGTTTAGGAATATTACCTGACGGTTCGTAATTTTGATTTATGAGCGAAAAGAGTCAGGATATATATAAGAAAGCCTTAGAGTGTGATAATTTGGGTGATTGGAAAAAAGCCCATGATTTGATACAAGACTTGCCTACAAAAGAAGCAGCCTGGATTCACGCCTATCTCCACAGAAAAGAAGGTGATGATGGAAATGCCGGGTATTGGTATAGAAGGGCAGGTAAAGATTTTTTTTCTGGCTCTTTAGATGAAGAGTGGAAAGCTCTTTGGCTTCATTTTTCATAAATACATTTGGCTTCATTATTTCATTTTGCATATCATTTTTCCTGATAAATTGGAGAAGGAAGTAGTTTCCATTATAGCTTTTCCATTCTAAAAAGTAGTCATAGGAGGTAGCTTACAAGAGCTTGTCCATCTTCCTGAACTTGTTGGTTTAACATGAGCTTCACGTTTGAATTTTCATTAAAGAAGATTATACTTGAAGGTTAGAAAGAAAATGAATTGAATGATGTATAGAATAGTGATTCTTTGTTTAATAATTCCCCTATTAAGTGTCTGCATGTCTTTTGGACAGGACAAAGATGTGGTTGAAGTAGAAGAATCTATGGAGGATTACATCAAAGAGAATCATGTAGAAAATATCGAAAAAATTGTGCATCAATTTACATCATCTCAAAATTTTTTGGAAAAATTACTCGAAGAAGGGCATGACATAGATCCGAAGAGTACTCAACTAAGACGGAAAGATGTTAGTGTGGGAAAAGATATTGATGTATTCATTACGCACTTTTCCGAGCATCAGAATTTTACCATGTTTTTGGTGCCAATCAATTTTTACACCCATGCTATTTATGATACTCTTTTGATTTCTGTACTTGAGGTGAGTGACAACTGGTTGCATGACAAATATTACTATGCTGATTTGAAAAACGATTCTATCAAATCCGAATTGTTATCACTGGAGAATCATAATCTGCTATCTCAACATATGTATAACCAGTCTCTGAGAAAAACCAACCTTGATATGGCAGAAGTAACCGTGAAATTGCATGAGTCTTACATGTCTAATAATTCTATAAACCTTGGTTTGGGCGAACTTTCTAAAAGTGAAAAGAAAGAGTTTAGGGAGTCGTGGGGAGCTATGAAAAAACTACTCAGTCATAACGTAAACCTCAACGCAGAGATGAATATCTATGTTTTTGGATATGATGATATGGAAATAGATGTGATGTACAATGATTCGGAAAAAATCTATACTATTACGCCGGGTAATATTTTCACCCGACATCATTTTGAGGAATAACTGTTCAAGATGAGTACAAGCTAAGAATCAATTTTTGAATGGTATTTTTTCTTGGTAAAATTGAATGTGTGTCTTACTGTCAAATTAACTATATCATCTTGTTCAAAATCACTAGGAAGATCCAGTTTGGAGAACTTTTGGATGTATAACAAGGTAATTGCAAATTTTTGATTAAACTGAAAAGACGGGCCTATAAGAATTCTGTTTTGATCGAATATATTATCTGTGATTTCTTTTCCGGCATTGAGATAGACTTCATCTCCTATATTTATAGTCAGATTTTTAGAGTTGATGTCTGAAGAATTAGCATATACTGGCCACCTAAGCATGAATCGATACCTTAATCTATGGTGAAAACCGTGAAGGTTCGTATCTGTATATTTTAAAAATCGTTGCTCGGCTCTAAATCTATGCTGTATTCTTAATTTGTTGTAATAGCGATTCATCAAAACCTCTTCATAAGGTCTTATTTCAGTTTTATTAAGTTGATTTTCACTATAAGAACGAACCAATGTTAATCCCCCGGAAATCAAAATGTCCGGATGCATCTGATACCCTAAGCTTGTTCTGACAAACTTTAATGACTTTTGCCTGAACGAATCATTCCATCGTAATCCGGCATTAGTTTGCAGCCTGAATTTATTTGACAACAATGATAGATTACTGTACTCGATCCACTGTTGGTTTTCATGCATCACATGCTTTTTTTGTGCAAGTAAAGTGAAGGAAAGTAATATCACAATCAATGTTATGGAAGCCTTGTAGCTTTTGTTTGTCAATATTAATTTACTCATGTTGCTTGGTCAAATCTGAAAAATGCTTTTTGCCAAAAAGGTAATATTGAACGGGAGTTAGAGAATTGCTAAGAGGGGTGCTTAGGTTGTTTTTTTTCAAATTGAGCCTTGTTAGATTGTTCTCAGGTATTTTTTTTACAAAAAAAGAATACGCTTTGAAAACAGCAGTAAAATGATCGAATGAATTGTCTTTCCAGAATTTTAATGAAGCCAATATATCCAATAAAAATTTCAAGGGGAGTTTCCAGAATAAAGATATTCCTGTGCTGTTTTTATACAGCATGGTCAGATTGTTGCGAAAGTTGAGATAAGTTTTTTGAGGGTTTGATTTGGCTAACGTTCCTCCTCCTACATGAAATACTTTACTTTCAGGTATGCAATAGACTTGTTTTCCAGACATATTGATCCGCCAGCACAAATCGATCTCTTCCATGTGGGCGAAGAAAGATTCGTCAAAACCTCCAAGTTGATGAAAAACTTCTGAACGGATAAACATACAGGCTCCTGTTGCCCAAAACACTTGTTGGTTTGAATCGTATTGGCCATGGTCTTTTTCAAGGGTATCAAATATTCTACCCCGGCAATATGGATACCCCAAAATATCCAGGTACCCTCCTGCAGCACCGGCATATTCAAAGTACTCTTTGTTTTTATAATCTAAAATTTTAGGTTGACAGGCCGCAACGTTTGGATGGCTATCCATAAAGTCCACGATAGGATTAATCCAGTTGGCAGTGACTTCTATATCTGAATTGAGCAGTATATAGTACTCAGCTTCAACCTGCTTAAGAGCCAGATTATATCCTGCTGCATAGCCGTTATTTGTTTCCAGGAGAATGAGATTGATTTCTGGAAAATGCTCTTTTAAAAAACTGATAGAAGTGTCTGAGGATTTGTTGTCGGCAACATATATATCTGAATCAGAACTGTGCCTGATTACATCAGGAAGAAATTTTTCAAGATACTGTCGCCCATTATAGTTTAATATAACTACAGCTACCTTAGCCATTGAACATGTTGCCCAAATCGAAACCCGGAATATTTGGCATCATTCCTTCGGTGCTTTCTTTTAGTTTTTCTTTCGCCTTAATATCAGCTTCTGCCAATGCTTTATTTGTGGCTGCTACTACCAAATCCTGAACCATTTCTTTGTCTTCCAGATTAAGTAGGGCAGAATCAATATTCACTGAGACGAGTTCTTTTTTTCCGTTTACAGTAGCCTTTACCATGCCAGCCCCGGATTCTGCTTCCACTACAATTTCGGCGAGAGATTCCTGAGCTATCTTCATTTTCTCTTGCATCTCTTTCACCTTGCCCATCATTTTCATCATATCAAACATATTCCTAGTATTTAAGAGTTTTAGAATTGTAGCTCGCAAAGATATACTATAACATGCTATGTGAGGAATCCTTCTAATAGAAATGAATCCATCCAATTAATTATTGTTGTCTCTGATCAAGACAATCGAACCTGCTTTGTCAAATGACCTGCCAGTAGCATCTTCGTAATTAACACGGTAGGTATATGTTCCTTCCAAAGCGTTTTTCCCGTTAATACGCCCATCCCAGCCTAAATTCATATCTTCTGTATAAAATATGACATTGCCCCACCGACTAAATATTTGCATCTTAAAATTAAATACCTTGGTACCAATTGGCTTGAAGTCATCATTTAACCCATCTCCATCGGGGGTAAAAGCATTAGGGAAGTTGACCAATGGGTTGATCACTACTGTTCGTATGTTTGAATAGGAAATCAAAGGCGTTTGATCTAAAGATTCAGCCCTTACACGCAGGTTTTTTGGTTGATCATCATCAGTCGAAAATGTAATTTCTTTGGTTCTGCCACTTAGTACACTAAACTCTTCCATGATTGCTCCTGAATCGTCCAGCCTTTCTATAAAGTAGGTTCTTATTCCATTGCCCCAGGTTTCGTATTTGTTCCATTCCAACACTACTGCATTTCCATTTACACTTTTTACCTGTAGTATTATGGGAGCAGTTATGGGGGATGGGATAGATGTATTGCCACAATTGTCCTGATATAAAATTCTGTATTTCAGGGTTTGGCGAAAAGGACTGTTGCTGTTATCTATGTATGTTGTGTCCAGTGTTCTTGATATGGTGCTAAATGCTTTGCCATTTGCAGAGCGCTGAATCATATACTGACTCAGTTGTATATCCTCTATTGGTTTTTCCCAATTCAAAACTACTCCTTCATTGAATATGGTTGAGGAAGGGGTGGATAGGGCTGGCAGGTCGCCTGTTTTGCTGGCCACAACACAAGTGTCAATACTCAGAGAGCTTCCTGAATTAAAAATAGCTTGTATTTCATAGCAGTAGTCATTGCCACAAAGTATGTTGTCATCATCAAATGAAGAAGCGAAAGTGTCGTTGATTTCTGTTTGAACCTCTCCATTTCTAATTACTTTGTATGAGCTTGGAATCCCTGATGCTGTTTTCCATGAAACCAAGTTTACACCATTATCTACTTTCACATTTATAGAAGTGCTACAAACAATATTGGAATAAATGTAAACATTGCTACAGGCATCAAACGTCCTTATTCTGTAACAATAATAATTGCCTAGTGTGTTTATTCCTGTAACGTTTTCTCTGTTTCCTGTAATTTCATATAAATCATAAAAACCAACTATATCATTTTCACTGACTTCAAGCACATAGACAGATTCCTCTCCTATGGTGTAGGTAAGTAGTGTGGAACCATCCGAGCTTTCAGTATTTACCTCAACCGAATGCAATATCGGCGTGACAATATTGTCTATGGTAGTGATTGTTTTGGTATTAGTGCCACAGTTATTGACTGCATTGTTGTACAACCCGGTGACTGTGATGGGGTAATCCCCGGCAGTACCAAAATCAAATTCGGAACTTGTAATGCCCGGCCCTATTACTTCTGAATTCGTAGCGGTGAAGTTGACTCTGTACCTGTCGTAATTAGTGTCGGTAATTTCTACTCTTATTGTGTGCCCTGCACAATTATGGATTTCAAATTCCGGTGGAGCAGGGTCATATACGGTTATTTTTAGAGAGTCTTCCTTTTGAGGCACATTGGCTCCAACCAATTGAACCAAGTAATACTCCCCTGGTGTGTTATAAGTGAAATTTTTATCGGTAGTTGGTACACCAGATTTGTCTTCATACCAATACTGCCTTGTAGTGCTGCTACCGAAGTTGTCCAGTTCTGTTATATCAACTTCAAAAGGAGCACATCCTGTTACATTTTGTACAGAAAACCTACCCATTACACTGGTAGTTTGTGCTTTGGTTATGCTTACCTGAGCAATCATCGCCAATGCAAAAACAAGTAATCTGTAGTTTGGTTTCAATGTTAAAATGTTTTTGATCAAAGTGACTGGTCTGTAATAAAACTGCAAGTTATAGTATGAGTTGTCAATTATCAATGTACAGTTCTCAAATAGTGATGTTAGTTTCTGATAGCAGGTATTGTACCAGCTCTTCTGAGGTATATTTTTCCTGATCTCCTGTTGTCATATTTTTCAAAGCATATTGATTTTGTTTAAGTTCTTCCTCACCAATAACCAAAACATACTTTATTCCTTTTTTATCTGCGTAGTTAAACTGTTTTTTCATTTTTGCATTGTCAGGATAAACTTCTGCATTTATTCCTTTGTGGCGCAGAGTGTCCAAAATCTTTAACGACGCAGAAAGTGTTTCATTGCCAAAGTTTGCTACCAATACTTGAACTGTAGATGATGCTGCATCAGGAAACAATTCCAGTTCTGTCATCACATCATAAATTCTGTCCACTCCAAATGATATACCTACACCGGAAACACCTGATAAACCAAATACCCCTGTCAGATTGTCGTATCTTCCACCGCCACAGATGCTTCCCATTTGTACGCTTGTCGGTTTTACTTCTATAATGGCTCCAGTATAATAGGAAAGTCCCCTTGCAAGAGTAATATCTATTTCAACATTGTGAGTAGCAGCACGGTATTGTTGGGTATAATTGAGAATCTCTTTAAGCTCATTAATTCCTTTTATACCGATCTCAGAATCTTGCAGAAATTTTGAAAGAAATTCTATTTTTTCATCATTGTTTCCGGTTAACGTAAAAATCGGATCAAGCAATCCTGTTTTTTCTTCCTGAAAGCCTTTGGCGATCAATTCTTCTAATACCTTTTCTTTACCAATTTTATCCAGTTTATCAATAGCTACGCAAAATTCAGCTTCTTTACCATGAGCACCAATGATTTCTACTATTCCTGTCAAAATCTTTCTGTTATTGATTTTGATAGAGTAATCATTGAGTTTGAGGGCTTTGAAAACATCATTGATAATCAGAATAATTTCAGCTTCACTGAGCAATGAATCTGTTCCAATGGTATCTACATCGCACTGATAAAATTCCCTATACCTGCCTTTTTGGGGACGGTCTGCTCTCCATACAGGCTGGATTTGGTATCTTTTGAAAGGGAAGGTGATGTCGTTTTGATGCATAACCACAAACCTTGCAAAAGGAACTGTAAGGTCATATCTCAATCCCTTTTCAGAAATTTTATTTGTCAAGTGTTTACTTCCCTGGTCTATATCTTCCTGTTTTGTTTTTGAGAGGAAGTCACCGGAATTAAGCACCTTGAAAAGCAACTGATCGCCTTCATCACCGTATTTTCCGGTCAATACGGAAAGATTTTCCATCGTAGGTGTTTCAATTGGAGCGAATCCATACTTTTGAAATACTTTTTTTATATTGTCTAAAATATAATTTCTCCTGATCATTTGATCCGGACCAAAATCTCTGCTGCCTTTAGGAATACTTGGTTTCTGCACTTTTATCAATTCTGTTTTCGGCAAAACTAAGAATCTTTGGCTGAATATGTTACGGAATCAGGTTACTACTTTTCTATCGGATCAGGAACTTGTGTTAAGCCAATGTTGATTCTTTGTTTCAAATTCATGTTTAAGTCATGATAAGGTAAAGGAAAATTCACTACTGTCAATTTACTGCAATTTACCATAAACAATAGCCAATATTCTAAGTGCAAATAGTAGTAAATTACCATAGCTTAGTTTTTATTTTCAAATTGAGCAACAAAGGCTCTTATTTTAGTCACCGATATACAAACAAAAAATACCCATAGCTATGAATAAATCACTTATTTGGTTTAGTTTCCTTCTCGTATGCGCAGTAGCATGTAATCCTGTCAAAACTGAAGAACATGGTCACAGTCATGATGGTGATCACCACCACTCACATTATCCACAGCACGACAGTGTATTAAGTCATAAATTGATATTGCCCAGCAAAGTACCAGATAGAATTATTGCCAATCTAACAGCAACACCTTCTACCAGTATAGGTATAAATTGGAGAACAGATCAGCAAATAACAGAAGGCTTTGTAGAAGTAGCATTGGATACCGATGGACCGGAATTCTTATTTAATATTATAAAAAAGGTAAAGGCCGAAACCGAAGTGTTCGAAAACCAGCATGAAAATGAGCCATTGGTAAAAGCAAGTTATCATTCAGCAGTGATTGATGGTTTGGAGCCCGGTAAGACCTATGTTTACAGGGTGGGTGCTACGGACAAGCAAGAGTTGTGGAGCGAATGGTTTCAGTTCACTACTGCTTCGGATAAAAAAGGTGAGGAATTTAGCTTTATCTACTTTGGAGATGCTCAAAACCAGGTGAAATCAATGTGGAGCAGGGTAATTCGAAATTCTTATAAGCAATTTCCTCAGGTTGATTTTATGCTGCATGCAGGGGATTTGATCAACAGCCGACAGTCAAATTTGGAGTGGGGAGAATGGTTTTATGCCGGAGACTTTATCCATGCTACTGTTCCCAGTATTATGACTCCAGGTAATCATGAATATAGAGACGAGGTATTGACCCCTCTTTGGCGACCCCAATTTACACTTCCTCAAAATGGGCCATTGGAAGAGCTACTTGAAACGTGTTTTGTGGTGGATTACCAAGACTTGAAGGTGATTTCAATTGATGCACTTTCTTATGACGATAAGCCACATTCCAGGAAAGCTCAGACGGTATGGCTAGATTCTATTTTAGCTAACAATGATAAAAAATGGACAGCCATCACGTTGCATTACCCTATTTTTTCAACAAAAGAAAACAGAGACAATAAGAATGTGCGTGAAGGGTTGAAGCCTTTGATTGATAAATACAAAGTGGACATTGTTTTAACAGGGCACGATCATACTTATGCCAGAGGGCAGGTGAGTAATGATCCCACAGGAGCAACCTCTGTTTCGGATGCCGGAACTATTTATGCAGTATCTGTAAGTGGCCCAAAAATGTACGACTCAATGGATGCAGAATGGATGGAACGGAGAGGGGAATATACTCAGCTATTCCAGATTATCACCATCAAAGACGATGTGCTAACCTATCAGGCATTTACTCCAATAGGTACGTTATACGATGCATTTGATTTGGTGAAATCTAATGGGAAAAAGAAATTGGTTAATAAAATACCAAAAACGGCTCAACGATTTAAATCAGACTTTGTGAAAAAATAAGACTATGCTACGATACTTTCTTTATTTGCTATTAGGTGTATTCATTGTATTGATAGGTATTGGAATTTATAATGTAAGAGACCGGAAATCAGGTTATGATTACACCAAAACGATTACATCTCCTGAGTTACCCATAGTTGCGGGTTTTTCAAAAAAAACGATTAATCCGATACTGATAGATACCTGGGTAGATGCAGATGGGGATGCGAGATATAAACCGGATAATGGAGATACTTATATTGACAAGAACAATAATGGTGAATTTGATGCAGTCTATCTGGCTGGTTTTCACCAAAACAGACCTGCTCAGGGTTTTCATGATAGTTTGTGGAGCAGAGTAATGGTATTGAAAAATGACAAAGTAAAGATTGGGATTGCGGTTATTGACGCTATAGGTTTTGGGAATGACCAGATTGCTAAGATCAGGGAGAAAGTGCAGGAAAGTACGGATTTTGACTACATAGGGGTAATGAGTACTCATGATCATGAGTCTCCCGATGTAATAGGTATTTGGGGGGCAGGTATTTTCAAATCAGGCATTGATGATGAATATGTCAACCACATTATAGATCAGACGGCTTTGGCTCTCATTGAAGCAGATGAGAAAGCTGAACCTGCCAGTATTATATTTGCTCAGGACACTTCCGACCGACTTAAATATTTAGTGGATGACTCCAGAAAACCTCATATTTTTGATCCCGGGTTGAGGTTGATGAGGGTTGTTTCTCAGGCTACCAATAAAACATTGGGAACCATAGTTTCATGGGCAAATCATCCTGAGACACTGTGGAGCAAAAACATTCAGATCACTTCTGATTTTCCGCATTATATCAGACAGGGAGTGGAAGAGGGGGTGAGCCAGAACGATTCTACATTTGCTGAGGGAATCGGTGGAGTAGCACTTTATATCAATGGAGCTATAGGTGGTTTGATGCATACTTCACCAAGATTTCCTATTCCTGATATTCAAACGGATACAGCATATAAGGAAGCTACTTTTGAAAAAGCAAAAGCCCAGGGAGATCACGTGGCACTGTTGGCTCTGAATCTTTTGAAAGATTCTACTTTGCAATCTTATACGTCAACTTCGCATAATATCATATCAAAAACACTCTATTTACCGGTAGCCAACAACAAGTTTAAATTGGCTTCTCTTCTTGGTGTGTTGGATAAAGGCTATTCTTCCTGGTTTAGTTCCAGGTCTGAAGTAGCCGTTTGGAAAATGGGACCTGCCAGTTTTATTTTCGTTCCGGGTGAAATTTACCCGGAAATAGTAAATGGTGGAATAGAGCATCCCCCGGGAGGAGACTATGATATCGATCCTGTAGAAATTCCACCGTTGCGAGATTTGATGCCGGGAGAGTACAAGTTCGTTTTCGGATTGGCCAATGACATGATAGGCTATATTATACCAAAAAGCCACTGGGATGACGAACCACCCTATTTATACCTTGACGAAAGAGAAACTTATGGAGAAACCAACTCCCTTGGACCTGAAACTGCTCCCATACTTCATTCAGAGCTCAAAGGTTTAATGGAACAACTACCCACTAAGTGAGACTTTTTGTATCAACTGTTTGCTTGATGTTTTTGTTATCAATAGCAGCTTTTTCTCAAGAAAAACCAATTACTGTTCGTTCAATGCTGTTAGCACCAACAAATGATGTGGTTTTAGTAGCTGCTCATAGGGGAGTCCAGTCTTCTTTTCCTGAAAACTCAATTGCTGGTATTCAAAGAGCCCTTGACATTGGTGCTGATATAGTGGAAATAGATGTGCGGGTGACCAAAGATGAAATTGCCGTACTCATGCATGATGACGACATAGATCGAACCACAAATGGCAGTGGTTCATTAAATAAATTCACTTTTGCTGAACTCCAATCATTCAGATTGGTTGATACTTTGGTGCATGCTCAAGAATTTAAAATCCCTACGTTGGAAGATGTTTTGAAGTTGGAAACTGGCGATGCATTTTTCTACCTTGACTTGAAAAATTCACTAAAGGAGTTGGATGTTATTTTGGAAAAAGTGATGGAAATGAAGGCGTCTGACCGTGTCATTTTTTATGTCAAAGACTATGGCAGTGTCAGGAAAATCAGAAAGTTGATGCCTGATGCATTTATTATGAAAAAAGTATATCACACTCCTGAATTCAAAAATGACCTTAAAAAATTTACGCCCAATGTAATTCACTTGGGTGATAACCAAGAGGAAAGAGAGGTGGTCTATATCAGTGAACTTAAGCCATACAATAAAGTGCTTAATGTCAATTCAATCAAAAAAACAGATCCTTTGGCTAGGCAGTCAATGGATGTTTATTCTGAGTTGGTACAAAAGAAAGTCAACGTTATTCTAACAGACTACCCTGAGATCTTGTTGAAATACCTCAGGAGTATTGAAAAACACAAATAATTATAAAACTATAATGATCAAATCTATATTACAACTAGTAGTTGCAGTAGTCTTACTTGCATCTTGCAAGCCTTCCATTCCGGTAAGTACAGATGGTGCAACCAATTATCAACAACCTCATCACGTAAAACTGTCCTGGATAGGTGCACCCGAAAGCAGTCAGGCGGTGACCTGGCGTACTTCAGAAGGAGTGATCAAAGGCTATTTGGAATATGTAAAAGCGACTGCATCTCCTTTTTTTCAAGACGATATAATCAGAATCCATGCAAAATCTGACACATTGACTTCTGACGATGGGCTTTGGAATTACCACTCTGCCAACATGGAGGGACTGGAATCCAATACAATGTATTCTTATCGGGTAGGAGATGGTACCTATTGGTCAGCCTGGTCCGAATTCCGTACTGCAACAGGCAAAAACGAACCCTTTAAATTTCTTTACTTCGGAGATGTTCAACGAGATATTTATTCATTGGGAAGTAGGACTATCAGGCAAGCCGTACTTGCCAACCCTGATGCTAAGTTTATGCTCTTTGGAGGAGATATGGTACATCGTGGAGGATTGAATAGGGAAAACTGGAACGAATTTTTTCCATCCGGAGGTTGGGCTTTTGAAAACATACCAACAGTAGCTACTCCCGGAAACCATGAACACTTAATTGCCAAAAGTGGAGATAATATTTCTCCATTGTGGTTTTTGAATTTTGCATTTCCCAACAATGGGCCGGAAGGGCATAAAGAAGAAACCTTTTATGTGGACTACAACAACATAAGGGTGATTTCACTTAACCTGTGCCGATATAAATTTCCAGAGGATAGAAAAGAAATTTATGACTGGACAGAAGAGCGTTTGAAAGAATTTGAAGGTGACTGGGTGTTTATCACTCATCATTATGGGATGGAATCATCAGCCAGAAACCGAAAGCCCGGAGTGCGGTTTCCTGAATTCAAAGAATTGTACGAACGCTATCAAGTCCCGATAATTCTAACAGGTCATGAACATGTGTATGCACGTGGCAGAATGGGAGCAGATTATCCTGTGTATGTGGTTTCTGTGGCCGGACCGTATCAAAATGCGGTTCAATTTGGCGAATGGGAAGAGCGTATTGGTACTTCGCTTCAACTGTATCAGGAAATACACGTTAGCCCAAATACAGTCCATTATGTGGCGAAAACTGTTCTTGGAGAGGTATATGATGACTTTACCATTACCAAAGGTGAAAATAAAAAACTGACCTTTTCTGTAAAAAAAGACCTGATGCCTGAGTCTTTGATTCCCACCCTCAACTTCAAAGACCGCTACGACAAGGAATTGGTAGATTCCTATGAAGCGGATAAACAAAGGTATTTGCAGCGCAAAAAAAGAATGAACTAGTTGGCATAAATGTAGAGTAAACCCGTCAAAAAACTACACCTACCCATTGACGGCCATTCTTTAGGCAAGTTCTTTTTGTCATTTCGACGAAGGAGAAATCTATCTTACTGACTCGAATAAGCAAAAAAGATCCCTCCTTCGTCGGGAGGACAGGGGCAATTTGGTTTGTCTGACTGCTATTTCAACTTACGGTATGGTGGTTTGTTTATAAATGAGTTTGCCCGGGTTTATGTGTGGTATTTCTGTGAAATGAATTTCATTCTGAAACGATTGCTTGCTGTTTTGTCTTGAAATTTATTTGAGTTGGTTAAATTTAACGCAACAGAAAAATTCACAATTATGAGGACGGTCATTTCAATCACTCTTTTATCGGTATTAATGCTTTCAGGTTGTCTGAATAATGGACTTGAAAAGTACAATGCGATAGACCAAATCTTGAGTGAGATAAAGACCGAATATGCCCCGGATAAACGGGTGGCTATTTTTGATGTAAAAGCCACTTTGGATGGAAATAATGTTGTGCTTACAGGTGACACTGATCAAAAAGCAGCTATCAGTGATCTGAAGACAAGGTTGCAAAAAGAAGGATTGGAAGTAAAAGATGAAGTGAATCTATTGCCTGATGCTGATTTGAAAGGGGAGACTTTTGGAGTGATTAATAATTCTGTGGCTAATATTCGCTCTTTGCCAAAGCACTCTGCTGAACTGGCAACTCAGGCAACTTTGGGTACTGGAATTCGGATCTTGAAAAAAGAAGGAGAGTGGTATTTGGTACAAACCCCGGACAAATACATTTCATGGATAGATCACGGAGGATTTGTTTCCATGAATGAAAACAGCTTTGATGTATGGGATTTGTCTGAAAAGGTGATTTTTCTGGCTACAACAGGAAACGTGTACCAGTACCCTGAAATATCAACAGCTATTGTGGGAGATATTGTCATGGGTTGCATGCTCAAATTCTCGGAAGATGTGGGTGATTTTTATGAAGTGCAATACCCTGATGGCCGGCTGGGATTTATTGAAAAATCAAAGTCTGAAAAATATACTGAATGGCTAACTAACCTGGAAAGGAGAGCAGCCTTAATCCGATCAAATGCCCTGAGCATGAAAGGCCTGCCGTACTTGTGGGGAGGAACATCATCCAAAGCCGTAGATTGTTCCGGCTTCACCAAAACAGTCTATTTCATGAATGGCCTGATTATTCCCAGAGATGCTTCTCAGCAGGTAAACGAAGGACTTGCTGTAGATACAGACTTGAAATTTGAAGGACTGGAAGTTGGGGATTTGTTGTTTTTTGGTAGGCCGGCTACTGATTCCACCAAACAGAAAACTACTCATGTGGCTATTTGGATGGGAGATGGTGAGTTTATCCACGCCTCCAAAAATGTAAGAATAAGCTCAGTGAATCCAAACTCACCGCTTTACGATTCTATGAATGTCAACCGCTACCTCGGCAGCAAAAGATATTTCAATAACCTTACCAAAGGTATAGTGGATTTGAAGGAGAAGGTTGTGTTATAACTTGTTTCTTTGGTCAGTTAAACATTCACCCTCACTTCGGGTTCTTTGTTTTGTATGCTGATGAGGTTTGATACATCGCCTAATACTTCATCAATTAACCCATATTCTTTTGCTTCTAGCGCATTTAGGAATTTATCCCTTAAGAAAAAATCCTCTATTTCTTTCCATGAATGCCCGGAATTCTGCCCCATAATGTGGAAGAGTTGAGTTTGCAAGCGCTCTTGTTCTCTGGTGGCAATACGGACATCTTCGGTATATCCTTTGCTTCCACCACCAGTTGGGTGCATGTGGATGGTAGCTTGTGGCAAAGCAAATCGCTTACCTTTTTCTCCACATGTAAGCAAGGCTGTTGCCATGCTTCCAGAAAAGCCGACAGCCACAGTAGATACGGGTGCGGAAATCATTTGCATGGCATCATAAATGGCCAGTCCGGCATAGACACTTCCTCCCGGAGACTGTATGTACATGTCTATTTGTTTTTTCGGATCCTGGCTATTGAGATAAAGTAATTGAGCTACTATCAAATTGGCTACCTGATCGTTAATTGATGTTCCTAAAAAAACAATACGCTCTTTTAGCAACAGGCTGTAGATATCGTAAGATCGTTCTCCTCTTTCACTTTGGTCAATGACCATGGGAATCACATTAGATTGAGCAATCATTAGCAATCATTTTATAAAATAAGACAAGATTTTGTTTCTAAAGTCCAGGTGTTTTCGACTTGTAAATAGTTGTTTGTCGATTTGAGCAATTTCTTTTCGGAGTTTTCTTCTACCATATTCATGAATGATATTATAAGCCATTACTTGAAAATTAACTTTCTCTGACAGCTCATCATTTACCTGTATTCTGGCTTCCATAAGCAGGCGTTCTCCCGGATCGCCTTGTTTTTGTACCAGCTGATCTATTTGGGCAGTTTCAATTAAGGAAGTCCTCATAATTAAGCGATTTTTTTCTTATTACATCCCTGACCTTTTCAAGGCATTTGTATTTTTGAACGGTAGCAGACCTTTCATTTCGAAAGCCGAAATGATTGGATAAATTAGCCATTGACATTTTTTCATAATAAAAAGACTGAAGCATATCCATACACTTTTTGCCGGATTGTTGCAGGTACAATAGGATCTTTTCCGAAGCAGGTTCTATATTCTGATTTTCACTTAATTCCAAATTTTCAATTGGTTCAGTATTGATCTCCTGTCCTTTTTTCTTTAGCCAAATATTTTTGGATATTCCCAGAATGTAAGCTTTTGGGTTGGTATGTGGCTCGAAATTTAAGAGTACCATTTTTTCATAATAAACCAATAATGCCTCTTGAAACACATCTCGGGTTTCATCAAGATTGCCTCCGGCGTTACTGATGTATTTGGCAACCAAAGGAAATACATTCAGATACAACTGAGTAAACTGTTCCTGTTTGGTTTCATTTTCTGCTATAGGTGTTTTGATCATTAACATATATATTGCTGTTTGTATATAAGTTCAAATTTTGGCATTTATATCACCTGGGAAATTAACTTTTTTTTAAAAATGATCTGTGGAAGTCATCAACTTGTTTTTTTAAAAAATTACCAACCAGAAGAGACTTTTGAAAAGTTCACAAAGGTATTTAAATTCAAAACTTGTTTTTATATGGTTGGAAGCTGTGTCTTCTGATTTTAGGTATTATTCAATATATGATTCTATGAAAAACCTTTGGCTGCTTCTCCTTTACATCACTTTATTCTATTTTGATTTAAAAGCTCAAAATGAGATAGCTGACCCACAGTTTTATCTGACAGATATTAAAAAAGAATTGAATAAAGAATGGCCTGAAAACCGTACTGTCAACCTGGTGTTTCATGGACATTCCGTGCCAGCCGGGTATTTCAAAACTCCTGTGGTAAATACTCTGTCGGCATACCCTTATTTGCTGTTGGAAAAACTTAAAACCAAATATCCTTTTGCAGTGATTAATGTGATCAACACATCTATTGGAGGGGAAAATTCACAGAGTGGGGAAAAACGTTTTGAAAATGAGGTTTTGACACATAGGCCTGATGTTTTGTTCATAGATTATGCGTTGAACGACAGAGGGATAGGATTGAAAAAATCGAAAGAATATTGGAGTAAAATGATAAAAAGAGCGTTGGAAAAGAAAATAAAAGTTATTTTATTAACGCCATCACCCGATCAAAGAGTAAACATCTTAGAACCTGATAATGAACTGGAACAACATGCCCAACAAATAGAGCAACTGGCAAAAGATTATGGACTAGGCTTAGTGGACAGCTATAGTTTATTTAAAGCCAAAGTAATTGTCGGTGATAGCATATCCATATTTATGTCGCAAGTAAATCATCCAAATAGAAAAGGGCACCTTTTGATAGCAGAAGAGATTTTCAAATATTTTGAGTAGAATACTTTTTTGCTACAACTGCCACGTTGCTAATGCAAAAAAGTATGACTTTAGTGTATATATGTTATCTATTTCATACGATACCATACTCTAATGAGTTGATACCATTGTGAGTGGGTTTCACCACCTGTAAACAGCTCTGTATCAAAGCTGCCTTCTTCTTCGTGGATATTTGGTAGAACAACAGTTTCAATGTTCATAATATCCACATTACTGTTTTTTTCTATCCAATCATTTACTTCTTCCAGTATGGTTTCGAATTTTTGAACTTCCCCTGATTTAAAAAAAGAGCCTTTGGTTTTTTCAGGTACAAAGTCTATTACTTCAATTTTCATAGTTTTCTTATTTGCTGAACACTTGAAGATACACCTGAAAATTAAATTAGACAAATTTTGTCTGTAAGAGTTTTATTGTAGTCTGTCAAAATAAAATATAACTATTCTTAGTTTTTTTCTCTAAAAATGACTTTTCGCCAAAATGAAGTCAGTCTTTTTGTATCACAGGTTTATCACTTCCAGCTTCATAAGGGTAAGTTTTGAATATTTTCAGCAAAGTATTTTTCAACAATTCAAGATTGTTGTCGCTGCTTTTCTTTGAATATTTCAAGTCCAGGCTTCCTTGCCATACCAGCTTTCTTGTTTTTCGTTCTTTGATTTCCAGCAATAGTATTCCTTCAATATGTCTTGAGCTACTTGGTCCATAGAAGTAAGGATCATAAAAGGGGCTGTAATAGCCACGGCCGGGATTACGGTAATAGTTGGAATTGTTGTAGTTTACTTCTGATTCTACACCTGAAATCAACTCATAGCGAACCAGTAGGTCTGATTTATTATCAGGTACATAGCCTTTGGCTTGCATCTCATTGGCTATATAGGTTTCTACGCTATCAACAAAGGCATTTCCTTCATTTGAATATTCTTTATTGTCTGTTTTAAAATTAATGATTTTAAAAGTATGGTATTCTTTGAAATCAGACCCTTCATCCAGATACTGAATGACTTTGGATGAGGCGCATGAGCATAATGCCAGAGTCACAATAGCGATGGTAAGTAGCGATGAAAAGTTATTACTTGTACTGATCATTTATCAATAGTTAAGTATTCAAAGGAGAAATCTTTACTATGTTTAAAATTCTTCTTTGATTGACTAACACTTGTAATTATAATTCCTATTAAGGAAACTTAGGAAATTTCTTAAAATCAGGATCTCTTTTTTCTAAAAATGCATTTTTACCTTCTTGTGCCTCTTCCATCAGGTAAAACATGAGTGTAGCATCCCCGGCAAATTCCATAAGTCCATGTTGGCCGTCTAATTCTGCATTGAGCCCTCTTTTGATCATGCGCAATGCCATCGGGCTTCTTTTCATTATAGTTCTGCACCACTGTACTGTTGTAGCTTCCAGTTCTTCCAATGGCACTACTTTGTTTACCATTCCCATTTTTTCTGCTTCTTCTGCGGTATATTGTTCACATAAAAACCAAATTTCTCTGGCTTTCTTCTGGCCAACATGGCGGGCAAGATACGAAGACCCAAAACCGCCATCAAAACTACCTACTTTTGGGCCTGTTTGTCCAAAACGGGCATTTTCTGAAGCTATGGTGAGATCACAAACCACATGAAGTACATGTCCACCTCCAATAGCGTATCCGTTTACCATAGCGATCACGGGCTTAGGCAGAGATCGGATTTTTTTGTGCAAATCCAATACATTCAAGCGGGGTACACCGTCTTCTCCGATGTAACCACCTATTCCTTTTACATTTTGATCTCCACCGGAGCAAAATGCCTTGTCACCGATTCCGGTAAGCACCACCACATTGATATCACTTCTTTCACGACAGATATCCATGGCTTCAAGCATTTCAATGTTGGTCTCCGGCCTGAAAGCATTATATACTTCAGGTCTGTTGATCGTTATTTTGGCTATTCCTTCAAAGAAATCAAATTTTATATCCTTATACTCTTTTATTGTACTCCAGTTGAATGTCATGATGCGCTCTAATTTGTTTGTAACATTTCTTATAAAGCAAATATGCTACATTGATGTATGAAATGACAGAATTTAAAATTGAAATGTCTATAAAAAAATATGAATCTGAGTAACCAATCTCACTGGTAGCAAGAGACTAATTGAACTGGCTCAAAATTCCAATTACCTCTCTATATACCTTTTTGTTGGTAGCAGGGTCGGTTTCTATTTCTAATATAAACGGGCAGTCTGAAGGTTGAGATATTTCTACCAGACTTTCGTTGAGTTTTTGAAAGGTGGAGCAAGACCTGTATTTTAAGTTATATTCATTGGCCAGATGCTTGGCTGTTAATTGTTGGTCGGTTTCAAAAAACTCTTTGAGTTCTGGTTGACGGGATGGGCCATCTATCATCCGAAATATACCACCTCCATGGTTGTTGAAAAGGATAATTTTGAGGTTGGCAGGGAGGTAGTTGTGCCAAAATCCATTTCGATCATAGAAGAAGGCCATGTCACCGATGAGTAAGTAAACGTCTCTCTCAGTGGTTAATGCCGCTCCGATTGCAGTGCTTACTGATCCGTCAATCCCACTGGTTCCCCTGTTGGCAAATACCTCTACACCTTTTTTGTTTTGTAGCCCAATCAGATTTGCATACCGCACGGACATGCTGTTGGCCAGGTGTAAGTCCACATGACCGGGAAGAGAGTCCATTACAGATTTGAATGCTTTGAATTCACTGAATTCTGTGCTTTCGTCCAGATTGTCATGAAGTGCTGTAACAGTATTTTTGTTTTCTGTTTGCCAAAGATCAAAAAATGACTGGTCTGCTGTCAGACTTCTGTTTTTCTCGAAAAAACTAAAAAATTCGAAAGGATTGCACCGCACAATTTTTGTCAGACTTTGAAATGTATCTGCTACATCTCCAACAGACTGAACGTGCCAATGCTGTTCCGGATTTACTTGTCTCAGGAATAATTTAAGGTTTTTTGAAATCACCGACTTGCCATAGGTAATGATCAAATCAGGTTTTAAGTCATCGTATATTGATTTGTTTTTCAAAAAAGCATCCTGAGAAGTGATGGCATTTTCTACTTCATTTAAGTTGGAAATAATATCTGATATTATAGGAATATTGTATTTCTCAGAAATCTCAGAAAGTAATCTGTTCAATTCATGACTGAATTTGCTTTGTCCTCCAATGATTAATATTTTACTGAAATCATTAAATTTTTCAGCGTCATTCCAACGAAGTAACTGGTGTTTGAAAACCTGAGTATTTATGATTTTTACATCATCGGAATAGTTGATTATTTCATCATCTTCAGGATAAAATGGTTCCCTCATTGGCACATTGAGGTGCGTAGGCCCCTGTGGGAATTCTGAAGATATGTTGATGGCTTCATTGGTAATGCGATGGCAGTGCCATACAGCATCGTCGTGTGTGTAGTCAGATGGAAAAACAAAGCTTTTTTTGACGTGTTGACCGAAAATATTTTCCTGATAGATGGTTTGTCCATCCAATTGTCCGATCCACTCATGAGGCCGATCTGCGGTGATTACCAGTAGGGGAATGTGAGAAAAATAAGCTTCAGCCACAGCAGGAGCAAAGTTGTAGGCTGCAGAACCCGAGGTACATATAAGTACAACAGGTGCTTTTGTTTTCAAAGCCATGCCAAGTCCTATAAATGCAGATGACCGTTCGTCGGGAATGGAGAAGCATTCGATATCAGGATGCCGGGAAAATGCCAGGATGAGTGGTGCATTTCTGGAACCCGGACAAATGATTGCCTTGGTGATTCCTTTTCTGGAACAGATTTCAGCAATGTCAACAACAGGTTGAAGCACCATAAGATTATAATTTATAATATGACATTAAGGAGTGTCTGGAATTTCATTTCTGTTTCCAGCCATTCGCTTTCAGGATCGCTATCTTCTGTGACACCTGCACCGGCAAAAAGCATTGCGTGATTTTTTGAGACGATCATGCACCTCAAATTTACATAAAGACTGGTATTACCTTCAATATTAGAAGGCCCAAGATAGCCGCTAAAATAGGAGCGGTCAAATCCTTCTTTTTTCTTGAGAAACTTAGCTGCCGGCTTCATGGGCATGCCACATACAGCGGATGTAGGGTGAAGTAAGTCCAACATTGCGGTACCCAATAGCGGGTAGTTCACCTGATCCATATCAACAGTGAATGCAGTTTTTAAATGAATAAGATTTCCTGCTTTGATCGTTTTTGGTCCGTATTCGGTAAACTCTCTGAGTCTGATGCTTTTGAAACAGTTGACAATGTACCTGCTCACCAAGGCTTGTTCTTCGATTTCTTTTTGTGTCCAGGCTACTTTGGAGAGTTCAAAGTTTTGGGGAATACTTTGCGTGCCAGCCAGTGCTTCTGTTCTGAAAATTTTATTGTCTCCAATAGAAAGGAGCAGCTCTGGTGTTGCACCCATCCAAAGCCCGGCTTTCGGCACAAACACGATAGATACAAATGCGTTTTCGTAGGCTTCACAAAGCTTTAAAAATTCTTTAACAGGGTTGAATTTTCCTGATATGGGGATCAGCTTATTGCGTGACGGTACTATTTTTTGATAACTGCCTTCTCTTATGGCATCAATTGATTCTTTTATCAATAGCTCGAATTCTTCCTGATTTTTTTCCTTAGTCTTGACATTGGGAAGAAAGTCTGAAATGTTAAACTCATCTGAAACCGAAAGGTATTCAAATTGTTTTTTGAAGTCATCGAATAATTCGGTTTTGTTAAATGTAGGATTCGTTTTTATTTCATTGTCTTCAGAATTGAGCATTAAATCTGCTTTAATGAAATTTCCCTGATTAGATTCAGACTTGTTGAAAGGTACAAAGAAAAATCCCGGAGGTGCTGTCTCCAATTCATCGGGGTAAATTTCTACTTTGTCCAATTGACAAATAGCATGAATTTCGTCTTGACGAGGAATTCTCCAAATGGCTAAAGACAAGTTGGATTTTACGGAAGTATTGAAAAACAACTCCAGGTTTTCTTCAAAAGAAATGGTAGTTGATTCTAAGTTTGTTTTCTCTGATTTGTTGTTCATGACCTTGCCTCACAAGAGTGTTTTTTTTAACACTATTTTCTATCTATAATCGCTATGGTAATTCGACTAATGCAGACCAATTCGTCATCGTCGTTTGAAACTTTAATTTCCCAGATATGTGTTTTTTTTCCTATATGAACGGGTTTGGCAATGCCATGGACGAATCCATTTTTCGCCGATTTGATATGATTGGCATTTATTTCTAAACCTACACAGGCCTGTTTGCTTATATCTGTGGTCATAGTCGCTCCTATACTTCCGAGGGTCTCGGCAAGTACTACAGAAGCCCCTCCGTGTAGTAGTCCCATTGGTTGAATTGTTCTGTGGTCAACAGGCATTTTTGCTTTGATATAATCTTCACCTATTTCGGTAAATTCAATGCCAATATGACCAACCATTGACTTTTTAGAAAACTCATTTATTCCTTCTAAGGTAAAATCTTTATTGAACATATCGATTGATTATTTGTCCTATCTTCGCAACTCCACAAACAAAGATACATTTCAATTGAAAACCAAAAAAATATACATAATCAGACATGGACAGACAGAGTTTAATAAAAAGAATATGGTGCAGGGAAGGGGGATTAACTCTTCTCTCAATGATTTGGGGAGAAAGCAGGCAGAGTCTTTTTATAAAGCTTATAGTGACATTCCTTTTGATAAAATTTATACTTCGTCTCTGGTAAGAACCATAGAATCTGTACAGGGTTTTATTGATGACGGGCTGCCATACGAGTCTTTGGAAGGTTTGGATGAAATCAGTTGGGGAAATTATGAAGGCCAATTTTTCGATCAGGAAATGCACCAGCGTTATTTGGACTCAATCGAGGAATGGAAAGCAGGTAAATTGGATGCTGCTATTAGTGGGGGAGAGTCTCCCAATCAAGTGATGGCAAGACAAAAACAAAGTATGGATTATATCCTGTCTAACGAGGACGAACAAACCATACTTGTATGCTGTCATGGCCGGGCGATTAGAATATTAGTATGCTGGTTGTTGAATCATCCTCTGGACAAAATGGATAGGTTCTTGCATCAAAACCTTTGCCTGTATGAGTTGTCCTATTCAAACAACACTTTTTCACTGGTTAGGGAAAACGACACAAAACACCTCCAAGGAATCTAAAGCTTAATGTTGTTAATGTTTTCCTCTTTGTCACATTTGCTTTAAAAGCCAATGTTTGTGTCCGCACAAACATTCTCAAAAATGATTCCCGTTTGTGGAGACACAAAACGGGAGCGGGATTTATATTATGACATAGTACGGTTATTCCGAATTGGCCTTTAACTCCTCTTCAGTAGATCGTAATTTTTCTCTACAATACTTTACCAGCTCTGTCGCTCTTTTCGTCAACTCTGTTAAGTCATCTATATCTGTTGATTCGCTTTCGAGTTTGTTTACGATTTCTTCCAGTTCCGATTGTGCTTCTTTATAAGAAGGTTTCTTTTTAGCCATTGGTATTTAGTTTACAGTACTTTTAATTGTACCGGTTTTAGTTGTAGTTTCTACTTCGTCTCCGGTTTTAATGCTTTTAATTTTCAACATTGGTTGCCCGTTTATTTTTGTTATGGTAAAACCTCGTTCCAGTATTTTTTGTGGATCAGCTGCTGAAATCGATTTTTCAAAAAGATTAAGCCTGTTCTTTTGTTTTTCTATGGTTTGCAACGATCGTGTTTTAATGTTTACTTCCAGTTTGCTGAGAATCAGGTCGTGTTGGTGAACTTTGTTTTGAACAGATAAACTAAGTTGATACATCAGGTTGCTGAGGTATTCATCATGTCTTCTAATTACCTCTCCTGATCGTGATGAAATTTGATCATACAGTTCATTTATATTGGATTCAAAATCTATGAATCCACTGATGATAAATTCAGCAACGGCCGTTGGAGTTTTCATTCTGGTGTTGGCCACTAAATCTACAATGGTATTGTCTCGTTCATGCCCTATGCCAGTAACTACTGGCAGTGGGAACTGGGCGACATGAGCACATAACTCATAATCGTCAAAACAATCCAAATCTGTTTTGGCACCACCACCACGAATGATGATCACCAGTTCAAATTGATTTTCCAAATTATATATTCTGTGAAGTGACTGTATGATAGATTCAACAGCCTGATCTCCTTGCATTACAGCTTGAAATAGTTGTGCGTGCACTTTGTATCCATACGGATTGTTTTCCAACTGATGAATAAAATCGCCATATCCGGCAGCACTTTCCGAACTGATGATGGCTATACGCTGGGGAATCAACGGCAGGGAAACAGATTTATTCATATCAAAAATACCTTCCGCTTCCAACCTTTTGATGGTTTCTTGTTTTTTGCGTTCTCGTTCCCCAATAGTGAAATTAGGATCAACGTCTTTGATGTTCAGACTAAATCCATATACTTCATGGTATTGGACAGATGCATTGACAAGTACCTTCATACCCGACTGTAAGGTCGTTCCAGTCATGTTTTCAAACCAATTGCTGAGATTCGAAAAGGTGTAAGACCAAATGGTAGCTCTGTTTTTTGCAAGAATGTAGTTGTCTTTTTTTTCTACCAATTCCAGATAGCAATGGCCTTTTTGGTTTACATTCATTTCGCCAATTTCAGCAATGATCCAATAGGATTTGTCCAGACTGTTGTCCAGAACGGATTTGATAAGTTGATTAAATTCTAAAAGGGTAAGAGAATCCAATTTTCAATGTAGTTGATCAAATGCAAAGGTACAATTGGTTCGTAGAATACCCGTGTTTTAGAATCCTAAATTATAGGATAAAGTAAAGCCGAAGTAGCCGTTTGATTCTGTGCTGTAATCTGAACCTGTAATTGCTTTGGGGATATTGTAGTTGTAGCTTATTGTGATTCCAAATTTGTCAGAAGTAAGAAGAATGGGTAACGAAATGTAGTAATTCATTAATCCAAATTGCTTTGAAGTTGAAGTGGTTTGGCCAGCTTGAGCTTCATCTCTTGCATCAATGAGTCTTTGCTTTTGTAGTTGGCTTAGCCTTCTTCTTCTGGCTATTATTTCGATCTCTGCATCGGTCAGGTTTGCCAAAACAGGTCTTGGTTCAGCTGCATTGTATTGGTCAGTTATATTTTGAGTGCCAAATAAAATAGAAATAGAAGGTAAAAAAGAGACCGTTTTGAATGGTTTAAAAGCTTTTTTCTTAATCACGCCGGTGGCATTCCAACTGATACTATTGGCTGTGTCATCACCAAAAGAAAAAGAGTAGTCAATCCCAGTGTATATATGTTTTAAATCTACTGTCAATGAAGAGTTTAGTGAATTGGTCAATGGAAAAGAATAGGTATCATCTGAAGAATGGTAAAATGAATGATCGTAGGACAGGGCATAAGACCACTTATTTGAAATACTTCCAATATATCCTGCGGTGAGAATGGTAAGGTAATATTTCGGCTCAAGCTCATTGTTCCATATTCCTGTAGCATCTCCGAACAAACCAGATTTATGGTAGTAAGATACACTTGGTATGATGCCTTGCTGGTCTACACCGAAGCTTCTTCCCGCAGAAGTGATCCTGCTGGAATAGCCCAATCTTAAGGAGAGAAACGAACCAGAAATATCGCTGGATAAGATGCTGTCAATTAGATTCATGAGGCTTAAAGAGTCACTTTCATTGGCGAAAATAGCATCCAACTCGGCTGTTAGATTAGCCAGTTCAGTTGAGTCACTTTCTTGTGCCTTGCTATGATAAGACAAGACAGAAAAAAAGGAAATTGAAATAATAAATATGTGTAGAGTAGAGGCTCTCAAATTAATTATGTTCAAAATATTTATTCAGGTTTATGATGATCGTAAACACTTTTGGTCATCATAAACCTGATTTTATGTTAGTTTCTTTTTTGATTCAATCTTTGCTGATTTTGTTGACGAATCTGTTCCCTGTTTTGTTGTTGACTTTGTCGTTGCTCTAATTTTCTAAGCAACATTTTTCTAAAATCCCCTTCGGCTTCCCTCAAAGACATTAATTGTTTGGTATCGATGACATTGAGCATTTTGTCGGAATATTCTTTTTCCAGGTTTAACTTGGTTTGTTTTATAGCCTGTCCCTTTTTTAGCATTTCCCTTGTTTCTTCGTCACTGGCAGAGGTGCGGTCATAATTCTTTCTTATTTCCATAAAGTCAGACTGTATGGTTTTTTGTTTTTGAGCATATTCCTGATAGATGGGCCAAAATTTTTGAGCCTGTTCAGGAGTAAGGCCAAGGCGTTCTGTAATTAGTCCGATTTTGGCAGCTTCCAGCTTTTTTAAAGCATCTCCGCTTTGACCATAACCAACTATTGACCCCAGCATTAGCAGTGCAGAAAATAGTATTCGGTTAAAACGTAAATTTTTCATATTCAAAGTTCTTTAATTTTTTATTAAACATCTGTTTCCAGACTAAATTCAATCAAAAGGTCGTCTATTTCCTCATCACTAAAATTCAATTCATCAAGCATGTCAGACTCTGTGTTTTCAAACTCTAAGTCTATCTCTTCAAAATTCACGGTGCTTATGATTTCATCAGTTGAGAGGTCACTCATTTCAAGGTAGGCTATCAAATCTTCCGAGCTTACCTGAGCAATTAGTTCTTCAGTATTGACAGTTTCTGTCTTTTGGTTGAAAAATAATGAATATCCCAATACAAAAACGGCTATTGCTGCTGGAATCAACACCCATTTTATTTGTTGTTGTTCAAACCCGAAAGAGATTACTCTACTCTTTTTAGATTTTTGAGTTTTATTCTGAATGACAGAAGGCAATTGTTCAAAGTATCTTTCAGGTACTTCAAATGGAAGTTTTTTGCTTGTTTTCACTGAGTCAAAAACAACTACATTCTCTTCATCTTCTTCCAGTGCTATTCTCGATTGTATGATATCCGGAAGTTTTTCGAAATAGTCATTTGGGACACTATAGGGTGCTTTTTTATTCAGTTTCGATATGTCCGGTTTTTTACTCATCTTGTTGATAATCTAGGGCTTAGATGTTGTTTTTGTTTAAAGGTTTAATCAATTTTTAAATTTTGTTCTATTTTTTTTACAGCCAAATGATAGCTGGCTTTTAATGCCCCAACGCTCGTCTCGGTAATTTCTGCAATTTCGGTAAACTTCATTTCATCGAAATACTTCATGTTAAACACCAACCTTTGTTTGTCAGGTAACTTGAGCAGTGCCTTTTGAAGTTTCATTTGAATTTCATCACCACTGATATAGCTTCCTGAATCCAGTTTACTACTTAATTCTGCCGCTACATCATTAATAGGCAGGAAGAATTTATCTTTCTTTTTGTTTAAAAAATTGAGGCACTCATTGGTCGCAATGCGATATATCCAGGTATAAAGCCTTGAGTCTTCCCTAAATTTATCCAGATTTTTCCAAACCTTTATAAATACTTCCTGCACCAGATCATCAGCGTCATCATGGTCAATCACCATTTTCCTTACATGCCAATATATCCTTTCCTGGTATTCTCTTACCAGAAGGTTAAACCCATAGTTTTTGGTGTCGGGATTCCGAATTTTTTCTATTAAATCCTTTTCTTCCACGTTGTTTGATTTGTGGCTTAGAGTGTGAAAGTTTGAATTGGTTTAATCATCTGACTAAAATAATTCAATTTTGGTTTTCATTGCATGAAAATGAAACAGAGTAAACTGTACAACAAAATGGTTTTGTTTTCTAAATTTTCTAAATAATGTCAATTGAAGACGGTTTCTATATAGTTGAATTTGAAGCCAAGCAAGTCACTGTAATCTTCCCCAGACTCCAGCATGTCAGTGTCGTACTCTTCGTAGTACCAGTTTATGGTTAGCGATATCCCCCTTTGTTGCGCTTTCATCAACCTTTTGAAAGCATCAAACAGGCACTTTGAAGAGCTTGTATTGAAATACTCCAATTTAAAATTGGCAGTGATATCTTTAGTGCCATAGTGGGCATACCGCTCAAGTGCGATGAGAAGCCTTTTATAGAATTGTATGGAATTTTCAGGACTGGATTTACCTCTTAGTTCTAATAAAGCCCGATCAGGATCAAAATATACCAAAGGGGTGATGCGAGTTGGTCGAATAACCAATTTGTCCACTTTTTTTACCTCGATCCCTTGTCTTTTACCTGCGTTTTGATTTACCATTGATTAATATGACTCCATAGCTAAAGGATGAAAATTGAAATCAATCAAAACCTTAGGAGGTGATTGATTTTTCTCAATGTCAGTAGCTAAGTTATCCTTTATGATCAAATTAAAAAATCAATTCTTCTGAAAATAAAAAAATGAGTGAGGGGTGGCATTATTTTTTCATGGAAGGCGTAAAGAAGACAGAAATTACCTCAAGATAAAAGAGTACAAAAGTTGCTATTGTACCTTCGATGAATTCAACATTTGATTGACTTGATTTTGAAAATTCTTTAAGTCATTGTTGTTCGGAAATTGATTCACCAGTAAATCAATATGATGTTTTGCCTTGCTAAAATTCCCTTGCTGATAATACAGTATTCCTATGGCGTTGTGAATTTCCCAGTAATCAGGAGAAACTTTTAGTGCATCAATATAAACTTGTTCGGCTTCTTTAGGTTTTTCCACATTTTGAAGGGCAAGTCCCAAATTGTAATATGCCCTCAGGTTTTCAGGCATCACTTCTATGGTTTTCTTTAGATATTCCACGGTTTTGTCCAGTTGATTCAATTCGGCATAAAGTAATCCCAATGAGTAATATGCCGGTCCATAATTTGGCTCAATGTTTATCACTTCATTGTACATCTTAATAGCTTCTTCATTTCTGCCTTGTTTATTGTACAAAATCCCCAAATTCAACCGTGACATATTGTACAAGCTATCGCCTTTTAGTGCTTTTAAGTAATACTTTTCTGCATTTTGCGGCTGGTTTAAACGGTCATAATATTGTGCAAAAGCAAACTGGCCATCTCGGGCATCCACATTGGCTTGTAAGTATTCATAAAATTCATTGGATGCCTTCTGAAAGTCCTGACGATACAACCCTGGGATTTGATCTTGTGGTGCATCCAGCAGTATATCTACGGCGGCTACTCTTACTGCCCTCACGGGATCACGAAGAAGGGGAGATACATTACTTATCCTTTCTACCACTGGTAAATCATTCAAAGACCGGATCGCCTGAATCCTTATAAGAGGTTCAGGATTTTTTAAAAATGGGATAATCTCTAAGTTGCCATCAGAGATTGGGGTTTCGTTGATGTATTGCAGTGCAGTGGCTCTTGCGATAACAGGTTGAGCCGTATCGGCCAGCATGAGTAATAGATTCGATACGTATTCCGGTTCTCTGCGGCGACCTACGATCAGATCTTCTGAAAAATGATAAGGACGTTCTTTTCCATGCCAGTTCTCCACTTGTTTGGCTGCCCACTCAGGACTTTTGTCTTCGTGGCATTGGTTGCAGGCATTCGGAGTGCCATATTCGACAGATAAGTCTGGGCGAGGGATTCTTAGGCTATGATCCCTTCTAAAATCAACTCCCATGTAGTACTTACCTGGCATGTGGCAATTGACGCATTTAGTTCCTTCATTCGATTCTTCATGAAAGTGATGGTCTTTAGAGTCGTATTTTGGTTCATGACATTGCAAACACAATTGGTTGTCTTGAAATTTTATTTTCGTAGTATGAGGATCATGACAATTGGTGCATTTTACATTGTTATGATACATTTTACTTTGAGTAAAAGATCCATAAACATATACTTCATCCTGGATTTGCCCGTCAGCATGATAGAGACCGTCTGTGAGTATTGAGGGGATGAAATTGTCAAGGTATTCTCCTTCATGATCGTAAACTTCAGTAAGCTGCCCTCTGCGTGAATGGCATGGTGCACATGAGTTTACTTGCTCTTTGGAAGAGTTGTTGTTGGTAAGTTGCAAGTGTGAGCCAGGTACTTTTTGGTTGTTCTTATACTCTTCCGAATCGATGTAGTCAATATGCTTCTTGCCAGCTCCGTGACAGGCTTCACAGCTCACATTTACACTCGCCCATTTTGTGTCAAAAGTGTTTTTATTGTCGTCAAAATTTTTCTCAAGATAAGTAGAATGACACTGGGCACACATAGTGTTCCAGTTCATAGCTCCACCAGTCCAGTTCACCCATTCATTGTGCGTGAGTTTAAGATGGTCATATAAGTGAAACCATTTATTATTCTTTGTATCCCAGGCAGTTTCCAGTGCCTGCATTTTTCCTCCCGGTAGCGCAACGAGGTATTGTTGCAAGGGAGTAATGCCGAAGGTGTAGAGTATTTCAAAGTCTTTATAGCCTCCTTCTACATCTTTAGTATTTACCCAGTACTTGTCATTTTTTTGAAAAAAAGTAAAAGTAATACCGTCTTTTTCAAACTTCTCACCTTTAAAAGAGGCCTTTACATTGGTGCTGTCTGCTGGCTGCATCGAATACGCATGATGAGAGTCTTCCCAATTATGGTACTGATCCTGATGGCAGTCCATACAGTTTTGCTCTCCAAGAAACATGTCTCTGGTTTTGAGTACTGATTCCTTTGCTGTCGCACTATTTTCCTTTTGGGATGAAGTACTTTCAGGCTGGCATCCAAAGTATGCCAATGTAACTGTCCAAAAAAGAATAACCGCAATTATTAGTGGGCGAGAAGATTTTTTTTGGAACGAAGGCATTAATTATGGTTAAGAGGTTTTTAAATAAAGAAAGGTTAGAGTTTGACTATTACTCTGTTTGTTTACTGTTCTTATTAAAATATTTTCTAAAACCAGCTTTCCTTTCCTTGTTGTCATATCGTTTCAATATTTTCTGGTATTTTTTTATATTGGATATGGTACTGTATCCTGTATTTAACTTATTCAGAGTACTTGCCTGATTTCTAAGTGTTTCATCGTCATTGTATTGATTGATGAGCGTAATAAATTCAGCATCGTTACTGAGTTGTTCTTTTTCTACTGTATTGTATTGGTTGAGTCTGTTGAGTTTATGATCCAATATAGTTGCCAGTTCTCCTGCTTGCTGCTTAAGTGTGGTGATGGATTCTTCGTCTTTGATATCTACTGCCATAATAAGGGAATATGCCGCAGGTAAACCGACTATTCCGGGAGATGCCTTTCTTAAAAACGTGTCATCAGGAAGGCTTGAAAATATAGCTCCTGCAAGTGTAATGGCCGAGAGAACAATAGTAGTAGTTCTTCTTTGTGATTTTAGTCTTCCATCCAGAAAGATCATTTTTTCTTTAATCTCTTTTGATTTTTTTAACATTATATCCATCTCGTTTTTCAAGTGGAGGTATGTGTCTTCCAATCTGTTTGGATCAGGTCTGTCAAAAACTTTTATAGGAATCTGTCCTATAACATCAAGTCCTTTTTTGTCCATCACACGGATGCCCACTTGTATGTCCATGGTGCCATTAGATTTTGAAACCATACTATGCAATGGTTTGAAGGTAATAATGCCTGTTTTTTCATCCAGAGTCATTCCGCTAAAGGAGCTTCCTCCTGCAAAGAAATAGCTGAGTTCGTCATCCAAATTAGGGTCTTCGGCTATGATCTGATAAGTGTTTTCCAATCCCTCTTTTACATTCCATCCCGGTATGGCTTTTATTATAGGTGGTTTGTTTGTGGCAGACCATTCCAGCTCGAGGGTGAATTCATCAAAATGGGCGGGCTCATCCAATTCTGACACTTTAAAATATATCTTATATATTTTGTTCTCCACCATATCACTAGCTTTGATATCCCAGGTGATGTCACCTGTGGCGTCATTCATATTGATGCCCTTGATGTTGTCATCAGGCTTGTATTGAAATACAAGCTTATCGTTATCATCATTGTTTATGATAGGATGAAAGGTATAAGTGTATTCATCCCGGATACTTTTTTTACTTTGTTTGTTCAGAATCACAGGAGGGAAGTCAACGTTTGCAATATTGATTCTCAGGTTGAAATTTCCTTGTTTTCCATTTTGATCCAGTAGTTTTACATTCCAATCTATATGTCCTGTTCTTGCTTGTGTCTCATTAGGTTGAAAATAAAAATCAATTTGCTGACTGGCAGTGTTGTATAATACTGATCCATTAATTAATTCCCTTTGATTTATGTCACCATTAAAAAAGTAGGTAAAAAATAATTTTTCAGGATTCTCATCTTTGAGTTTGGCAGAGATGTGCAGCTTATCTTTTTCATTGATGGATAACTCTCCTGAAATATAGGTTTGAGGCACATCATTTATAGAGACTTCCTCTATGATTAGTTTTGGAGCCATATCCAATCCTTCCACATGTATGGTCACTATATCTTCTGCCAGTACAATACTTGATGAGTCCAATAGGTAAAAAATAATTCCGGTTGTACCAAGATTCTCTTTAGTAGGTGTCCAGTGAAATTCTCCAGTAGTTGGGTTTAATTTTGCCCCTGAAGGAGCTTTGGACATTTGAATTTCTGTATTTTCATCCTCGCTGGTTGATTTTTTTACGGTGAAATCTACCGAGCTACCCAAAGTAACTTCAATATTGGATTCTGAGATGATTAGTTTTTGAGAAAAACACAAAGTTGCCGTAGTGGAAAATATAACAGCTAAGGACAATCGCAACAATTTATAGTTCATATTTTTTGATTGATGCTTCTGGTGAAGTTGAAGACTCAAAAATAATTAGGGTTTTGAATTATTAAGGTCGATTTGGGTTTTTATTCGAGAATACTATTTGAATAGCAATCCTTGCAAAGGGCATGCCAGTCAGGTAAGCCAACGTCACCACTAATTGAATATTGAGTGGAATAATAATATAAAGCTGTAAATGTTTTTTTCATTGTTAAAAAGGCGATATCGAGGAATTAAATACAAAATTTTACTCCCCGGAGTGTTTGTTTACAATAATAAATACTACTTTTGCACCTCAATTTTTTAAACTAATAATTTTAAACAATGAGAAATTACGAGACGGTATTCATTTTAACTCCCGTTTTGTCTGATGATCAGATGAAGGATGCTGTCGGTAAGTTTAAGAAGATCCTCACCGACAATGGTGCAGAAATCATCAATGATGAGAGCTGGGGTCTTAAGAAATTAGCTTATCCGATAAATCACAAGAAAACAGGGTTCTATCAACTATTTGAGTATAAGGCTGAACCTACTTTGGTTGATATCCTTGAAACTGAAATCAGACGTGACGAAAAAGTTATGAGATTTTTAACCACTGTGTTGGATAAGCATGCGATTGCTTACAACGAGAAGAGAAAAGGTGGTGCATTCAACAAGAAAAAAGAAGGAAAGGAGGAAGCTAAAGCATGACACTAGTAAACGAACCAATGAACAGAACTGACAATGCAAAGAAATATTGTCGGTTTAAGAAAAATGGCATCAAATATATTGATTATAAAGATGCTAACTTTTTATTGAAATTTGTAAACGAACAAGGTAAGATTCTTCCAAGAAGACTAACCGGAACAAGTGCAAAATATCAAAGAAGAGTAACGCAAGCCATCAAGCGTGCGAGACTGATAGCGATATTACCTTATGTTACTGATTCACTTAAATAAGTATTTGACATGGATGTAATATTAAAAGAAGATATAAAAGGCCTGGGTTACAAGAACGATACTGTTAGTGTGAAGCCAGGATATGGAAGGAATTATCTTATTCCTCAGGGAATAGCTATATTGGCCAACAAGTCAAATAGAAAAAAGATAGATGAAATCATCAAGCAACATGCTCATAAAGCTGAAAAGCTTAAGCAAGATGCTCAGGATATCGCTGACAAAATCGGTGAAATGGTTTTGGAAATCAAAGCAAAAGCCGGAGAGTCTGGAAAGATTTTTGGTGCAGTGACTGCATTGCAGGTAGCTGATGCGCTTGCGGCTAAAGGTTTTGAAATCGATCGTAAGAAAATTTCTTTTGGTCAGATTAAAAATATAGGTGAATATGAAGCCGAGTTGGATTTGCACAAAGAAGTACATCACACGATTACTTTGAATGTAGTAGAAGACTAAGTGTTGTTCATAAAACATGATAAAAGCGTATCTTTAACCGGATACGCTTTTTTTATGCAGTTTTGAATTGACTTTAAGATGAATACAGTGAGTTTCCGTACGGAATTGAATTTACTTCCTTTTCAGGAAAAAATAAAACTGAAAGACTCAGTCATTACCATTGGGTCTTGTTTCTCGGATGTGATAGGTTCGTATTTGAAAGAATACAAATTCAATACTTTGATCAATCCTTTTGGTACAGTTTACAATCCCATTTCTATTTTTAATTTGCTTAAGGAAAGTGAGTGGGACGAAAGTAAATTTGTGGAGCACTTAGGTTTATTTTTTCATTACGATGCACATTCCGGTTTTTGTGCAAGCTCTCGAATTGCACTGAGGCAGCAACTAACAGAGAGCAAGAAGATTGTATCGGGGGAGTTGAAAAAGGCTGATTGGTTGGTCATCACATTCGGGACTGCATTTGTGTATCGATTGAAAGAATCGGGAAAAATAGTTGCGAATTGTCACAAAGTACCTCAAAATCATTTCATAAAAGAATCACTTTCTGTGAAAGAGATGTCGGAGGCATTTTTAGGTCTTTATAAAGAACTAAAACAGAATAATCCTAAAATCAAGTTGCTTTTGACTGTGAGTCCGGTGCGTCACGTTAAAGATGGATTGGAAAATAATTCCGTAAGTAAGTCTAAGCTCAGAATTATTTGTGACACGCTTCAAGATGAATACAACGATGTGTTTTATTTCCCTTCTTACGAAATCATGATGGATGACCTGCGTGATTATCGTTTTTACAAGAAGGATATGATTCATCCCAGTAATTTAGCGGAAGAGTATATTTGGAATAAATTCCAACAAACCTATTTTGATTCGGAGACCAGAGACTTTATAAAAAAATGGAAGAAGATAAAAGAGGCAATAGGCCACAAACCTTTTAATCCCGAATCTGAAGCCCACCAACGATTTTTGAAAAAGACCCTTGGAGAATTACAAAAAATGAAAGGGCAGGTGGATATAAATGAAGAAGAAAAAAAACTCAAAGATCAAATAGTATGAATTCAAACAGCTTGATTAACGAGACCAGTCCGTATTTACTTCAGCATGCCGACAATCCGGTGAATTGGTATGCCTGGAATGACCGAACTTTAAGTAAAGCCAAAAATGAAGATAAGCCTATTCTGGTGAGCATTGGTTATTCTACTTGTCATTGGTGTCATGTGATGGAGCGGGAGTCCTTTGAGAATGAAGAGATAGCGAAGGTGATGAATGAATATTTTGTTTGCATCAAAGTTGATAGAGAGGAACGTCCGGATGTAGATCAGGTTTATATGGATGCTCTGCATGCCATGGGATTGCAAGGTGGCTGGCCTTTGAATGTTTTCCTAATGCCGGATCAAAAACCATTTTATGGAGGTACTTATTTTCCTGCTCAGGGTTGGAAAAGCTTGCTGCTCAATATTGCGGAAGTATTTAAAACCAAAAGAGATGCATTGGAAGAGTCTGCCGTGAAGTTTGTGGAGGCTCTGAATCGTGATCAATTCTCTGGTCACCAAAATAATGCCTTAACAGAGGAGTCTCTGGACAAAATCAATGCGAACCTTATCAACGGATTTGATAGAGTGAGAGGAGGAATGGGATCAGCTCCAAAATTTCCCATGCCGGTTATCTGGAAGTATATGATTCAATATTTGGCGAATGATGAACATAACGAGCTGTCAAATCAACTTCATCTTACATTAGAGAAAATAGCCCTGGGAGGAATCTATGATCAGGTAGGAGGTGGTTTTGCACGCTACTCCACAGATGCCGATTGGTTTGCTCCTCATTTCGAGAAAATGCTCTATGATAATGGACAGTTGCTGAGTGTTTATTCAGATGCCTACAAATTGAAGCCAAATACACTTTATAAACACGCTGTTTATCAGACAGTGGAGTGGTTGAACAGAGAGATGTTGGATGAGAGTGGAGCTTTTTATTCAGCACTAGATGCTGATAGTGAAGGCATTGAAGGTAAATTTTATGTTTGGACGGATCAGGAACTAAAGGAATGCTTGAAGGAGGATTTTCTATTTGCACAGAAGTATTATAATGCGAGCAGAACAGGCAATTGGGAACATGGCTGGAATATCCTTCATCGCAGGGTAGATGACGTAAATTTTGCTAAAGAAAAATCTTTAAAACCTGAAGAATTGAATGTTCTAATACAATCAATGAATGACAGACTGCTAGAAAAAAGATTGGAGAGAATAAGGCCTGGGCTTGACGATAAAATACTGACAGGTTGGAACGCTTTGATGTCCAAAGGGTTGTTGGATGCCTACAAAGCATTTGGGGACAGGGATTTTCTTGATTTGGCGATTAATAATGTCAATTATATCCTTTCAACTCAAGTCAATGGTAATTTGCTTTATCATTCAGCAGGCAGGCAGATCAAAGGTTTTATGGATGATTATGGTTTGGTGATTGAACTGCTAATTGAAACATATCAGATCACTTTTGATGAGACCTATATTGAAAAAGCACGTGAATTGACAGAGTATTGCCTCGATGAGTTTTATGATCTGAACCAAAAATTCTTTTACTACACTTCGAGAAGCTCAGAGCGACTGATTGCAGATAAAAAAGAAATTCATGACAATGTAATTCCAGCATCTAACTCGGTGATGGCAGGGAATCTATTGAAGTTGGGAACGATTTTCGAAAATGAAAAATATACTGATGCTGCGTCGTATATGATAGCAAAGCTATCTTCATTGACAGAACGAGAACCAAGATTTATGACCAATTGGGCTGTGGCATTGCATTTGAAATTGAAAGAGCTTTATGAAGTAGTGATAGTGGGAGAGAAGGCAAATGATATTAGAAATGAACTGTCAAAGCATTCTTTACCAAATCATATTTTTATGGGTACTGAGTCTAATTCTGATTTACCTCTACTTAAAGATAGAACGGCTGTAAATGGACAAACGACGATTTATGTTTGCAGGAATCGTACTTGTCAATTGCCGGTACACACTGTTGAAGAGGCATTAGCTCGAATGAAGCTGTAAATTTTTAAGCCTTTATTCAATCAAATATTGCCTTTTTAAGGCAGATTGGGGCTGCATATTTTAGGATTAATTCTAAATATGTATGAACCTTGCGGCATGCCTCCAACCAAATACGCAAAATTCCCCTTCAATCCTGCTAAATGGCCATTTTTTTATGGATGGGTAGTCATTGTGCTAGGTACTCTCGGTATTCTAATGAGTATCCCTGGCCAGACTATTGGAGTGTCCACGTTTACCGATAGCCTGATAGATGTGTTGTCCATCAATAGGGATCAAATCAGTTTAGCTTACATGATTGGTACCGTTTTGAGTTCTTTTTTGCTTACAAGAGCGGGTAAACTATATGATACCCATGGTGTAAGGCTTGTTGCTGGCATTGGATCATTTGCACTCGGTCTTTCACTGATTGTACTAAGTCAAATTGATAAGATTATAGCTGGTATCGGTATAGCTGGGGATGCTGTACCTATAGTTATGGTCATGATAGTAGGTTTCTCGTTTATTAGATTTTTTGGACAAGGTGTGCTCACATTGGCATCCAGAACTATGATGATGAAATGGTTTGATGCCCGTCGTGGATTTGCGACTAGTTTCAGCAATGTATTTACTGCTTTAGGGTTTTCTGCTGCTCCTTTTTACATAGAGTTGCTGATACAAGGGTACAGTTGGAATGGAGCCTGGCTAATAATGGGTGTGTTGGCATCCTGTATTTTTCCATTGGTGGTTATGGTGTTTTTTAGAAATAGTCCTTTTGACGTGGGGTTGCTGCCTGATGGCGGAAAAGTAGCTAAAAAAGTCAAGAAGTTATTGTTTCCAGTTAAGAAGGAGTTCTCGGTTTCAGATGTGAGAAAATCTCTTATTTTTTGGGTTTATGCTTTGTTTATGGCAATGCAAGCCTTGTATATAACTGGCTTTACCTTTCATGTGGTTTCTATTTTTGATACAGTAGGAATGTCAAGAAGTACTGCTATTGGTATTTTTCAATTGATGGCTGTCACGTCTGTAGTTACCAGTTTGATTTTTGGTTGGGTAAGTGATTTCATAAAGTTGAACCTTTTGTTCTATTGCAAAGGAGCAGCTTCTGTGATGGCTCTGTTGGGGCTGGTCTTTTTAGGAAGTTACGATATTGCTTATTATATGCTGGTGATTGGTTCGGGTATTATGACAGGTCTTTATGGAGTAGTTACGGCAGTCACCTGGCCAAGATTGTTTGGCAAGCTGCATTTGGGAGCCATCAGCGGTTTTTGCATGACCATCATAGTATTTGGTAGTGCCCTTGGCCCTATGTTGTTTAGCTTGTCTAAAAGCCAAACCGGAGATTATGTTTTGGCCGCATGGATTACGCTCGTCATGTTTGTGGTGCTTACGGTTTTAACTGCTTTTGTTGAAAATCCCCAAATAAAACTGAATCAAGAGAAAACCAATGTGCACTGATTTTCTCTGAATAAGTGAAATTTAAAATTCCTGTGCGCCAAATTCACTTTGGATGAATTTGCCTTTTTTGCCTGATTTGTTGATGGTATAACTTAGGTTGATCATGATTACATCTACCTCATAGATGTAATTGGTGGTGGTATAAAATTCATTTTCACGCCATGTGGAGATACGTTGTTCGTTGGCATCCCAGAGTCCCATGTCCATATTGAGCCATTGTATCGTTGCGGTTAGTCGATTGTCCATCCAGCTCTTTTTTACCGATAGGTTAGGGGATATGAATCTAGAATCTTCTCCTTGTGCTGTATTCCTTTTCGATAAATAGTTTATCGACCATTGTACACTTAATGTTGGTGCAAGGGTGAAAGTGGTATTGGCATTGATGCTGTAAACGGTGCTAGAGCTGCTCACGGGGATTATCTCTTGACCACTAAATACTGGATCAAATTTAAACTGACCTTCCACATCATAATTGTAGATATTTGCACCAATGAAGACCTTCCACCAAGGTGCAGGCTTTAAATCAGCTCCTAGTTCCAAGCCTAAAGACCTTCCTGTACCCACATTGGAATAGATCCTGTTTAGGATGCTGTCGTTGTAGATAGTATTTACCCTATTGATAAGGTTGGTCGTGTTTCTGTAATAGGCAGTTGCAAAAACAGAATGCGCTTTGAAGTCTTTTACTACTCCTACTTCTACTATATCAGCAAATTCCGGTAGCAAGTTCTTGTCTCCCTGCTCCAAAGTTTCGGAGTGTTCTCTTTCGGGAAAAGGATTCATTTTGAATGTAGTGGTTCTTTCCACACGTCTGCTATAGGCGGCTTTCAATCTTAGTTCATCATTAATCTCATATTGGATGTTAGCAGAGGGAAATGGCTTGACAAAGTCATATTTTAAAAGCTCTGCAGGTGAACCTGCCTTATCCTGAAGCGCTAGTTCTCTGTCCATCATTTCTACCCTAAGTCCGACACCATAACTGGTTTTTCCTTTTTTACCCGAAAGCTGTGAATAAACAGAATGGATCTGTCTTTTGAGGTTGACACTACTCGAAAAATCTGTGATCAATTCTCTTTCTTTGGTTTCGTTATTGAGTCGGTCATACACAAAATCTCCAGTATGATCCAGGTTTCTAAATTGATAGCCAGCTTCTATTGTGCCAATAGGCAATGGTTTTGATTTGTAGTCAAGTAGTAAGCGGATACCATTTAATGGATTGTCATTGGTGTTGTATTCATCCTGGTAAACAGTTTGTATATTGGGATACCCAAGGTTGAGGTTGGTAGTTGGCCCACCGAGCAAGGTATATTCATAAAGAAATGAAGTGCTCAATTCCGATTTATTATCAAAAATATGTTTGTAGTCAACGCTACCCAGTACGAAATCACTTTTCCTTATTCTTAGGTTTTCATTGTAATATTGGATCTCATATACCCTGTTCGAAGAATTGGCAGGAGAGAGGGCATGGTTGTCGTAATAGACGATATCTGCCTGACGGTCTTTTGATCTTTTTCCTCCATAAAACCCTACGTTGATGCCGTTGTTTTTATCAGGAGTATAGCCTACTGTGAATCTTCCGGAATAATTAATTTCATCAAAACTACGTTCACCTTCTGATGGAAAAATATGTTTAGTGTTGTTAATTATGGTATAGACATTTCCTACTCGTCTGCCTGAAATGTCATTTCTTAAATAGCTTGCTCCCGCAGAAACATCCCATTTTTGTTTGTGGTAGTTTAAAGTAAAATCACCTCCATATCTTGGGGCACTTTTTTTATTGTCATAGTCTTCGATACTGGGCAATCCTGCTTTAGAGTTGAATTGGAGAAAAAGGCCGTCTGTAGCCCCTTTTTTTGTGATGATATTTATCAAACCAGCTTTCCCTTCAGGATCATATTTAGCTGAGGGAGCGGTCACTATTTCTATATTTTCAACTGCATTGGCTGGCAATTGATTGAGAATGGTGCTGGCATCTGTCTGAATTGGTTTCCCATTGAGCAATACTACAAATCCGGAAGTGCCTCTTACTGATATTTCTCCTAATGCATTCACATTCACAGACGGCATATTTCGGATTAGGTCGGTGGCATTTCCACCTTTGGCTGATTCAAATTGATCTGCTGCATACACCTGACGGTCTATTTTGTTTACCGTTGTTACTTTTTCTCCTGTTACTTTTATTTCATCGAGAAGCTTCTGGTTGGCAGACAATCCAATATTATTAAGGTTAACGGTTTGGTTTTTAGAGACTTCAATATTTTCTATGGTTTTACTATTGTATCCCATAAATTGAGCGATAAGGTAATAGTTTCCTGACTTCACATTTTTAATTTCAAATGTACCGTCGGGTGAACTTACTGTTCCGGTGACCAGAGAGCTATCTTTTTGCTGGTAAAGCGCAACGTTTGCATATTCGATTGCTGTGTTTTGAGCTTCATCAATTAGCATTCCCTTTATTATAGATTGACAAAAGACATTGTTGAATGCAAGTAAGCACAAAGCCGTAAAAAATAGTTTCTTCATAGATATTGATTTTGCCGCAAATTACCGTTGGGCGGATCAATTTCTACGGTAGAAAATTTCAAAGAATGGTATTTTTTGAAAGGGTTTTATGCGATTACTGATGACTGATCAATTCAGTTTTGACCGGTATTCCGTTGGGGTTAATGTAGTAAGAGACTTGAAGAATTTTATAAAATTAGAAGCATCGCTGAAGTTTAAAGCATATGCAATTTCTGAAACACTTGAACTGGTATGGGTAATTAGATTTTTTGCTTCTACCAGTATTCTTTGTTTAATGATGTTGGTAGCTGTAGTATGTGCTGCCGACATGCATATTGAATTTAGCCTGTGTACACTCATGTTCATGAGGTCAGCATAGTCGCTTGTCAACCTGAGATTTAAAAAATGCTCATTAAGTAAAGCTTTGAATTTGTAGAAATCTGTGACTATAGGAGGAGATACCGCTTTGGTTGAATTAGTAAGTTCTAAGGTCTTTAAGATAATCAGGTTAAGGTAGGCACCCAAAATTTCCTCCTTCCTTCGTTTCTTGAATTCTTTGTAAAATTCTTCTAATAGAATGAATAGACTTGAGTTTTGTGGTAATTCAAACTTTTCTGCAATCCTAAACAGGTTGTTTATGACAGTGGGGTATTTGGAGATAAACTGCTCTTTAAACAAAATGACATAACCGTCAGGTATTTCGGAGAAATCCCAGCAATGAACATGTCCTTGCTTCAGGTTAAATCCCATCAGAGGTTTTACATCAAATACAGAATCATCTATGGTATGTGTGCCAAATCCTTTCGATAAAAATATTAATTCATGGTAGCCATCATGTTTGTGGGGTTTGGTTGGTTTTATGACTGGTTTCATTTTCGAAACTTTGATCAAAAGATCGTCCTCTATTTTTTTCTTTGAACCTATCATTGGCTGAATTACTTGAAAAGAACTGGTTGACTTGTCTGTTTTAAAAGCGGTATGCTGACAAATATTTTGCCAAATATAATATAAATAAAAAAGCCTGCTATATTGAGACATAGCAGGCATCATGAGCCTGATTGTTAGTGTTCGCTTATTCTATTCAATCAATAACATATATTCATTTACAAGTTTAACGAGATCGTTTCCCTTTACTCTGATGGCAGCCGGAGAGGACTCTACCAGGTGTTTGGTTGATTCATACAGCTTGTTCTTTTTGCCCAAAGTCGTGGAAAACGATTTTTTATCTACCTCTGATTCATCAATTGATTTTCCGATTTGAGTCAGAGTTTTCTTGTCGTCTTTTATGTCTTGCTTCATCCATGGAATAATCTCATTGACTACTTCCTTGGCATCTGAAAATTTTCTTTGCTTAACTGCTTCTTCCAATTTTTGAAAAGCTTCTTTTATTTTCACATCCCCTTCTTTATTTTTTTTGTCTTCATAAGAAAAAGAACAAAGCATGAAAAATAAAAATACGAAATAGCCGGTATTGCGAAGTGTTTTCTTTGCGGTTTTCATATTGTACATTTTTTGGTTTAAGTACAAATTTATGTATTATGTATTTAATTTTCTAATAAACAGGTAGTTATGTATTGTTTATTAAATTTATTGATTATACTTATGGTGTAAGTTTCTAATAGATAATTGATTGAAATTAATTTATATGTAGAGTGCTATTATGCCTATGAAGGTTTTTAGCTATTCATTTGATTTTAGGGAAGAAAGTATCTTGCGATGATTCATAGACCTATACAATTGGTACAAATACACCTATAACAACTTTAGTATTAGTTTTAGATTTACTTAAAAATATACAGGCAATAAAAATTTGGAAGGAAGTAAAAAAAACTTAGTTATTATGGAAATATCATCTGGTAGAAGAGATTTTATAAAAAAAACAACAATGGGCACAGCAGGTCTTGCTATGGGCATGAGTGCTAAAAGTTATGCCAATATTATAGGAGCTAACGATAGGGTGAATGTCGGTATTTTGGGGTTTTCCGGTAGGGCTCAAGGTGCACTTATTCCAGCCTTCTACAAAAGTAGCGACAAAATGAATTTTCAGATTACAAGTGTTTGTGATCTGTGGAATTTGCGAAGAGAAGAAGGAGTTGAAGTGATCAAAAAGCTGAGTGGAAATAAAAAAGTAAAGGGTTATCGAAATACTGATGAGATGTATGAAGACAACCAGATTGATGCAGTGATTATTTCTACTGCAGATTTTCAGCATGCGCTTCTGGCGGCTGAAGCTGCAAACGCAAAAAAGGATGTTTATTGCGAAAAGCCTTTTGCCGAAACAATGGAAGACAATAGGCAAGCATTGAAAGCGGTGAATGATGCTGGTATTGTATTACAAGTTGGTTCTCAGCGTAGAAGTGGAGCAAACTACCATGCTGCTAATAATTTTATCAAATCAGGACAATTTGGAGACATCACTTCGGTGGAAATGTCGTGGAATGTAAACCAGCCTGGCAGGTGGAGACGACCTAAGGAGGTGGCAGCTATCAAGGAAACCGATACGGATTGGAAACGCTTTTTACTAAATAGGCCTTATGAACAATGGGATCCGAGAAAATATCTTGAATACAGGTTGTTTTGGCCTTATTCATCCGGTATTCCGGGGCAGTGGATGGCACATCAGATAGATACTGTTCATTGGTTTACAGATTTGCCCCATCCAAGGAGTGTGGCAGCTAATGGTGGAATTTATCTGTGGAAGGATGGGCGAAAGAATTATGATACCATGACTGCTGTATTTGATTATGGCCCATTGAATGATATGTCTAAGGGGTTTCAGGTGGTGTACTCTTCCAGGTTTACCAATTCTGCAGGAGGTACCAAAGAAATATATTACTCCAATGGAGGAGAATTGAACCTTGATACCAACAAAGTAACAGCAAATGGTGGTCTTATTGAAAAATATGCTAAAGCCATGAATATGAAACCAAATCTACTGGATGAGTATTCATTATCTGATAATGCCCCTAAGGTAGTAACTAGTGCCAATACTGGTGCAGATGATACCACGTCGTTGCACATGCTCAACTGGATGGAATGTATCCGAAGCAGAAAGGAAACTAATGCTCCTGTCAAAGCGGGATATAATCATTCTATAGCCAACATAATGACTACAGCAGCATTGCGAACAGGCCAGTTTGTGACTTTTGATGAAAAGAATCAGGAAGTACTTGCCGGAGGAAAAGTATTCCAGTATTGATTTTTAATGCATCATACATTGTCTTTGATTTGTACATACACAAATCAAAGACAATAATAAATACCGGGTACTCATGAAGTGGAATCTGCACATTAAATGGAATATAGATTAGTTTTTACCTGAAAACACATTTGTCTATGCTTTTGGTACAATCATTCCTTTATGAGAACATATGTAAGTAATACTTTTGAACAAATTTTAGAATTAAATTAAAGCGGCAATGAGAAATGTTGCAAATCACTAAAATGACTGGATGTTAGGGCAGGAATATCAAATACTGAAAGACGAAGAAATTTGGGAGATTTTCAAATCAGGAAATCAGGAAGCATTAAGTTATATATTCAAATGCAATATTAAGATTCTCTATAAATACGGAAACAAGTTCTCTTCAAATGGGCAAATGGTTGAGGACTGTATTCAGGATTTGTTTTTAACAATATGGAAAAACAGGTTGAATCTAAGTTCCACAAACTCCATCAAATTATACCTACTGGGTGCGCTTAGAAAAAAATTGATCAGGCAATCGGCTGTGGATCAAAAGCACCATACCCAAGATTTATTGGATGAAAAGTATTCTTTTGATTTACAATACAATCCTCAGGAAATTGAATTTAACCTACAGGCCCGGCTTTCCAATGAAAAACAAGTCACTGCATTTCTTGATAAGCTTACAAAAAGGCAAAAGGAAGCTGTTTATCTTAAATTTTATCAAGATATGGACTACAAAGAAATTGCCCATATCATGGAATTGAATTATCAGTCAGTTAGAAATTTGGTATATAGCAGTTTAAAGGCCTTAAAAAGTCAATTGAGCAGGTATTCTATTTAATACAATTAAGGGATTCGAATCATTCAAATACCAGTGGTTTTTCTCTCTTGAAAAGATATTTCTTTTTACTTGTCGGAAAATAATCATTTTTTTTTGAGTACAAATCAGAGGTCTGTGTAATTACTGTTTAGTTACAGGCAATTATTAATCGTTAGTGTTGTCAGCCTGTACAAGCAAGGCCATGAAAATAAACTACAAAAACTATACTATTGAAGATTTCGCTCAGGACTCATACTTTCAGAAATGGGTACGGAATCCTGATCAGGAGTGTGAAGAGTTTTGGTCCGATTGGTTGAGTGATAATTCTAATCGTATTTTTGAAATAGATGAAGCCGCAGAGCTAGTACGCTCACTTAGCTTCAAAGAAAGCAATATAGCAGAGGAAAACATCATACGGCTTTGGGGCAATATTTCAATGAACATTAATAATGAGAACAGAATATCTCATTATAGAAAAAATAAAAAGTCTTATAGTACTTTATTGAAAGTAGCCGCATCATTGATTCCATTGTTTATTCTGGGATATCTGTTTTATTCGAATCTGGGGCAAGACGAAGAGATGTTAGAGTTATCCAATCAGGTATCTATAATGAAAAAAGAGAACCCTAATGGAAAAAAATCTCAATTTACTTTACCCGATGGAACACGGGTTTTTCTAAACTCTAATAGCAGGCTTCTTTATTCAAGTCAATTTAATGAGGAAATAATTCGAAAAGTAAAGCTGAAGGGGGAAGCTTTCTTTATGGTAAAAAGAGATACCCTCAGGCCTTTTATCATAGAATCAGGAGACCTTCAGACTCAGGTGCTTGGTACAGCCTTTAATGTCAGAGCTTTTGATGATGAGGATAACATCTTTGTTGCCGTTGAGGAAGGTAAAGTTCGCTTACAAAATAAGCGTAAAGATGAAAATGCAGATTTTTTGATTTTGGAACAGCGTGATTTAGGGGTTTTTAAGAAGAAAAATCAAAGCCTAAAGAGAGAAAAACTGGAAGGAAGTGAGGTGTTTGACTGGAGAAATGGTGTGATCCATTTTCAAAAAGCAAATTTTAAGGAAATAAGACAAACGCTGGAACAATGGTACGGTGTTTCTTTTGTTATCAAACGTAACATAGATTCCAAGAAAGATTTTACGGGTAGTTATGCAAATAAACCATTGAGGACTGTACTTGATGGTTTACAGTTTGTATATGATTTTGACTACAGTATAAAAAATAAAACTATAACTATAAATTAATCACTATGAATAAATCCAATACAAGTTAGCCCCCCAAAAAAAGTATCTCATGAAGTTGAATAAATCATTGGGGAATGTCGATTCAACAATCATGAGATAAGCCACATATTTTTAATATACTATTTCAACTAAAAACTTTAAGTGACATGAAGACAAATTTACTTAAAAATATTTTGATTATGACAAAATATGGAATATCCGGTATTGTACTTCAATGTGTACTATTTTCTTTCATTACAGCGAAGGAAATTAATGCGCAGAAGAAGAGCATAGAAGATATCTATATTACGATTGACCTGGAAAATGCGAGCATTGAGAAAGTGTTTGAAAGTATTTCAGAGAAAACCTCATTCAACTTTGCTTATAAGCAAAGCATGATTGACAAGAATAAAAAAATCAACATAGCCGAAACTGATAAATCTTTAGGGTATGTGTTGAGAAAAGTGGCACAAAAATCTAATGTGCAATTTCGAAGAGTGGATGAAACCATTCATGTAAACAAAAGAGCAGTTAAAGGAATAGAAGTTTCTGAGGTTTTGGCCGATGTAAGTGTGGGTGGTAAAGTCACTGATGAAAACGGAGACGGATTACCAGGAGCTGCTATAGTAGTCAAGGGTTCCGCAGGAGGTACGGTTACTGATTTAGATGGCAAGTATAAGCTTGATGTTCCATCAGCTGAGTCTGTACTGGTTGTCAGCTTTGTAGGGTACAAGACTCAGGAAGTTCCTGTAGGATCCAGATCAACCATTGACATTGCAATGGAAGTTGATGCAACTTCTCTGGAAGAAATTGTAGTGGTAGGATATGGAGAAGTAAACAGAAGAGATTTAACAGGAGCAGTTGGTTCCATTCAGTCAGTGGATATTGTAAGATCCAATCCTATTCAGGCTGCTGCAGCTCTTCAGGGACAAGTAGCAGGCGTAAACATTAATAAATTGAGTAACAACCCAGGTGAAGGCTATAGTATCGACATTCGTGGGTTGAGTAATTTTGATGGATCAAATGCGAGTGCTCCCCTAGTAGTGATTGATGGAGTAATGGGAGCAGATATGAATGTATTGAATCCTAACGATATCGAATCTATGGATGTATTGAAGGATGCTTCATCTACAGCCATATATGGATCAAGAGGAGCCAATGGAGTGATTATTATCACTACGAAAAGAGGTAAATCAGGTACTCCAAAAATCAGCTACAACTCTTATGTAGGTATGAAAGTAATGGCACATATGCCAACCTTTCAGAATGCACAACAATTTGCGCACCATGTATTTGACTTATACGAACAAGAAACTGGAAATAGTCTGGGCAATAGCCGATCTCCAACGGACAGTGAACTTGCTTTGGTTAATTCAGGACAAACCACAGACTGGGTTGATTTGATCACAGATGCAGCGGTACAAACTGGACACAGCCTTGGTTTGACAGGTGGAACAGAAAGAACTACTTATGATTTTTCATTGGGTTATTTGAATGAAGGAGGAAATACCATTAATACTTCATTTAAGAGATATACAATAAAGGCAGGCATGGAAAGCAAAGTACATGACAAAGTGAAAGTAGGTTTGACATCATACTATACTTTCAGCAAGCAGGCACTTTCTTCTTTAGAGACCTTGCGTTCAGCATTCCGAGCAAGGCCAACAGGAACTGTTTATACAGAAGACCTACAGGCATCAGATGCAGCAGGAGACAAGGATTGGAATGGTTATTCAGTATTTATGGGAATCAATGACAATCAAGTGCTTAATCCCGTAATAGAAGCTCAGAAAGAAAATTACCAGAGAGAACAGCGTAAATCATCTTTATTGGCCAATGCCTATATTGATTATACGCCTATAAAGGGTTTGTCATTTAGAAGTTCAATATCAACTACAGTGTCAAGTGTACAAGATGGGGAATTCAGAGGAACCTATACCAAATCTCAAAAATCCACAAGATTACCAAGAGCAAGTTTGGCAACTAGGGCAGTGTCATCTTATACGTTGGATAATACAGTGACTTACAAGTTGAACTCAGGAGACCATGGATTGACTGTAACCGGATTACACAGTGTATTTCAGCAAAGGGTACAGGATTCGAACATAGCAGCTCAGGATTTGCCTTACCCTTCTTTGTGGTATCATTTGAAGGACGGTACGGTGACAGACTGGTCAACTGGTTTGGAAGAAAGAGCATTGCTTTCCTATATGGGACGGATCAATTACTCTTTCAAGGATAAATACTTATTGACAGTTACAGGTCGTAGTGATGGAGCCTCACAATTGTCAGTGGGTAACAAATGGCAGTTTTTTCCATCAGTAGCCTTGGCATGGCGTCTGGGTGATGAGGATTTCATTAAAAACACCAACATGTTTTCTGATTTGAAGTTAAGGGTAAGTTATGGTGAAGTGGGTAATGCTTCAGTAAATCCTTATCAAACTCAATCAACAATTGCTCAAACCCAATACGAGTTTGGTGGTTCATCTGCTAATGGTTATGCCATCAACAACCTATCGAATAAGAATTTGGTATGGGAACGTAGCAAGGAGCTTAATTTCGGTATCAATATGGGTATAATGAAAAACAGGATTACTACCTCTATAGAAATCTACAATAGAAAAACCGTAGACCTTATCATAGGAGACAAACTTCCAATATCTACAGGATTCTCAGATGTAGTAGCCAATGTTGCAGAAATACAAAATAGTGGTGTAGAAATATTGTTGAACACAGTCAATATAGCCAAGGAGGATTTTACATGGAATACAAACATTACGTTTACCAAGAACAATAACAAAGTAACCAAATTGACCGACGGTCTGACTGAAGATATTGGAAACAACCGATTTGTGGGAGAGCCAGTAAATGCTCTATACTATTACGAACCAATAGGTATCTGGCAACTTGATGAAGCAGATGAAGCTGCTGATTTTGGCTACCTGCCAGGCCAGGTGAAATTTGTAGACCAAAACAATGATGGTAAAATCACGGATGCTGATGACAGGGTAATTGTAGGAAGTGAAAGTCCCAGTTTCCTGATGGGAGTTCGAAATAAGTTTAACTACAAGAATTTCGATTTGTCATTTTTCGTGTACACCCGTCAGGGAGTAAAATGGAGGAGTACCTACCTGACCGGAACATTTGGTGACACAGGCAACAACCGTTACAACCATGATGCTACGCTTGATTACTGGACGACTACTAACCCATCTACTACTTATTTTGGATACAGGGGAGCAGGTCCAGGCAACAGCAGGAATTCATTTTCTGTGGTATCGGCCAATTTTGTCAGGATTTCAGACATAACATTGGGTTATACACTTCCTGCTTCAGCGTTGAGTAGTTTAGGATTGGGTTATGTGAGGGTTTATGCACAGGCAAACAATCCTTTTGTGTTTACCAAGACCAAAGGATTTAACCCTGAATACAATGGGAACATTTATAAAGATGAAGTATCTTATGCTTCCTATTTATTCGGTTTAAATGTTTCTTTCTAAGGTTTATTTCTTTCACGAAAAATTTTTTAAAAAATGAAGATATATAAAAAATGGCAGGTATTTGCCACCGCTGTATTGATGCTTTCATCGGTAGGGTGCAGTGATTTTTTAGACGAGGAAGCTGTTTCATTGCAAACAGCAGAGAATTACTATGTAACTCCGGAGGGGTTTGAAGATTTGGTTAGAGCTACGTACCCTTTATTTAGACAAATTATTAAAGATAGGGAGTTGGTACTGCAGGGAACCGATATATTCAGTCAGGGAGATTGGAACAAGGCAACCACAACACTCGGTAGTGGATTTAATGAGTATAATGCTAATTTGAGTGCTACAACAGGAGAAGTTGCTACTTTATGGACTCACCTATATCAAGAGATCAACCGTACAAATACTGTAGTAAGTAGGGCAGAAGGAGTTGTAGGTATGGACGAGGGTTTGAAAGAGGATAGGATAGCTGAAGCAAAAGTGCTTAGGGCATTGGCTTTATTCTATGCAGTGCAGCAATGGGGAGATATTCCAATGCCTTTGGAAGAAACGACCAGTGGTAACAAAGAGGTAATCAGAGTACCAGCAGCAGATGTTTACACTCAGATCATTAGTGACTTGACAGAAGCTGAAGCGACATTGCCTGTTACCGCAACAGATTATGGTCGTGTGACTAAGGGAACAGCTCAGTTTTTATTGGCACGTGTTTACTTGACAAGAGGCTGGAACTACAATAATTCATTGGGTGGTAGCAATGCTGATTTTGACATGGCATTGGATTATGCAGATAAAGTAATTGCAGCGTATCCATTGGCTACCAATTATACTGATTTATTTCCAGCACGTAACGAGAATCCTCTTTTGGAGACTAATTCTCCAGCAACACAAAACGATCAAAACGATGAAATTGTGTTTGCTATACAATTTAGTGAAAACATTGTCACTTCACCGGAAGGCAATGACTATCATCATGCATTTGGAGGAAGTGTAGCTGTACCAGGTGAAGTAGCCAGATCTTCTTTCTATAATAGGTATTTGGGTAAATTTATTGCCACGCCATCTATATACAGGATGTACGATACTGATATTGATACCAGATACAATCATAATTTTTTAGGAAAGATTTACGCTTTAATAGATGTGCCTGATTTTGATCCTGGCAATGGTGCTGAATTTGATATCACAGCAGGCGATGTTGTAGTTGAATTCAGACCATGGGACAATCCAGCCACTACACCAGCTGAGAGAGGAATAGATGTAGGAGGAGATTTGCCATATGCAGTGATCAACACTGATGAATATCAAACCATAACAAGCTCAGCTTATCATGGAAACAACATGCAACCTTTGATGTGGAAATTCTTTGAGCCAAATATCCCTTATGGTGATGGTTTTGGTACTTTTGATTACGCATTGTTCCGTTCAGCAGAAGCTTACCTGATTGCTGCTGAAGCAATTGTTAAAGGTGCTACAGGTGGAGACTTGGGAGGAGCAGAGGTATATTACAATAGAGTTGTTGACAGAGCACTAGGAGCAAATGCCGGAGCTACTCCGTTGCAGGCAGCAAATCCAGCCGATGTTTCCTCTATGGCAACTGTATCCTATAGAGCAACAGCAGGTACAATAGACATTGACATGATCTTGGACGAAAGAGCCAGGGAATTGATGGGTGAATATGTAAGATGGTATGATCTGAAAAGAACTGAAAAGTTGATAGACAGAGCAAAAACGATGAATCCATGGACAGCTGATAGCGAAATAGCTGCATACCATATGGTACGGCCAATACCTCAACAAGAAAGAGATTTGGCTTCTAATGATCTTTCTCAGAATCTTAACTACTAGAAAACAAACCGGATGTAATTTATTTGTCTTGAAGTTTAGAAAGCAAGGCAGGCATCTATGAGATAATAATTGTTTTGGTTTTAAGAATGGAGGGCTATAGCCCTCCATTTTTTTCTTCAGGGTTTATGTTTAAAAATGATGATTTCAAGTTTTAATAGTATTAGAGATATTTTGATTTATCATTTATTTTTGGAGGAATGAGGTATTATATTGAGGAAATAGTAACTTCATAATCTACAAATACAAATCACAGATGAAACAAAAAAGCAGAAGAGATTTTGTCAAGTTATCAGGACTAACTTTGGCTACAGCACTTGTTCCTTTAAGTAATACCGGGGCTGGTGTTTTAAAGAAAAAGAACGAACTAAAGTTGGGGTTGGCATCTTATAGCCTTCGGAAATTCAGCCAAACCCAAGCCTTGGAAATGACCAAAAGAGTAGGGTTGGATTATATCTGTTTCAAAAGTATGCACCTGGCAATGGATGCATCCACAGAAGAATTGAAAAGCAGTGCCATTAATGCGAAAAAAACAGGTGTGAATCTTTATGGAGCAGGCGTGATCTATATGAAAACAAAGGAAGATGTTGATCAGGCTTTTGAATACGCTATAAATGCAGGCATCTCTGTGATAGTTGGTGTTCCACAGCATGATTTACTGAGTTATACAAATGATAAAATCAAAGAGTATAATATAAAAGTAGCCATACACAACCATGGGCCGGGAGACGAACAGTACCCAAGTCCTGAAAGTGTTTTTGAGAAGATTAAAGACCTTGATCCCAGATTTGGATTATGCATGGATATTGGACACACGCAGAGAATTGGTGTTGATCCCATTGAAGCGGGTAAAGCGTATTTTTCAAGGTTATTTGATATCCACCTCAAAGATGTTAATAGTGCAACTCCTGATGGTAAAACAGTAGAAATTGGCCGTGGAGTTATTGATATTCCCGGTTTTTTGGAAATGTTATTGAACAAGGGTTACACAGGAGTGGCAGGTATAGAATACGAAAAAGATGCTGATGATCCTTTACCAGGCCTGTCAGAATCTGTAGGATATGTGAAAGGTTGCATAAAAGTATTGTCTCAATAATTCCATCGTATTTACTGCAATTGATCAATTCCGTGTGTTTTTGGCCTGCTTAGGAAGGGTCAGGTTGAACTTAATCAAATTACTATTTATGAACATAAAAAGAAAAGTTTATCAAATTTTAACACTGACCCTTGTCTGGTCAGTTTTTATTTTTGCTTGTCAGCAAAAAGAGACAACCCCACCAGTAGTAGCAAGTCATATAAAACCTGTAGATATGGTTTATCCGTTTCTGGACACAGAAAATTCCAGATGGTTTTTCTTCTCTTCAGCCTCTCGTCCCTTTGGTATGGTCAACTTAAGCCCGGATATGAAGATAGATGGAGCTTGGAATTCAGGGTATAGATATCAGGAAGATACCATCAAATTCTTCAGTCATATACATGCGTGGCAGTTGTCAGGTGTACCAGTGATGCCAACTACAGGTGATTTTAAAGGACATAAAGGTCCGGATGTTTATGGCTCTCTGTATTCACATGATCAAGAAACCGTTTTCCCCGGTTATCATCAGGTTAAATTGAAAAGCTATGGGATAAACGCTGAACTAACTTCTACTACCAGAGTTGGATTTCATAGATATACTTTTGAAAAGCCAAATCAAAATTCAATTTTGCTTGATTTAGGTACTGTTCTGGGGCCATCGCCGACTAAATATGGGCATGCAGAAAAAGTTTCAGATAAGGAAATCAACGGTTACGCCTTGATGACTAAAACTCACCGCAGGCCAAAGGACACTTATGTTTATTTTCATATCGAACTTGAAAAACCGTTTTCTGCTATGCATGCATGGAAGGATGGTAAGCTTTCAGGTGAAGTTACTGAGTTTGATGGAACAAAAGGAGGCGTGTACCTGACTTTAGATGATACCCAAAAAACTGTACTTATGAAAGTAGGAATCTCTTATGTGGGTACAGAGCAGGCAAAGCTCAACATCAAGGCTGAATTGGATCATTGGGATTTCGATAAGGTAGTAAAAGACTCAAAGCAAGAGTGGAATAGTCAGTTAAGTCGAATTGAGATTGAAGGAAATGACGAGCAGCAACAACGGCGTTTTTACACTGATCTTTGGAAAGCACTACAAGGCAGAAGAATTATTAGTGATGCAAATGGTCAATATTGTGATATGACAGGTGACAGTCCACGAACCGGACAGATTCCTTTGGATGAAAGGGGAAAGCCTAAGTTTAACCATTTCAATTCAGATTCATTTTGGGGTGCGCAATGGACTATTACTACATTGTGGGATTTGGTGTATCCGGAAATAGCCGAACAGTTTGTCAATTCTATGCTACTGATGTACGATGATGGCGGATTCATACCAAGAGGCCCTTCAGGTGGTAATTATACTCATGTGATGACTGGAGCTTCATCCACACCGTTTATTGTGGGCACTTATATGAAAGGCATTCGCAATTTCGATGTGGAAAAGGCCTATGAAGGAATGAGGAAAAATCACATGCCAGGAGGTACAATGGGGAGAGCAGGGTATGAGCATAACACTATTAAGGGTGGTGGTTTAGAATATTACATAGACAGAGGATATATCCCTTTTCCAATGGATAGCAAAAAGTGGGGAGGTCATCAGGACGGTGCAGGACAAGCGCTCGAATATGCTTATCAGGATTGGTGTCTGGCACAAATGGCAAAATCATTAGGCAAAGAAGATGATTATAAACTTTTTATGACCCGGTCTAACAATTGGAAAAATATTTTTGATCCTGAAACCAAATGGATGCGTCCTAAAGAACAGGATGGTAGCTGGAGAGAACCCTACGATCCTTATGAATACGAAGGTGGGTTCGTAGAGTCAAATGCATCTCAATCTACCTGGTATGTACCTCAAGATCTTAAAGGTCTGGCTGAAATGATGGGAGGGAATGATGCAGCAGCAGAAAAGCTGAATACTTCTTTCGAAACGGCCGCTAAAATGGAGTTTACCTCAGGAAAATCACATGCAAAAGAGTTGGATGAGCAAAACAAAAGAATTCCGATCAACTATGGCAATCAACCATCCATTGAAACAGCATTTGTTTTCAATCACATTGGAAAACCCTGGTTAACTCAGTATTGGTCTAGGGAAGTTGTGGACAAAGTATTTGGAGATTTGTCTCCTAAGTTTGGATTCAGTGGAGATGAAGATCAGGGATTGATGGGGTCACTGTCAGTGTTGATGAAAATAGGGTTGTTTGAAATGAGGTCTGGTGCAGATATAGAACCTAAAATTGATTTGGGGAGTCCTATTTTTAATAAGATAACTATTCACTTAAACAAGGAATATTACACTGGTGATAAGATCGAAATTATTGCTCCAAAAAATAGTCTGGAAAACAGATACATTCAAAGTGCCCAATGGAATAATTCCGAACTCAGCACACCTGAAATTAATCACAGGGACTTGACTAAAGGAGGGGTGCTTACACTGGACATGACAGATAAGCCTGGTTCCCAGTGAGCCATTTTTTGGTAAAAATCCTATGTAAAAATGTTCTCAAAACCTTGATGGTAAACAAGTAAGAATTTTAAGAATCTTACTATTAACTTAGTTTAAATAATGAATAGATTAATTGTAGTGGTCATGCTCGTTTCAAGTTCCTTATTAACAAAGGCTCAAACTAAAATAATTGCACATAGGGGCTTTTCTGAAATAGCTCCTGAAAATACGCTCATTGCTTTTCAAAAGGCAATCGATTGCAAAGCTGATTATTTCGAATTGGATGTACATAAAACCAAAGATGACTCTGTGGTGGTGATTCATGACTCATCAGTAGATCGGACCAGTTCCAATGATAGCAAAGGAAAAATAGCCGAAATGACTTACAAGGACATATCTACAGTCAAAGTGGGAAACAGTAAGAAATTTGGTGATGAATATAAAGATGAAAAAATTCCAACTTTGAGGGAAGCGCTTGAATTGGCTAAAGGAAAAATTAAGGTTTGTATAGAAATTAAAGTTTATGGAGTAGAGAAATCGGTTATGAAAGTTGTGAATGATCTCGAAATGAATGACCAGGTGATCATATTTTCTTTTTACTATCCGGTGTTAGCCAAGATTAGACAACTCGATAAAAATATCCCGACACTGTACTTGATAAGCGATGCAGACAACACAACCATAGATTACGCCAATGTTTTAAATTTAAATGCCATTGGAGTGGGAGGTAAAACGGTTGTTACAAAGGAGTTTCTTGATTTTGCTCATGAGCGAGAAGTTGAGGTTTGGAAATGGACCGTAGATAATGAAAAAGACATGCAGCAATTAATTGATGTAGGACTTGATGGGTTAATCACTAACCGCCCGGACAAAGCGATGGAAAAACGGAGAATAGCAAATAATTAGTTGTCAGATTTTTTCTCCAGGCATCCTAAGTTTTTTCAAAGATATCATAGTGTCATTTTCTTTTTTAAAAACCCCGTCAAGTCTCTGTAGTAGGTATGTGTTTGTAAATTGAAAGTAGTTAAGCACATTCGAACCTTCAAATGGTACATCGGCGTATTCTGGCTGGTCTCCTTTAAATCTATTTTTGAAGAAATAGGTTTTATTCAATTACCTTATGAAAAAGAGAAATATATATATCAGATTGTTACAACTTGTATGGGTTCTTCTAATACTGAGTTCTTGTGGTTCACGGGAACTTGATCGGCCAATTCAAGAGCAAATAACCATAAAAGATGTAAAAGTTCCCAAAGGTTTTAAACTTGAAGAGTTATACAAGCCAAATGAGCACGATCAGGGGTCTTGGGTAAGTATTACCAAAGATGATCAGGGCAGACTTTATACATCCGATCAATTTGGATACCTCTATAGAGTGACACTACCAACAGATGTTGGTTCAAAACAAGGTATTGTAGTTGATAAGCTTGATATGAACATAGGTCTGGCTCAGGGACTGCTTTGGCATAAAAATGTACTTTATGCTTTAGTGAATTCCAATGTAAACAGGGATTTAAAAATTTACAGTGGGTTTTATAAAATCACCGATTCCAGTGGCGATGGTCAGTTTGATAAAGTAGATACACTTAGGATATTTGAGGGGAGTTTTGGAGAACATGGCCCTCATAATATTGAATTATCCCCGGATAAAAAATCTCTGTATTTGGTTTTGGGAAATCGCATTTTGATACCCGAGGGTTTGAAAAGTCACGTACCAAAAGTTTGGGGTGAAGACAATATACTCCCCACTATAAAAGATCCAAGTGGCCATGTAAATGAGATAAAAGCTCCAGGCGGATGGGTGGCAAAAGTGGATATCGTCACTGAAGAATGGACTGTCCATAATGTAGGTATGAGAAATACTTATGATATGGCATTCAATCAGGATGGAGAATTGTTTGGTTTTGATTCTGATATGGAACTCGATATGGGCATGCCCTGGTATAGGCCTATTCGCCTTTGTCACTTTACCAGTGGAAGTGAATTTGGCTGGCGATCAGGTACGGGTAAGTTTATACAAGAGTATCCGGACAACCTTCCGGGAATTATTAATATAGGACAAGGATCGCCAACAGGAGTAATGAACGGGGAAGGACTCAAATTCCCTTCTTATTACCAGAATGGCCTTTACTTGTTCGATTGGAGTTATGGTACTATGTATTTTGCAAGCCTGAAACCAAAGGGCAGTAGTTATAATGTCGAACTTAGTGAATTTATCTCTGGTGTGCCATTGCCATTGACTAATGGGTTGGTAGGAGATGATGGGGCGATGTATTTTCTTACTGGTGGACGTAGGTTAGAATCAACACTTTATAAGCTGACCTATGAAGGAAAAAGACCTGCTGAAATCCTGACACTTACTGAAAATGAAGAAGGTAAGGCAGAAAGGTCGTTACGTAAAAAACTCGAAGCGTTACATGTTAAAAAGGATGCATCTCAAATTGGGTTTATTATTGAGAACTTGGATCATGCCGACAGGTTTAGTCGATTTGCTGCCAGAGTAGCTATGGAGCATCAGGATTATGATCTTTGGAAAAATGAAATCAACAAAAAAGTAACGTCATTAAAAGCAGTAGCCCTTTCTATATCTATTGCCCATCTTGGTACGGATTCAGACAAATTAAAGGCAGTTGAGAAACTATTGGAAATTGATTTTACTTCTCTTTCCGAAGAGAGGAAGATCGATTACATCAGAGGCATACAACTACTATTGATCAGGTCAGAGGGTGAATTCCCAGAAGCAATATCAAAGCGTATTGTTGAGGCATTAAGGCCTTCCTATCTGATAAGTTCAAATTTGGTAAATAAAGAACTGTGTAAAGTATTAAGTTTTCTTCAGGTAGCTGATATTATAGAACCAACATTGGAAAAAATGGAGAATGATACTGTTGCTTCTGCAGATCAGAAAGCGATTTACTTATCAGAGAATATTTCCAAAAGAAGTGAACAATATGGTGCTGCTATTGAAAACATGCTTAAGAATATGCCTAATCCTCAAAACATCAGTTATGCAAAAAGTTTGAGTGTGATAAAGCAAGGATGGGCAAAGGAATCACGGGAAAGGTATTTTAAGTGGTATCGTGATGCGCTAACAAAATCCGGAGGCAATTCATACGCCCAATTTATCCGGGCTATACAGGAAGTAGCTTTGACCAATGTGCCGTTAGCGGATCGCCAATATTTTGAATCTTTAGCCAGTGAAGCCATGAGCGAAGCTGATAATCTTGCCAGTGAAGTGAAACAGCCAAAAGGACCCGGACAAAACTGGACGGTAGAAACGGTGAAATCGGCTTATTTGAAAAATAAGACCAAAGCTAATTTTGAGAATGGACAGAACTTTTTTAAAGCATCATTATGCGCCAATTGTCATAGTATAAAAGGTGTTGGCCGCAACATCGGACCCGAATTGACTCAGGTTGGCACCAGGTTTTCAATATCTGATTTAGCAGAGGCTATCGTCAATCCATCTTCCACTATTTCTGACCGATATCGTTATACGTCATACCATTTGGAAGATGGAAGGGTGGTGACAGGCAAGGTGATTGAAGAGGATAAAGGTGCTTTGAAAATAAGCACTAATGCTTTTTCGCCGGATCTGAGAACAATAATCAGAAAAAGCAGGGTGGAGAAGGAAGAAGAATCTCTTATTTCACCAATGCCTCCCGGTTTGATTAATAGATTGAATGAACAGGAATTGACTGATCTGATTGCCTTTTTAGTGTCAGGCGGAAATCAGGAACACGAGATTTACAACAATTAAGAATTACTATCAACACAATGAACGATCAAAGAAGAAAATTTTTACAGCAAACAGCAGTAGTTGCTTCTGGTATTTCCATACTTCCTTCTCTATCCTGGGCAGGTAATTTTAAAGGAAAAATGAATGGCAGGGATGAGATACTTAAAAAGCTTTCAGTACTAAATGACGATAAAGTAGATGGGTTGTTAAAACAACAGGTAGATAAACCCGGGGATAGATGGAATGGTGGTGTGATGAACAATTTTGAGTTGGTAAATGCTCATAGCACTTATGGATTTATAGTTACCCTTGCTTCTGCCTATGCCTACGAATTTTCAGAATATTATAAATCTTCTGCTTTAGAACAACCTCTTGAAAAAGCCATTACTTGTTTGGTGAATGTACAGTATGATGATGGAACTATTGACCTTCACAGTACCAACTTTCATTCTACTCCTGATACCGCATTTTTAGTTAATTATCTTAGTCCGGTATATGCCTGTATCAGGAGAATGAAGCAGCCTGGTTTGAAATGCTTCGTTTCACAATTGGAAAAATTCCTTATTAATGCAGGGAAATGTCTGGTGTCAGGCGGGATACATACAGCCAATCATAGATGGGTTGTCAGCTCTGCATTAGCCAGAATGAATAGTTTTTTTCCTGATCCAAAGTACTTGAAAAGAATAGACCAATGGCTCTCGGAAGGTATAGATTTGGATGCCGACGGGCAGTACACCGAAAGAAGTGTAAGCGTGTATAGTGCAGTTTGTGATAATATGTTTTTAACGATGGGCAGATTGCTCGACCGTAGTGATTTGTTGGATGTGGCTAGAACTAATCTGGCAATGACCCTCTACTACATTCAGCCAGATGGAGAAGTACTTACAGATGCTTCTCACCGACAGGACAGTGCGTATGTAGGCTTTGTTAATAAGTATTATTATGCCTACAGGTATTTTGCCATAAAGGATAAAAACCCGGAATTTGCTGCAGTTTGTGCTTTGATCGAAGAACAAATGCCGGAAAAAATCACAAACTTTATTCTGACATTACTGGAGGATTCTATTTTTGAAAATAAGCTTATTGAACCAAGTAAAGTTCCTGATAACTATTTCAAGTACTTTGAGCATTCAGGTGTATTCAGGATTAGAAGAGGAAGTACTGATATTTCTGTGATAGAACAGAATCCCACATTTTTCTCCTATAGAAAAGGGAATGCTGTCATGCAGTCAATGAGATTAGGGGCTGCATTTTTTGGAAAAGGACAATTCGTTGCAGAAGAAGTTGAATTTGATGGAAAGGTAATTATTCTTAAAAGAACCTTGACTAAAGGGTATTATCAGCCAGTGCCTGTTGATAAGCATAGTGGTGCAAATGCGTGGAAAGAATTGTCTCGTGATGATCGTGAGTTGAGTGAGGCACAGACAATGACTACAGTGGTTACCATTAAGGAATCTGATGGTAAGGTTTCTATTGAATCTGAAATTACGGGTTGCCCAAATGTACCTGTAACCTGGGAAATGAGCTTCAGACCTGGAGGGGAGTTTGATGGAGTAGTAAAGGACAAAAATACAAAAGATGTTTTTTTTCTGGAAAAAGGCAATGGCCAATACCAGGTAGGAAAAGATATAATCAATTTTGGTGGTGGTATAGTGGCTCACAAATGGGCAGAAATGAGAGGCATGTTGCCTAAACAGGGTGGGAGTAGTCTTTACGTGACAGGTTATACCCCCTTTAATCATACTATTGAACTCAGTTGATTGGTTGTATTTCTTGTACTTTCTTTCCATTTTCTTTATTTTGGGATAAAAAAGTATCATTATTTAGCAAAATACAGGAGATAATGAGGCTGTTTGCATTTTAGTTTTGTTGGAAATGATTCATATTGGGTATAATCTATTACATTGCTTCCCTGAAAATAATATTGAAATCCGGTCTTTGTTCAAGATAGTTAAGGTTTCATGTTTGTTTCAAAATCATGAGTCAAATTACAAGATATTTTCGCACGATACTTTAAACCATTGAAGATATTACTACCAAACTTTACTAAATCAATCACAATATGAAAAACTGCAGGTTACCTTTTATTTTTTCTTTATTAATACTCTCCATTTCTTGTCAACCCGATAAGACCAATGAAGAACCCATAAGCGAACGTGTTACCGTAGGCCATATTACTGTTCCAAAAGGGTTTGTCATTGAAGAATTGTACAAACCAAATGAACATGATCAGGGATCTTGGGTGAGTATCACTAAAGATGATAAAGGAAGACTATATACATCTGACCAGTATGGTAATATCTACAGAGTAACTTTGCCGGGGATAAATAATACAAACGATAAAGTTGCGGTTGAAAAATTGGATTTGAAAATTGGTCTGGCTCAAGGATTACTTTGGCATAAAGGAGATTTATATGCTTTGGTTAACTCCAATGAGAATCGTGACCTTATGATCAAAAGTGGGTTTTATAAAATCACAGATTCCAACGGAGATGACGAATTTGACAATGTAAGGATGTTACGTTCTTTTAATGGAGAGGGTGAACATGGTCCACATAATGTTATTTTATCTCCTGATGGTCAATCTTTGTATCTGGTATTAGGAAATCACACCGATATTCCGGAAGATTTGGACAGTGTAGTACCTAAAGTTTGGGGCGAAGACAATATACTACCTGTGATAAAAGATCCTAGTGGTCATGCCAATGACAGAAAAGCTCCGGGAGGATGGGTTGTGAAAACTGATTTTGAAGGAAAAGAATGGACTCTGACTACTGTAGGTTTAAGAAATACTTATGACATAGCATTTAATCAGGATGGTGAGTTGTTTGGTTTCGATTCCGATATGGAATATGATATGGGAATGCCCTGGTACAGGCCGATCAGGTTGTGTCATTTTACTGATGGTGCGGATTTTGGGTGGAGAACCGGAACAGGTAAATTCTCTGCTGAGTACCCTGATAACCTTCCAGGAATTGCTAATCTGGGACAAGGATCACCAACAGGACTGTTGGAAGCACGGGGATTGAAATTCCCATCTTACTACCAGAAAGGTCTTTTTGTTTTCGATTGGAGTTATGGTACCATGTATTATGCTAGCCTTACACCTAAGGGAAGTAGTTATTCAACAGAAGTAACTGAGTTCATATCAGGAGTTCCATTACCATTGACTAATGGAATAGCAGGTGATGATGGAGCATTATACTTTTTGACTGGTGGTAGGAGATTAGAGTCTTCATTATATAAAGTTACTTATACGGGAGAGCGATCTACAGAACCTGTTAAATTTGAACCAAATGAAGCTGGTAAAAAAGAAAGAAATTTAAGAAGAGAAATTGAAGTATTTCAAACTAAAAAGGCTTCAGATAAAATTGATTATCTGATAAGTTATTTGGATAATGAAGATCGTTTTATTCGCTTTTCAGCCAGGGTAGCTTTGGAAAATCAGGACTACAGCCTTTGGAAAGATAAAATATCTGAGAGTAAATCACCTTTGAAAAGTATTAACCTTGCTATCTCCATTGCCCGGCATGGAGATGATTCGGATAGAAAAAAAGCATTAAATACTTTGTTGGATATCAGTTGGACCAGTTTGGTTGAATCTCAGAAAATTGATTTTATCAGGGCTGTAGATTTGCTCGTGATCAGAATGGAAGAGGAACTTTCAGATACATTTAAGAAACGACTTAAAGATACATTTTTACCTTCTTACTTGTCCAGTTCTGATATTATGAACCGAGAGATATGTAAAATTTTGAGTTTTTTGCAGGTGTCGGAAATAATTGCTCCTACTATTGAGAGAATGGAAAATGATACCATTACTTCCAATTTGAAGTCTATTTACCTATCAGGAGACATTTCCAAAAGAAGTGAGCAGTATGGAAAAGACGTAGAAAACATGTTGAAGAACATGCCTAACCAACAAAACATTGGATATGCAAAGAGCCTTAGCTTTATCAACGATGGTTGGACAAATGAACTAAGAGAACGTTATTTCAAATGGTATAACAGGGCTTTGAAAAAATCTGGGGGTAGAATGTATTCGCAATTTATTAAAGCAATACAAGGGATAGCTTTGGCTAATGTGCCTGAACCGGATAGGCAATATTTTGAAGCTTTGGCTGGAGAAGCATTAGAGAATAGTGGAAGCTATATGTCTAACATTACCCAGCCAAAAGGCCCGGGACAAAACTGGACCGTGAAGTCATTTGTAGCAGCATACAACAAGAATCAGGTAAAAGTAAACTTTGAAAATGGAGAGAACATGTTTAAAGCTTCTCTTTGCGCCTCTTGCCATAGTGTGAATGGAAATGGTGGAAATGCAGGCCCTGAGTTGACCCAAATAGGTACAAGGTTTTCTGTCAGTGATATAGCGGAAGCCATAGTTGATCCATCGGCTACCATCTCAGATCGCTATAGAAACACACAATATTTCCTAAAAGGGGATAGAGTCGTAACCGGAAGGTTGATCAATGAGACCGAAAATGAGATGGAAGTCAGTGTCAACCCATTCTCTCCTGATTTGACTACCAAATTCAGAAAGAAAGATCTGGAAAAACAAGAAGAATCTGCTCATTCTCCTATGCCACCTGCTTTGATTAACAGACTCAACGAGCAGGAGTTGAGTGATTTGGTAGCCTTCCTGATATCCGGAGGTGATAAAAACAGTAAAGTTTATAAAAAGTAAAAGAAATTAAGAAAGAGGTAGTCTCATAAGGCAGGTGATTCCAGAATGCCTACCTAATCGGCAGTCAGGAATCCGGTAACTCTTTAACCCTTTTTAGACAACCTCTTTTTACTAAAAATAAAAAAACTCTTATGTATAAAAAACTAATATATCTATCTCTTGTTGTAATGGTTGCATGTCAACCTGCTGCAAAGAATACTTCAGGCGATCAGGGAGAATCTATTTCTCTTTTCAATGGAAAAAATCTCGATGGTTGGAGAGGGGATTCCAGAATTTGGTCGGTAGAAGATGGGGCAATTGTAGGACGGACAACCGATGAAAATCAAATAGATCATAATACCTTTTTAATCTATGAAAAGCCATTTTCGGATTTTGAACTTACTTTTCAATATAAAATAATTGGTGGAAACAGTGGAGTGCAATACCGTGCAAAAGTGCTTGATGAGAGTGAATTCGTTGTTGGCGGGTATCAGGGAGATATGGAAGCCGGGACCAACTATTCTGGTATTTTATATGAAGAAAAGGGACGTGGTATTTTAGCCCAAAGGGGAGAAAAAGTAATGATAGGAGCAGACGGAGAGAAGACAGTGGAGCAATTCAGTACAAGCGAAGCAATACAGGCAAAGATTAATATGGAACAGTGGAATTCCTACCGTATTGTAGCCAATGGTGAGCATTTGCAGCATTTTATCAATGACAACAATACCATTGATGTAGTTGACAAAGAAGTAGGTAAACGTGCATCTTCCGGTATTTTTGCCTTACAAGTACATAAAGGCCCAAACATGAAAGTGTTTTATAAGGACATTGTTCTCAGGCCTATCGTTAAATAAGAATTACTTTTGCAAGAAAGAAGGCTACTCTTTGATGAAAATTGGAGTGAGCCTTCTTGCTTATTAAGTACAATTTGTCACAGAAATGCCCCAATTATCCTTCTTAAGATAAAATTTAGTCAAAATTTGACTTATAAAAGGTGAAAAATTAAATTGATCTTTTACTAATTTGCGGAATGCTTATGCCTGAAAAATCTTCTGATGGACAGAAGTCAATAATTATGATTGGCTGCTTTGATACCAAGAGTGAAGATTTCGCATACCTCCATAAATGCCTGTTAAAGCTTGGGCTTACTGTCATTTCAATTAACACAGGAATATTCGGTACAACAGACCAATTCAGCATTGATATTGAAGCCGGAGAAGTAGCGCATGCAGCTAATGTTGACTTATCTGATTTGCGTGAAAAAAATCACAGAGGCTTTGCCATTGAAAAAATGGGACTGGGTGCTTCTAAGGTTATTGCTGACCTTGTCTCACAAGATAAAGTATGTGGTGTGATAGGTATGGGAGGAGGAGGAGGTACTTATATCATACTTTCTGCCATGCAGTCTGTTCCATTGGGTATTCCCAAACTTTGTCTGAGTACATTGGCTGCCAAAGATTTATCAGAGAAAATAGGCAGTAAAGATATTTTACTGATGCCATCAATTGTTGATGTAGCCGGGCTTAACAGTATCAGCAGGTTGTTAATCAGTCAGGCTGCAGGAGCTATCAATGGCATGATTCATTCCGGGCAAATTGACCAGGCAGAGACTTCAGGTAGCATAGCCATCAGTATATTTGGCAATACCACACCATGCGTTGATGTATGTTCTTCGTTGTTGAAAGAAGAGGGATTTGATGTATTGACCTTTCATTCCGTTGGTGTAGGAGGCAGGACGATGGAGTCCCTGATCAGAGAAGGCTGTTTTGATGCCGTATTGGATATTACTACGACTGAGTTGGCAGATGATTTATGTGGAGGAATATGCAGTGCAGGTACTGATCGGTTGACGGCTGCCTCCCAAATGGGTATTCCACAGGTGGTTGTGCCCGGATGTATGGATATGGTCAACTATGGTACGATTGACTCTGTACCTGAACAATACAAATCACGACTGCTTTACAGTTGGGCTCCAGATGTTACGCTTATGCGTACCAATGTAGAAGAGAATACGATACTGGGTGAAAGAATAGCGCAAAAATTGAATAAATCAACAAGTGAGGTTTGTATCTTGCTACCGCTAAGAGGCTTGTCACAAGTGAGTGCTGAGGCAGAAGTATTTTATGATCAGGAAGCAGACCAGGCATTATTTCAGTCAATAAAAAAACATGCGAATGATGACATCAGGATACTGGAAATAGATGCCAATATTAACGACAAAGTTTTTGCGGAAAAATCAGTAGAAATTCTTTTGCAGATGATTAAGAAATGATGCTAAGTGAAAAAGGATAAAATTAAAAGAAACCAATAAACATATTTTAAAAATGCCAAATCCATGGACGGGGAAAGGAAATCCCTACACAAAACAAGAAGTTAGAGATCGTTTACAAATTACTGTAGATAAAAAGGAAGCAATAATAGCTGCAGGTGCTGGTACAGGAATCAGTGCTAAGTTTATCGAAAAGGGAGGAGCTGACCTGATCATTGTGTACAATTCAGGTCGATTCAGAATGGCTGGTCATGGTTCCACGGCAGGTATGATGGCTTATGGAGATGCCAATGCCGTAGCTATGGAAATCGGTGAATATGAAGTACTGCCGGTGGTAGAAGAAATTCCTGTGATCTGTGGTGTGCATGGCACAGATCCACGCAGAAGGATGTGGCATTGGTTGCTGAAAGTAAAGGATATGGGATTTTCAGGAGTAAACAATTTTCCTACACATTCTATTATTGACGGACATTTTAGAAATGTATTGGAGGAAACAGGAATGAGTTTCCAAAAGGAAGTAGAAATGGTACGCTTGGCTACCAAGATGGACATGTTTTCAGTGGTCTATGTAGCAAAACCAGAAGAAGCAGTGCAAATGGCGGATGTAGGAGCAGATGCAATAATAGCTCACGTGGGAACTACTGTTGGAGGTTCTATCGGTGTGGAAGGAGCTACTTGTTCTATGGATGACGCTCTTGAGCGAACTCAGGTGATCATTGATGCGGTAAAAAAATCTAATCCTGATACTTTCTTCTTGGCTCATGGTGGCCCCATCAATACTCCTGAAGATGTACGAATAGTAATGGACAAAACGGATGTTCACGGTTTTGTAGGCGCTTCGTCTTTGGAAAGAATGGGAGTGGAGCAATCGCTGACCGATTTGACCAGAAGATTCAAGGCATTGACCTATAACAAGTAAGCTTATGGGTAAGTATTGGAAATTCACAAAGGAAGAAGAATGTGTGCAGGAAATGGTATTGGGAAGAAACCATCACTGGCACTACAATGCTGAGATTAGCAAACAAGCTGGTACTTACATGGTGAAGGTAACTGTGCCTGTAGGAGGAGGGCATGATTTTCATCACCATCCGGAAATGAATGAAATACTTTATGTACTAAAAGGCACAGCAGAACAATGGATAGAAAACGAAAAACAAATACTGAAGCCGGGAGATTCTGTCTATATTGATCCTGCAATAGTTCATGCTACCTTTAATGCAGGAGAGGATGAACTTGAGTTTTTAGCAGTATTATCTCCGGCCACAGGTTGGGAAGCAGGCACCATAGATGTATCTGATACTTTGCCTTATTCTGAATATAGAAAAAAATAATAAAGAAAAATAAGAGGCTATTTTATAATGTAGAGAATCCCCAGATTCCTGATTGTCGTTCAGGCAGGTATTCAGGAATCTGTTCGAGAAATAATTATTGATGTGTTCGCAAAGGGATGCCGGAATAAATCCGGCAACTGTTTAATCCTTTTGAAACAGTCTCTTCAAGTATTGATTAAACTAAACCCCTAGTACAAATGAATTACCCGATTATTAAATCCTCAATTGCTTTTTGTTGTTTGACTTTCTTATTGGCATGTACGAGCGACATGGAGAAATTACCTGAGTTAACTTATACAGGTGTAAAGCCAAGAGTACAAAATCCACTTAGCCCTGAAGCATCCCAAAAACACATACAGGTTCCTGATGGTTTTGAAACAGTACTCTTTGCATCTGAACCGGAGATAATCAACCCTATCGCCTTTACATGGGATGAAAGAGGCAGGCTTTGGGTGGTTCAGTCTCAGGATTACCCTCATGGATTGAATAATGATGTAGGTGGGGATCGCATTACGATTTGTGAAGACACCAATGGTGATGGTAAAGCAGATAAATTTATTGATTATGCTACTAAGCAAAGCTTATCTACTGGTATAGTCAAAGTAAAAGGTGGGGTGATTGTGGCTCAAGCTCCTGACATAGTATTTCTGGAAGATACTAATGGAGATGATAAAATGGATAAAAGTACTGTACTTTTCGGTGGATTTGGTACGTTCGATACACATGCCGGTCCTTCATCACTTCGCTATGGTCAGGACAATTTGATTTGGGGTTCGGTGGGATATTCCGGGTTCGAAAATCAATTCGAAGGAAAAAGTGTGGAATTTAAAATGGGGGTTTACAAATTCTCAAAGGATGGAAAGTTTTTTGAGCCGGTAGGTCGTTTCAACAACAACACCTGGGGGCTGGGTATCAGAGAAGATTTTGAAATATTTGGATCAACTGCCAACAACAACCATGCGTGTTATGTCGGTATTCCTTTAAGACATTATGATTACTTATCTAAAAGGCCTACATGGGCGATCAATGCAGATTTTATTCAGGGGCATTATAATATTACACCTGTTGATACGATACCATTGCAACAGGTAGATGTGAGGGGTGGATATACTGCAGCAGCAGGTGCGAATTTTTATACCGCAAGAAATTATCCTAAGGAATACCAAAACCAAATGTATGTCAGTGAGCCAACCGGACATTTGGTGCACCTTGCAAGAATTGAAGAAAGTGGTGCAGGGTTTAAAGAAGTAGATGGAGGCAATATTTTCGCAAGTACTGATGCATGGACTGCTCCTGTATTTGCTGAAACAGGTCCTGATGGAAATCTTTGGATTGCCGACTGGTACAACCCGGTAATCCAGCACAATCCTGATAAAAGGGGAATGGAAAATCAGATTTGGAATGCTGACAAAGGAGAAGGAAATGCACATCTCAATCCACTTCGGGATAAAGGACATGGAAGGATTTATATCATCAGACATGAAGATGGTGATGATTCGGATATTACCGAAATTGATCCAAATGACAATGAGGCATTGATAGAAGGGCTTGAAAGTGACAATATGTTTTGGCGCATTACAGCCCAACGTCTGATTGTGGAGGGAAACAAAACAGATTTGATTCCGAAATTAATCGAATTGGCGGGCAGTGATAAAAACGAATTTAGTGGAGCACATGCTCTATGGGCATTGAAAGGCTTAGGGGCTTTGGACGGTGCTAATATGGAAGCGGGCAGTGCTGCGATTGAAGCTTTATCCAGTAAATATCCTGCAGTGAAAAGAGCTGCACTATCGTTGCTTCCCAATTCAGAAACTGGAAGTGAGGAATTGGCAAAATCTACGTTGATTCAGGATGCTAATTTGCATATCAGGTTGGCGGCTATACTACGTGCCGGGGAACTTCCGGAAACAGACCAACTTTCTAAAGCCATAGCAGTGGCTGTCGATAATCCTGCAAACATTGCTGATAAATGGTTGAAAGCGGCGATTAAGATTTACTATCGCGAGCTCAACTATGAAACTGTAGATGCCGCCTCTGTAGATATGCTGATTCCGTCGGCTGAAGAAGCAAAGGTTAAATGGCAATATACTGAGGGACAACCAGCAGATGATTGGTATGCGGTAGATTTTGATGATTCCTCATGGCAAAACGGAAGGTCACCTTTTGGTGGAAAAGAAACGTTTGGCGTTAGAACGCCATGGAATAAATCGGATATTTGGCTGAGAAGAGAAGTAACACTTGATGCAGCGATAGTTGATCCGGTATTGAAAGTAATGCACGATGATGGTTACGACGTTTATGTAAATGGTCAGTTGTTGATTTCAGAAGGAGGAGTAAGCAAACCCTACAAGTTTGTGAAACTGGATGCTGAATTGGGCAATCTGTTCAAAGCGGGAAAAAATATAATAGCTGTTCATTGTCATGACGGAGGTGGAGAGCGATACATTGATGCGGGCATAGGCAAAATTGGGAAACTGAAAGCTGACCTAAGATTGAGCCTGAATACTGTGAATCAGGAAATGGCATTTGACAAAAAAGTACTGTATGCCACAGCCGGACAGACAGTTGAAATTACTTTGAACAATGTAGATCAGATGCCCCACAATCTGGTGGTGATCCGTCCCGGTAGTCTGGCTGCATTTGGCAAAATGGTTGATAGTTTTGTGACCAATCCTGAAGCCGCAAAATCCGGATATGTACCGAAATCAAGATATGTATTAGCAGCTACTGAGATGATTGAATCGGGCAATAAAGGTTCAATTCTCTTCAAAATTCCTGACCAGCCAGGACGATATCCTTATGTCTGTACTTTCCCTGGCCATTGGACTATGATGCAAGGCGAGATCATCGTTACTGCTCCCGGTACTTATATTTCTAAAGATCCAAACGCAAAAAGGGTGTCCATGATGGGCGGAGGAGGCTCACATGAGTTTTTGAAATACTTTGGTGTACAGGATGGGAAATTATTGAGTGAGGGAGGTAAAACGACTGTTACTTATACCGAGAGCTCCACTCAATTTGGAGAATGGCTGGATGAGACGGATATTCTTTACATCTGTAACAACAAACCAATTGACGATAAAACCCGTGAGAAAATATTCTCACATGTAGATGCAGGAAAAAGCATGCTGATCTTTCACCCAAGTACCTGGTACAACTGGAGAGACTGGCCGGAGTACAACAAACAACTGGTAGGAGGAGGCTCTGAGTCTCACGAAAAACTACAAGAGTTTGAAGTGAGAGTGCTTAAGCCGAACCATCCGATTATGAAAGGTGTTCCTTCGAGATTTAGGATTACCGATGAACTGTACAGATGGAAAAAAGATCCTGAGGCTGTTGATATAGAAGTGCTGGCAATCGGCAAAGGACTTGAGTCAGGAGAAGAATTTCCTGTGGTGTGGACTGTAAAACACCCTAAAGCCAAAATTATAGGCAACACTTTAGGCCATGATGAGCGTGCACATGATTTAAAAGCTTATCAGACCATATTGAAGAACAGCTTGCAGTGGGTGAAGTAGGATAATGATTGTCAACACATGAATATTTTGTATGTGTTGGTGTTTTTTATCTACTGTGAAATAGTATTATAAGGGTGGTTCTAGGAGATTTCTACAGAAGTGACGTGAAATATTTGGCTAAAAACTACAATCATGATCAGTTCTGAACCGTCTGGAAAACTTCGGAAAGTTCTGTCCTTTTAATCTATAAAATTCCTCTGGGCTCTGCCCCAAGGTGAAAACGGAAAAGATTGAAAAACGGTAGGTTTTTCATAAAATAAAAATACTCCGCTTAATACCCCGATGGCTCTGCCTCGGGGTAGTTGATTATATCCATTCAATAAAGTTAAACTTATATTTCTATATGTAGATAACTACTGACTTCTATAGTTTTGTATCTTTTACTTGGAAAATACACGCATTATCGTTTCAGACAAAAATATAAGGCAGCTCAAGACGGAATTTATATCAAGCTCAACTTTGACATAGAATGATAAAAAACACCGAAAGGTTCAAAGAACAATCCAAACTTGAAGAGTGGTTTAACCTGATGTCGCATGGCATCACAGGTCTGTGTGCTATAGGAGGGTTGGTGGTTTTGATAGTATTTGGTGCAAAAAGTGACAAAGAATGGAGCTTGTTTAGTGCCTTGTTTTATGGAACCAGCCTGGTATTGTTATATACTTTTTCTGCCATCTATCATGGCTTGCGACACAAGAAGGCCAAACGTATATTCAATATCCTGGATCATTGTGGCATTTATTTGTTGATAGCAGGTACTTATACGCCAGTTCTGCTTATTACCATCGGTGGTACTTTGGGATGGATATTTTTCGCTGTACAATGGGGAATGGCACTTGTGGGTATTCTGTTGAAGGTTTTCTTTACAGGTAGATACAATTTGCTATCCACTTTGATGTATGCTGTAATGGGTTGGATTGTGATTTTTAAAATAAATCTTGTAAAATTACTTTTGCCAGAATCGGCATTTTGGCTGTTGGCTTCTGGAGGTTTGGCCTATACCATCGGAATCGTTTTTTACATTATTGACTACAGGATGAAACTGGCTCATTTTATTTGGCATTTGTTCGTGATGGCTGGCAGTATTTTACATTTCTTGATGATGGTGATGTATATTTTTAGATAAAAAAAGCTGAAGAGAATTAACCCTTCAGCTTTGTGTTTTCTATAAATTAAGTCTCTTTCATTATAGTCCGGCAATCAAATCTTCATTTCTTTTGATATACCCAAAATCTCCCTGTGGAGACTTTTTAGCCAATTCCATTGATTTTTTAGCAGTTTCTTTCGCACCTTTTTTATCTCCCAATTTGGCTTGTATTAAGGCTTTGGTATGTACATGCCAGAATTGATTTGCGTTCTGACCTTCAGCAAGGTACAGGTTCATCCATTCAAGAGCTTGTTTTAAATCCTTTCCGGTAGTCAGGTAGTAGTTGGCTGCAGAAGCATAGTTTGCTACATTCACTTTGGTTCCTTTAGCAATAGCTTTCATCACCTGATCATCAAAAGAAACTGTTACAGGAATTTTTACGGAAGTATTTTCCCAAGCCATTTGAATAAAAGCTGACTGGCTGTCATCGCTGATGTCACTGATGTTGTAGGTTAGAGTACTTACTGCCTCTGTAAGCTTTGTGGGCTTTACTGATGCCTTTAGTGCCGTTTTAGCTTCATCATAGGCAGATAAGTTTCCTCCCATAGATATATCGGTATAGAAATAGACTGTCCATTCATCTTTTCCCGGAGTTGCCAATAGTAAATATTCGCCTGCTGCCAGGCTTTCATTTCCTATTTTCACGTCATCACTAAATTTCACTATGGTTCCGGCATTGGCACCAGCACGCCACATCACTCCATAAGGAAGTAAAAAGTCGTCTCCATTTCCGAATATTTTTCTTCCTTTGGTCTGAGGTCTTGAGTACTTGATTTCAATGTCGGTAAGTCCTACTTTCCCCGAAACTAATCCAGCCGGGCTGGGAGCAGGTATAGTGATTTGTGCGATCGAGCTAAAACTGAATAACATGAGGGCAATAGCAAGGTTGATCTTCATTAGTTTTGTTTTCTTCATTTGATTAAATGTTTGGTTTTTAAATTACGTGATACTTATACGGCTTCTCCCCGGAGTAGTTATTAAAAATGATTTGATTTCAGATGGTAACAGAAATAAAACTTAGCAGGGGATATTTTTACAATGACAATGTAGTAGAAATAGCGAAGGACTTGATAGGAAAAGTTCTTGTAACCAATATTGACAGCCAGGTTACAAAAGGCGGGGTACAATGACATTAATAATGGAAAAAACGAACGTAATTATGTGTCCGACAGGGGTGCGTTTACGTTTAAATTTTCTCAATACCCATTTCAAAGATTTAGGTTGTCCTGTTTACATTCAATCTCTAATTTGGTATTCCTCAACCTTCAAGCATTACTGTATATTGAAAAATCAATTTTCAACTTTAATGCTGACTTCTAAATAAGAATCTAAAAGAATTCTTAATTCTTCACTACTTGGTTTTGGAGCATTTCCGTGAATAAGATTTCCTTTCTGATCGAATAACAAATATCTGGGGATAAAATCCACATTAAATGTTTTCTGTAGAATAGGAAGATCAAGGCTATCAAGTTTATAACTATTCAATTGATTGAAACGAAGATATTTATTTTCAGCCCATTTCCATTTTTCTTTATCAGTGTCAACTGAAATGTGAATTGAAACAACTTTCCTTGTTGCATAATCCTCTATAAGATTATCTAAAGCGGGCATTTCTTTTATGCTTTTTAAACACCAACTCGCCCAAAGATCGATGTAGATTAGATTTCCTTTGTTTTCCAGCAAGAGGCTTTCAAAATTATATGTTCTATTTAGATTGTCAGAGATTAGCCAATGAGTATTAAAACTCTGATCAAGGTTGTATTTTGAATATAAATAGTTTGACCAATTGCGGTTTATTGAGTCTTTTAGAAATAAATCAAGAGCGTCTCTTCCTTGTTCCACGGATGAAGATTTTAGCAATTGCTCTACATGTTTAAACAGCAGATGTTTATTAAAAGTCTTGTTGTAATGATTCTGATTCAACACAGAAGTGAAATCTGTATTACTAGTAATAGCATCAAATACATAATCTTGATAATACTGGGTTATGAAATCATCATGAAATGTATAAAAAGAAAAATCAGAAGTAGAATCTGATGAGGCGTTACTAATCTTGGATGTTATAGCTTCAACGCCTTCAGTTTTGGAAAAGTTAACCTTATCAGACTCATACAATTTCAATTTATCAAATGAAAATTGATTTTTCATTTGATAAAAATCAGCAATCTCGTTATTAATAATTTCAAACGTTGCTAGGGAGTCTATATAAGTATGTTCTTTTTTAATCTCAATAAAGGCCTTCTTCTTTAAAGTTTGCAGTTCTTCCGATATGATGTTACCAAATATGGGATTAATTCCATTGTTTGCTGTTTGCCAATAGTAATAGTAGCTTTCAAGTGACGAGGGTTTATCTCCATATATATCCAGTTGTTTGTTGTTCTCAAAATTGCTTTCATATTTATTAGCCTTACGATTCAATATTTCAACAACAGGCCATTTGCCTTTCAATTCTATAAGTACACTATCCCCATTTTTTAAGAGAAAATGTCGTATAACTTTTTCTTTATCTTGATAGGCAATATCTAAATGTTTTCTAGAGGTGTAAATCACGCGTTTTTGTTCCCCAAATGGATTTATGACATGTGGTATCATCTGATCATCCATATACTTTATAGATGATCTTTGATCCGAGAATGTTGATTCATTTTTGACGTTTTGAAATATTAAAATGACTTTATTTGATAAGGGGAGGTTTTCTTCTGAACACCCACTTAATAAACCGATCAATAAAGCTAAGGTAAAAAAGTGCCGTATTATCTTCGCAATGCTTGTCATATTTATTGATCAGGTTTATTTTCTCGAAATTGATCTTCCAGAGGTTGGTGTTTTTCAATGTCGGTTCTTACGCCTTGGTTTAATGGGTGTTTCTTGATTAAAGGCGAACGATACCAAAAATCAAGATCTAAGGTAGAGCGTTTATAACTTGTTGGATCATTGCGATCGTTTTCGTCTTTCGATTTGATCTTTTTAAATTTTTTGATGTTCACCTTATCAAACCAAAAAGTATGAATATCATACTCCTCATCGTCAAAATCTTGATTGATAAAGAGATAACTAAAACTTTTAATATACTTAGGGTAATACCTTCCATATTGCTTTTCAAATTTTACATGTTCCTGACTTATTAAAGGTTGGTTTTCAAAACCCTTAGAGAATTGCATTTCGACAATCGCCATGTCATTCGTATTGATTTTTAAATAAGTTTTCCCAGAAGGTCTTTTTATAGGGAGAGTTGGCTCCCACCTAATAGCTATTTGATAGATAGTATCGCCTTTTGAAATAGATATATCCATTAACTCAAAGCGATAATGGTCTATGTTTTTTTTCATATTTTCGATATTAAAGAAAGCGTTTTCTCTACTATAATTACGGATGAAATTACTTAAATACAGTTTATTGAGGGGGTTACTAGCTTTATTAAGTTTTTGAGAAATACCTCTATTGGTTTTATCAAAGATATTTAATGCCATTGTATCTATTTCACCCCAGTCTTTTGTTTGTCTGAAGGATTCAGTCGTTATTCTGATAGCTTCAGATGGAGTTTTGTAATTATAATCATCTAAAGCTATTGCAGCCTCCTCAAGACGAGTGTATTGTTTACCCTGAGTAGAAACTTTCCTATACAATCCTTTTAATTGATGTGCTTTATTGGGATAATTTTTTGGAATGCTGGCGATAGCCGATAGTACAAAGCCTTTTAGGTCATAACCCTGAGACTCAACTAAAATTTCATTAAGGACAATGGATTGTTGATCCAAATGGAAACTGAGTGTGTCAAATGTATAGTTGTAAAATGAAGGAGGTACTTCCTTTTTTGCAAAACCGATACGAGATATAATTAAAGTATCATATAGTAAGGTTTTCGAAAAACTCAAATGAAAAAAACCTAAACTATCAGTTATACTACCGATATGCTCGTTATTTTTTAAATAGCAATGAGCACCAGAAATTGGCCTTTCTGAATGCGTGGATCTTACATGACCCGAGATACTTTGTCTTACTTGAGCATGTACACAATAGTTCCAAAATATCAATACTAAAAGAATTGACAGCTTCATTTTTGATGATATTAATTTTTTAAAAAAGTTGTTTCTAATCTCATTTGTACAATGGTATTTAACTTTCATCAAGTATTTTGACGGTTTTAATAAACAAGAAACGTCATTTGTATAGGATAATTGTTCGCTTCAAAATCATGCTTTCGAGCTTAACTTACTATTCGGTTTTTTGTCGTAAGTCCACATCTGATGTAGCCTTATTCTGGCGATTTTATTTGAATGGAAATGAAAATGTAAGCAAATCGTAAGAAATCAATAGTGACAAATTTTAATCTTTGTTCAAAGAGGATTAATTTAGAGTGAGAATTTAAAACCAGCCCATGAACCATATACTTTGTCCGATAGATTTTTCTGAAACATCATTGAATGCTCTTGAATATGCTGTGTCCATTGCAGAGCGGCATAAAGCTGACCTGTCATTGATTTATGTTTTCACCGAAGAGTATTACAATGAGCATTTGACCGAAGGGGTTAAAAATTATGAAGAATATGAAGAGGAGTTTAAAGCAAGACTTGGAGTAATATGTGATGAAATAAAGAACGATAATTTTTCTACCAGCTCGCACGTGATTAGTGGCAATTTTTTATCTTCTGTTCAGAATTTCATTGCAGCAAAGAAAATTGACCTGATTGTTATTGGGACAAAAGGAGTGAGTGATGTTTTTGATATGATGGCTGGCAGTAACACCATTAAATTGCTTGATAATCTGGATATTCCAATTTTGGCTGTTCCCAAAAAAGCAACTTTTAATGGACTGAAAAAGATTGTGTACGCTACCAGTTATCAGGAAGAGGACAAAATTGCCATAGGTGAATTGGTTAAGTTTTCTTCTCCGTTCAATTCCGATATTACTATTCTACATTTGTCCAAGAGGAACAATTTGATTGAAGAGGCACTTTTGTCTCATTTCAGGGAAGAGTTGGAAGGCTTTGTTAATTGTGAAAATATTACTTTTGAGAAAAAGACTTACAGTGAAAATATTACTCTGGGAATAGATACTTATATGATGGAGGAGAAAAGTGATGTTTTAACTATTTTGATGGAAAAAAGAAATATTATAGACAGGCTTTTCCATAAGAGTGTGACCAAAGAACTTTCTTACCTGATGGATTTTCCTTTGCTGGTTTATAAAAAAGAGAAGTATTGAAAAGTATAAAACAACTGAGTTTTTTGGTTCGTTCAGTGTTAGTCCATAGTTGATTGATATTCCCTCTTATACTGCAAAGGTGATTTCTGGGTGATTTTCTTAAACTGTCTGTTGAAATTTGACAGGTTGTTGAATCCACTTGAATAGCAGATTTCGGCTATGTTTTGTCTTTCTTCAGAAATAAGCTTACAGGCATAACCAATTCGGATTTCATTGAGGAAAGAGGAAAATGTTTTCCTTGTGCAAGACTTAAACAACCTGCAAAAAGAATTAGGAACCATATTGGCAATTCCTGCCACCTCATCCAAGGTAATGTCTTTTTTAAAATTCATCATGATATACTCATGGACTTTGGTAATCCTTTCTGTGCCCGAAGTATTGTTTTTCATCATAAACCCCGGACTAGCCAACAGTCGGTATTCTTTTGTAGCTGAAAGGATATCAAGAATAGAGAGTAGTTCAATAATTCTGGATGAGCCTTTTTTTGAAAGTATGGAGTGCATCTTGGATTCCACTATTTCACGGGTTTTGCCTTCAATTTTCATTCCACGCTCAGATGTTTTCAACAACTGTTTTACCAACGCCATTTCCGGCAGATCAAAGAAACCATTACCTAAAGAGTCTTCTGTAAAATGGATGACAATGGCTTCTGCCTTGAGGTCATCATTTCCCTCGTAGTATTGGCTGTCATTGTTATACACATGGGGTAAATTCGGTCCCATCAAAACCAAATCTCCATCCGTAAAATTTTCGATTTTATCTCCAACAATCCGTTGGCCAGTACTTTTTACTACCAGCACCAGTTCGTACTCAGGATGGTAATGCCAGGGAGTAAGGTAGTATGGCAATACATCTTTGAGTACCACGAATGAAAACTTCGGTTCTAAGGTTAATTTTTCCAGTATTGGTTTCATGTGGAATGAGAAGAAAACTAACTGTTTAAAACCGATCTTAGATATTTATTATTGAGTACATAGCTCTCAAACATGTCGTCACCTTTGGGCACAGCACCCTCGATCATCACCCATCCTTCAAACCCAATGTCATCTATCGCCTTGCGCACTTCTTTAAAATCGACTAGCCCTTTACCAAGAAGAAATCCGTTTTCTTTGGCGTGAAACTCACAGATATTGTCTTTTCCCAGCCACCTGATTTCTTCATAGATGTTATATCCCATTTTGTTTGAGTTGGCTACATCATAATACACTTTTACATTTGGAGAACCTACTGCATCAATGATTTCCATGTGCTCTTCAGCACTCAGCCATGATTCAATACCCAGAATAATGCCTTTATCCTCTGCCTTTGGTGCAACTTTTTTTAGCCGTTTAATTACTTCTTTAGTTCCTTCTTTATCACCTTTTAGATCTCCATTGTTGAAAAAGGCCATTAACACAACCTTACATCCCATAGTTTGAGCTACATCGATGCTGTCACTGACCCATTGTTCTGCCCGCAAATCCGATTTATATGGGATAGAATTCATTTCGCCAATAGCGATACCACCGATAGCTACTCCATGCTCCTTTGATGCTTTCTTATATAAATCCTGTACTCCCCTTTGCCTTAAATGCATGTCATTTTTCAATGTCCCGAGACTAATCTGAACCCCGTCAAGGCCAATCATTTTTCCTGTTTTTATTGCATCAACATTGCTGTGCTGATGAATAGACCAATCACATGCCCCAATTTTGAGTCGGTTAGATTTATCCCGAGCAAAGGGTTGATAAATGTTAATATAGCTTAATCCAATTAACCCAATTGATGATTTTAATAAATGTCTTCTGGAGATCATGGTGATGAAAGATTTGATGGTGAATAAGTAATACTAATTTAAATCAAAATTATTATAATAAAATGTTAACATCATAACTGCTAAATATTTTGTATTTATAGTTAGAATAGTATCATTTTATAAGGTATATAATAAGGAGATTTGTTGGACAAATACAAATCACATGTTTTTAAAACTACAATTATCTCAACTGCTGGCCGGAATCATTTTACCGTCAATGATTTTGGTGAGTTCCTGTGAAGACACCAGAAAACCTTCCTACGAAGTTCCTGAGTTAGATGTTAAAACTACAACCAGTAATGGTTTTGTCTTACCTGAGGGATGGGAAGCCACACTTTGGGCTGAATCTCCCGACCTTTACAATCCCACCAATTTGGATGTGGATGTCAGGGGCAGGGTATGGGTAACGGAGGCCGTGAATTATCGTGGTTTTAACAACAAACCGGAGGATCGCCTGGCATTTGACAAGGGCGACAGGGTCATGATTTTGGAGGACACCAATGGAGATGGTATTTGTGATTCATCAAAGGTCTTCGTTCAGGACAAAGATTTGGTGGCACCTTTGGGGGTTGCTGTTATTGGTAATAAGGTATTGGTTTCTTGTGCACCTACTCTATTCGTTTATACCGATGAAAATGGAGATGACGTGCCAGATAAAAGAGAAGTGTTTCTTACAGGTTTTGGAGGTTTCGATCATGATCATAGCCTTCATTCTATTGTCGCTGGCCCGGATGGAAAGTGGTATTTCAATACGGGAAATGCAGGTCCTCATGTAGTGACAGATAAATCTGGCTGGATGTTGCGTTCGGGTAGCGTGTACACAGGTGGCACTCCCTACAACAAAAGTAATGAGCCTGCTCAGGTGAGTGATGACGGACGAATTTGGGTTGGAGGTTTGGCTTTGCGCATTGGTAGCGATGGGTCTGGGTTAGAGGTAGTAGGACACAACTTTCGAAATGCCTATGAATTGGCACTGGATTCTTATGGAAATATGTGGCAAAACGACAATGACGATCAGGTGGAAACATGCCGTACCACCTGGCTAATGGAAGGTGGAAATGCCGGATATTTCAATGCGGATGGCTCAAGGACGTGGCAGGCAGACCGCAAACCGGATCAGGATATATTTACAGCCCATTGGCATCAGAATGATCCGGGAGTAATACCAGCTGGCGACAATACAGGGGCTGGTTCACCAACGGGAGTAGTGGTCTATGAAGGAGATGCCTTTGGTTCACAGTTTCAGGGAATGCTCCTAAGTGTAGATGCCGGTAGAAATGTAGTTTTTGCCTATCAACCAAAACAGGATGGTGCTGGTTTTGATCTTAACAGACGAAATCTGGTGACCTCAATGAATAAATCAACTGAGGGATATATTTGGCATGAAGTAGATGGAGATACAAGAAAATGGTTTCGGCCAAGTGATGCCGCAGTGGGAACTGATGGTTCAATTTTCATTTCTGATTGGTATGACCCTGTAGTAGGTGGGCATAAAATGATGGATAGCGTTGGGTACGGAAGGATATACAGGATTACACCAAAAGGTGTGAATCTAAAACCACCAAAACTTGATTTGAATACTACAGAAGGTCAAATTACTGCTTTACTAAACCCGGCTGTCAATGTGAGGAACCTAGGGTTTGAAAAACTCAAAAATCAAGGTGCTGCTGTCTTGCCAGATGTCGAAAAAATATTAAAATCAGACAATCCTTACCATCAGGCCAGGGCAATTTGGCTTTTGACTCAACTCGGAGATGATGGTGTTTCTGTTGTGGAAAATATTTTAAAAATAGAACCCAATTCCAGGCTAAGAGTTACGGCATACAGGGCTCTTAAAAATCGAAAAGAGTCATTATTGAAATATGCAAAAATAGCTGTTGATGATCCGTCAGTAGCCGTCAAAAGGGAAGTGGCCATTTCTTTAAGAGATGTGCCATGGGAAAAATGTGAACCTTTTATTGAGGAATTATTTCAGAATTACGATGGTAAAGACCGTTGGTACCTTGAGGCTTTGGGAATGGCATTTGAAGGTAAGGAGGATCAAGCTTATAAATACTTACTGCCTGACCAAGGGAAGCTATCGGCATGGTCTGATGCATTTGCATCGTTGGTGTGGAGACTGCACCCAAAGTCGTCTATTCCTTTATTAAAGGAACGAGCAATGGCACAAAACGTACCGGATAGCCTTAGAAAAATGGCTGTGGATGCGCTGGCATTTATTCCCGATAAGGAGGCTGTTGCTGCCATGATAGAATTGGGACAAATGGAAAAAGGAACTCCAGTCAGTGACCTGGCAAACTGGTGGCTTGGTTTTAGAAAGAACAATGACTGGTTTGCTTTATGGGATTGGGAGAGTTTGGAGAAAAGTGAAACTTTTGAAGTCCCTGAAGAAATAGCGTTGTTGCAAAAGAAGTTGCTGAATGAATCTACACCAAATAATGAAAGAATCGAGGCAGGAAAGAAAATGGCTGGAGATGTCATTGGAGGCCGTTTGTTGATCAGCTTAGCTTCCAATAAACAACTTTCAAATGAAATGATTGCCGCTATTTCGTCTGAAATATTTAAAAATCCTGAAATGGAAATCCGTACTCTGGCCAGTGAATATTTTATAAAATCTGGAGGAAAGCAACTATCGACTTCTAATATCTCTGCTTTAAAAGGTGATATTGTTTCAGGTGAAAAAGCCTTTATGACCAAATGTATTACTTGTCACAAAATTGGGGATAAGGGGATGGATATTGGGCCGAATTTATCCGGAGTGGGTGAGAAATATGATCAGGCAGCATTGCTTGATGCTATTATTAACCCAAGTGCAGCAATTGTTTTTGGTTACCAACCTGTGATGGTCAAAACAAAAAGTGGACAGGCTATTTATGGTTTTTTGCTTTCCGAAGGGGAAACTACCGTGATCAAAGACATGACAGGAAATCAAACTGTCATTCAATCAAATGACATAGAAAGCAAGAAGCAAATGGACACCAGTATCATGCCTGATGCCGTTGCTTTAGGCCTTAACGAACAAGGATTGGCTGACATTACTACTTATTTATTAAGCCTAAATTAAATGGAACAAAAAAATCAATTGATACTGCGGATTTTATTACTCTTTGTCTTTTTCTGGAATGCAACTACCCTTGTATTCGGACAGGAAATGGTTGTTAAAAACCCTTTTTTTGCATTTAACTCAGGGGTTAAAAGTGGTGGGTTCGATACGTTCGAGCAACAAGCCACATTACTTCGAAAACTAGGATATGATGGAGTGGAAAAAGAGGGAATAGAAGGTTATAAGGAGATGCAGGAGGCTGTAGAAGGTAAAGGATTGAACATCTACACCAATTATTTGAAGGTTGACCTAGATGATCTAGATCAACCCTTCGATCCGGATATCGAATCCATATTTAAAATGGTAGAGGGAAAACCGACGATGATTTGGCTTTATGTGGTGAGCAAGCAATTCAAACCATCTTCTCAGGAGAATGATTTAATGGCTATACCTATTTTTCAGGAAATAGCCGACAAGGCTGCCAGATATGGAGTAAAAATCATGTTGTATCCTCACATCAATTGCTGGATAGAATGTGCCGAAGATGCCATAAGAGTGAGTGAAAAAGTCAACAGAAGGAACTTTGGTATGACTTTTAACCTTTGCCATTTCCTTGCACATTCTTATAGGGAGAAAATAGATCCTGTAAAAAGATTTCCAGAACTGGCAAAAGAGTCTATGCCGTATTTATTTGCCATAAGTTTTAACGGGGCTACAGCTACGCCTACAGACGACAACCATATCTGGGATTCATTTATTCAGCCACTAGGCGATGGAAATTATGATTCCTATCTTTATCTGAAAACTTTTCTGGATTTGGGCTTTAGTGGACCGGTTGGACTGCAGACCTATGGGATCAAACAACCCAGTGATGTTCATTTGAAAAAGTCAATGGATACATGGAAAAAGTATATGCAGAAGTATGCTAAGAAAATGCTTGGACACAATTGAAACTATAACATTTAGCTATATACAAAACATGAAAGGCAATAAAATAACCATGTTGGGTTCAGGTCTGATTGGCACCTTTTATACCATGACCCTGCACCAGCAAAGAGGAAGGGACAGAGTTCAAACGGTTTATTCCAGATCAGAAGACCGTGCAAAGGAATTTGCTAAAACCTGGGATATTCCCAATTGGGAAACGGATATGGCAAAGGCCATACAAAATGATGATAGCAATGTGGTAGTGGTGGCATTGCCCAACAATTTGCACAAGGAAGCCATCTTATTGGCAGCTCAGGCAGGAAAAGACATTTTATGCACAAAACCTCTGGGAAGAAATGCTGCTGAGGCCAAAGAAATATTGGAAACAGTAGAAAAAGCTGGAGTTTTCCATGGTTATCTTGAAGACCTGGCTTACACACCCAAAACACTAAAATCTTTGGAGTCGGTAAAAAATGGAGCTATTGGTGAAGTCCTCTGGACACGGTCAAGGGAAGCACATCCCGGTCCTCACAGCGATTGGTTCTGGGATGCAGAACAGTCTGGAGGCGGTGCTATTATCGATATGGGCTGTCATTGTATTGAAATCGGCAGGAACTTCATTGGCAAGGATATCAAACCAGTCAAGGTGATGTGTTGGGCAGCAACGATGGTAAAACCCATTGCGGCTGAAGACAATGCCATTGGATTGATTGAATATGAAAATGGTGCAATCAGCCAGTTTGAAGTAAGCTGGACCTACCGTGGTGGTATGGATCTGAGGGATGAGGTTGCCGGAACAGAAGGCAATATACGTCTTGATCATTTTTTGAGGACCGGTTTTGAAATGTACAGTGACAAGGGTCAGAAAGACTATGTGGCAGAAAAGGCCGAAAAACAGATGGGGTGGTTGTTTCCGGTTGGAGATGAAGTGAATGCACTGGGATATACTCACATGTTCACCGATATGTTTGATGCTATGGATCAGAGTCGGAAGCCAATGGAAGATTTCTATGACGGATATATTGTGAACGAAATAATGGATGCGTGTTACAGGTCAATCAAATCAGGTCAGTGGGAACCTGTCGCCTTAGAAATATGGAGGGGAAAAACCAATGTTGACAAGCTTCAACAATTCATAGACTATGACGAGCAACACTTTCTGATCAAAGAAGAAAAATTGCCTGATGGCAGAGACAAAGTGATCATAAAACACAAGGCGACAGGGGTATTGACTCAGAAAATAATAGAAAAGAACTAGTATGTTAAGGAACAAGGGTTTAGTCATTGTTGGAGGTACCACAGGGCTCGGATTGTCCGCTGCAAAGGCGTTTATCAATCAGGGAGCAAGGGTAGTAATTGTGGGCAGGAAAGAAGAAAGCTGTAGAAGCGCTGAAGAGGTTCTTGGAAAAAGTGCTTTGGCTATATCGGGAGATGCAACTGATCCCAATACTGCTAAGCGGGCAATAGAAGTTTGTGAAGAAAACTTCAATAGCTTCGATGGACTGTACCATGTGGCTGGTGGCAGTGGTCGAAAAATGGGTGATGGGCCACTTCATGAAATATCAATTGACGGGTGGAACAAGACATTGGAATTAAACCTCTCATCATTGATGCTCTCCAATCAGGCTGCTATACGTAAGTTTTTAGAGTTGGAGAAGCCGGGGGTTGTACTGAATATGGGTTCTGTTTTGGGTTTTTCTCCTTCACCGGGATTTTTCACTACCCATGCTTATGCGGCAGCAAAATCAGCCATCATTGGATTTACCAAATCAATTGCATCATACTATGCAAAAAACGACATTCGAGTCAATGTAATTGCCCCGGCACTGGTAGAAACACCTATGGCACAACGTGCTGTCAATGATGAAGAAATTTTAAAATTTATAAAGACCAAACAACCGCTTGATGGAGGCAGGATAGGCCGACCGGAAGACCTGGATGGGGCTGCCTGTTATTTGATGTCGGATCAATCTGGCTTTGTCACAGGTCAGGTATTATCTGTTGATGGTGGTTGGAGTATAAGCGAAGGACAATATTAATGGAATCAGATAAAGTCATAGGGATAGATGTCGGAGGCACCAACATCAAAGGCGTTCTCATCAGTAGGAATGGTGAAGTCTTGGAAAGTGTGGTCAGGGAAACCGATAAAAAGGGAAGTGCTTGGAAAGACACTGTTTACGAAGTTTTAGCCCACCTTCAGATAAATGTAAAAGGTGAAATTCCTTGTGGGCTATCAGCACCAGGAATTTCCAATAAAGCACATGATGCCATTGCATACATGCCCGGAAGATTGGAAGGTTTGGAAGGATTTAATTGGGCTGATTTTTTAGGAATGAAATCAGTGAAAGTGCTAAACGATGCACATGCGGCATTGTTGGCGGAAGGTACTTTTGGCACTGGAAAAGGAGTATCGAACCTTGTAATGCTCACATTGGGAACAGGAATAGGTGGCGGTATTATGATCAATGGAGCTATTTATGAAGGCTTTCATGGCTTAGCCGGACATTTCGGGCACTTCTCATTGGATGCCGAAAGTAATGAGCTTGGCATAACCAATATACCAGGCACACTCGAAGATGCTTTTGGTGAATCATCCATCGTGCGGAGAAGTCATGGCAGGTTTCAGTCAGTCTGTGAACTGGTTGATGCCTATGTAAAAGGGGATCACTTCGCTACTTATTTGTGGCTCAAATCAGTTCGAAAGTTGTCTATTGGGATTTGTTCTATTTGCAATGTGTTGTCACCGGAAATGATCGTCATTGGCGGTGGTATTTCCAATGCAAATGATGCCTTATTTGACCCCTTAAAGTCTTTTATGGATTTGTATGAATGGCGTCCCGGAGGAATAGAAACCAAAATAGAAAAGGCTCAATTCAGTGAATTTGCAGGTGCCATAGGTGCGGCAACATTTGCTTTTCAAAATCAATAATATAAAATACATGAGTGTAATAGCAGAGTATATCAATAAAAGTAAAGGTATTGCGGATACCATTTCCCTTCAGGAAGAAGAAATAAAAAAGGCTGCACATTGGTTTGCCGATACCATTTTAGCAGGCAGAATGGTGCATTTGTTTGGGTCAGGACACAGTAGAATTATGGTGGAGGAAATGTGGCCGAGGTATGGTTCTTTTCCAGGTTTCAATCCGATAGTCGAACTTTCGCTTACATTTCATAACCTGGTAGTTGGTGCCAATGGACAAAGACAAGCTATGTTTCTGGAAAATGTGGAAGGTCTGGCAAGTCGTATCCTAAGAAATTTTGATTTGAAAGAACAGGATACTGCATTGGTGATTTCTTCCAGCGGATGCAATGTAGTGCCGATAGAAATGGCCGAAGAATTCCAAAAAAGGAACATCAAAGTGATAGCTTTAATTACCAAAGAACATTCGGCTCAAAGTACAAGTAAAAGAAAAGACGGCAAAAAGCTGAGTGATTTTGCCGATCTGATATTGGATTCTGGTGCGCCGTTAGGTGATGCAATGGTCAAAATTCCAAATCTGGAAACTCCTGTAGGACCTGGCTCTTCAGTTGGTGGAGTTTTATTGATCAACTGCATCAAAGTAGAGGTGGCGAGGTTGCTTACCGAGGCAGGGCATCCACCGAAGGTGTTGAGCAGTGCAGCCATAGTTGGTACTGAAATGGCTACTGCACTTTTCGAAAGTGCATACGATGAACATGCCCATCGACTGGCAGAACTGTATAAAAATGTAGGGAATTCATGATATCAGAAATTTTCAACTTTAATGTCATACCTGTTTTGTTCGAAACGGATATTCTCGTAATCGGGGCAGGATCGGCTGGTTGTGTGGCTGCTTTGGCGGCTGCTGAATCTGGTAAATATGACGTGGCATTGGTTGAAAGGTATGGATTTCCAGGGGGTACATCCACCCAAATGTTGGATACTTTTTATGGCTTTTTTACTCCGGGAGAAATGCCAAGAAAAATAGTTGGGGGAATTCCAGATAGGATCGTAAATGAACTGAATGCTACTGGTGATATTTTCCTCCGACCAAATACCTATGGGGCAGGCACAGGCGTAAATTACAATCCAGAACGTTTGAAATATGTTTGGGATAAATTGATTGTAGAGGCGGGTATTAATTACCTGTTGCATACCACATTGATTGAAGTATTGTCGGAAGAAAATGAACGCAGTACATGTGTCTTTTGGACAAAAGGTGGTTTTTATAAAATCATCGCCAAAAGGGTAATCGATGCTTCAGGAGATGCGGATTTCAGCTATTTGTCTGACTATGGATTTGAACTTGCCGGAGAAAATGAACCAGCACAGAGCTTGACAACTACTTTTAGAATGAGCAATGTAGATTTAGGCTTATTCGAAAAAGCAGGAGGAAGAAAAATGCTCAAAGAAAAGATGCATGTTTCATTCGAAAGTGGCAAACATAATTTACCTAGGAAAGATGGTTCTGTTCATGAAATGTGTCAAACTGGCTGTGTCTCTACTGTTGCTGTAAAAGTCACGGATTTGAAAGGATTGGATGCAAGAGATTTGACGTTGGCAGAAATAGAAGGAAGAAGACAATCGTATACCTATGAAGATTTTTTTCGAGAGGAAATACCCGGATTTGAAGGGTCTAAAATCATAGGATTATCCAATCAGATCGGAGTAAGGGAAACACGAAGGGTCTATGGATTGGAACGATTGACCAAAGAACATTGCATGCAACGTAAGGTTCCTGAAGACAGTATTTTTCTTTGTGGCGCACCTATTGAAGACCACCGAAAGGGAGATAATGGTGAGGATGAAACTTATTGGCAGTACATACCAAATGATGGGGTATATGGTGTGTCTTATGGCACCATAGTACCCAAAGATAGCAAGCGGAGTTGGGTGGTTGGCAGGTGCTTTTCCGCTACTCATGATGCCCATGCTTCATGCCGGTCTATGGCACAAACCATGTCGATGGGGCAGGCAGCCGGGTTGGCTGCTAATCTCTCATTGGATGATGATACCGGATCAGATGCTGTAGATACGAACAAACTGAGGACAGCACTTCTTGAGATCAATACAGTGTTGGAAGTACCTCATAATCTTGCTGATACATCCCGAAATGGGTGGTCAAATAATTTTAAATAAAGTTAGTCTTATAAACCTAAGCAATCATGACAAATCACCCAATTAGAACCACCGTTATTGGCAGTTATCCATTTCCCGGATGGCTGGAACATGCCACTCAAAACCTTGATCAGTTTGGAGGAGCTGATATCGAAGAAATGATAGAAGATGCAGTGATTGTTGCCATTCACGATCAGGTCTCCTCGGGTTTGGATGTGATCACGGACGGTGAGCAAACCCGGATTGATTTTAATTTGTCGTTCTACGGTTTTATCAAAGGGATAAAGGAAAATACCGAATCCATTCGGAAATGGGGGCCGCCAGCACATGATCAAAGAGGCAAAAATGAAATCATAGAAGAACTTACAGCACCCAATGGATTGGGTGTGGTTGAAGAATTTGAGCGATTGAAACGGCTTGCACCTGATGGGCCAACTCTCAAAGCGAGTATTCCCGGGCCTTATACTCTGAGCGGGCGATTGTTGCCCAACGGGATGTACAAAGACAGATGGGCAATCACAGAGGCCATCCTGCCTTTTGTTCGTCAGGAATTGGAAGACCTGGTGGCTGCTGGTTGCACAGAGATCACAGTCGATGAACCTTCCATGAGTTGCTATGCCTATAAAGAAGACACCAATCGTTTTGTCGATATTTTCAATAGAACTGTAGAGCCGATTGTGGGGAAAACCCGCTTATCTACGCATTTGTGTTTTGGCAATTTCAAAGGGCATGCCGTTGGCTATCGGAAAATCGCCAATATGTTACCTGCGTTCTTAGATTTTAAAGTAGATGAAGTCCATTTGGAAATGGCAAACAGGCAATTTTCAGAAATAGAGCTGGCAGCCGAATTTGCAAAGAAAATGGATGTAGCCATTGGTATTGTTGATGTGAAAAGCTACTACATCGAAACTGTAGAAGACATTGAAGCCAGCATTAAATTGTGCCTAAAACATGTACCTGCCGACAAACTATCAGTAGCACCGGATTGTGGATTGAGCCAGACAGCCCGATGGGCAGCAAAGAAAAAGCTCAATAGCATGGTAGCAGGAGCAAAAAAAGTAAGGAAACAATTGTAAGCTTATGGAATTGATCAAAGCTCTAAGGAAAAACGAAGAATTGCTGGAAGATATAAAGCAAGCCAGCGAGGATCAAAGCTGTTTTCATTTGTGGTGGTTGGGACAAAGTGGTTTTTTAATCCAATGGAAAGGGAAGCATTTGCTGATTGATCCTTACTTGTCCGATTCGTTGACCACTAAGTATGCAGCGACAGAAAAGCCCCATGTACGGATGACAGAATTGGTGGTAAACCCAGCTCATTTGGATTTTATAGATGTGGTTACTTCCAGCCACAACCACACCGATCATTTGGATGGAGATACTTTGATTCCTCTGATCAAAGCCAATCCAAACATTCAAATGGTAGTGCCGGAAGCCAATCTGGATTTTGTAGCCAATCGGCTTGGGATGGACAAGGAGTTTTTCGTTGACCTGAATGACAAAGAAACAACTGAAGTACAAGGCTTTACGATTTCAGGTATTCCTGCAGCTCATGAGCAACTTGAACGGGATGAAAAGGGTTGTTGTCGGTTTATGGGTTATATCATTCAGTTTGGAGGTTTCAGTCTTTACCATAGTGGTGATACGATTTGGCATGAAGATATAGTGGATGCCCTTAAGCGTTTCAAAATTGATGTTGCCATATTACCTATCAATGGTAGCGATCCCCAAAGAAAAGTAGCTGGAAATCTGAGTGCCGAAGAGGCAGTCCGTTTGGGGAAAATAATAAATGCGAAAATCGTTATTCCCTGCCACTACGATATGTTTACCTTCAATACGGCAGATCCGAAGGAGTTTGTAAAACAAGCAGCGTTGAAAGGACAGGGGTACAAAGTAATGCGGTGTGGTGAGAGATGGAGTAGTACCGATTTAAAGTGAGTGGGATCCTCGAAAGTCGAGTAGAGAAACGTCACTACGAGTCTATCTGTCAACAAACAGGGACGAAGCGATCTCTTTTTAAGAAGACATAATTTGTACAGTGAAAGACTGTCACGCTCCGCTTGCAGTGACGTTTCTATTGTCATCCCTACTTTGGAGGGATCTTTTTAGCTTATTGCAAGTCAGCATAAGAGATATCTCCTTCGTCGAAATGACAAAGGAGATATACTAGGAATGAGCTACTAAAAGGAAGGTGAGGGGTATTTCTCATTGAAATGAAATTTAAGCATTCATAATTTATTAACAAATGAGTTTTATTAGAACAGTTTTGGGAGATGTGGATGCCGAAGATATCGGGATCACCTATTCCCATGAGCACATCATTATTGATGAAAGCTTTGCAACCTTGGAGAATCCTGATTTTCTACTGAATGACGTAGAAAAGGTCTCTAAAGAATTGAAAGAAGTGTTTCATTTGGGAGGAAGGACGATGATAGATGCTATGCCAGCCAATTGCGGAAGAAATGTTTCTAAACTCGTTGAAGTTTCCCTAAAAACAGGCATGAACATCGTCGCTCCGACGGGTATTCATTTGGAAGTTTATTATCCTGACGATCATTGGCGGTACCATTACAGTGAAGACCAATTGACTAGACTCTTTGTCGATGACATTACCCTAGGGATAGACAGAAATGATTACGCTAACCCACTAGAAGTGGATAGGACTGAACACAAAGCTGGCCTAATCAAATTGGCGACAGGCGATGATAAAATTACTGCCCATCAGGAAAAAATATTCCATGCTGTGGTGAATGCCCACAAAATCACGGGCGCACCTATATTGACACATACAAACTATGGTGCATTGGCAATGGAGCAGGTAGAACAGTTCTCCAAGCTAGGGGCAGACCTTTCCCATGTGGTACTTTCGCATGTGGATCGCTACAAAGACGTGGGCTACAACCGGGAACTTTTGCAGACAGGTGTAAATGTAGAGTATGACAGTGCTTTCCGGTGGTCGATGGGAAAGGAGAACTGGACATACAAACTATTGGAAGCCTTGCTTCCGGAGTTTCCAAATCAAATCACCGTAGGTATGGATGCCGCCAGACACACCTATTGGAAATCTTATGGTGGAAATCCGGGCCTGATATTTCTATTGACCACTTTTGTAGATGAACTGGAAAAAATAGGTTTATCTCAATATTTCAATGATCTTTTTGTCAACAATCCAAAAAGGCTGTTTGCTTTTTCCTTAGGTACATCATGGTTTTAAGTGGAATCAAGGAAAGTCGGAAGTGATGCCATGACTATCACCGAGGTATAGTGTTACTACTGATTTTGCAGCCACTTATAGAGTCATGGCATCACTCTATCCTGAGTCTAGTTTTTTTTGAGATAAATGGATAAATTACTTGAATGGATGTTTTATAGTAATAGGATTTACTTTTTTGTTTTTAGCGCAAATTCAATAATAAGATAAAAGTTTTATTAAATGACAAAATATGAATTAGTAGCAATTACAATAGCCATTTTTAGTGGTTTAGGAACTTTTATTGCATGGATGATTAATCAAGAACGTCTTAATAAAATAGAAAAACAAACTGCAATAACTAACCAGATTGCTCTTCAAGCAAATGAACTTTCGCATACTGCAAACCTTGTTTCGAAACAAGGATTTCAAGCAGAAGTCAACAAATTTAAATCTCAGAAGTTGGAGAAAATAGTCAAGGAACTTGATCAGCATGTAAAAGATTACAAGAAGTACAATGTCATTACTTCTGAAAGGAGGGATAGTATGCTTAGAGGGTTGATGCTTTATCTTATTGATTTGAACAAGTATAAAGTTGGTCTTTTCGAAAATCATGAAGTTACAGATATAATTAATAACTTGATTAAAAATGTTCATGACTTCTTCAATAAAAGTATGGAATATGAAATTGCCAATGAAGATTTTAAGCAAATAACTGGTGCCAATAATTTGACCGTACTATTGGGGATTAATAAAGACCCTAAAATGCAAGCTACAGCCGAACGCAGATCAATTTCATATAACAAATTGAAGGACATATCAAAACTCATTGACAATCAATCTAAAGTCCTATTGAGTAGTATTACCACGGAATTACATTCTGCTTTACTTCATGCTTCTAAACCCCACTAATCCACTAGTCCTAAGATATCATCATAGCAGTCAGTTTAAGGTTATAACTACTTGATATAGATCAAGAAAAAGAAATAATACTAAAACATAATTACTTATGTCTTAGTGATTCTTCACTCCGTTCCCAATGATAAACAAATTATGAGTTTAGGAATCATAGAAGAGCAGAGTCTGAGAATAAAAAGAAAAATTTCTTAAATTTGATATAAATTGAGGTATATGACACGAGAGGTATTAATAAAGAAAACGATAGACAATTTAGCTAAGCTCCCTGACCAGAAATTAAAAGAGGTTTCAGACTTTGCGGAATTTCTTTTAAATAGAATTGAAAATCAATTATTGACTGAGGGAATTCAAAAGTTAGTGTCTGACTCCAAGACATATAAATTTCTAGAGAGAGAAGAAGATCTTTATACAGTAAACGATCTAAAAGAAAGGTATAAATGAATAAAGGTGACATTGTACTGATACCATTTCCATTTACAGATCTTTCAGGAATAAAAAATAGACCCGCTCTTATTCTAGTTGATTGTAAATCAGACATTACTGTATCATTTATAACGACTCAAATAAAGTGGCAAGAGGATTTTGATCTCAAAATTGAGCCAACTCAGGCAAATCGACTAAAGAGGACATCATTAATAAGATTAAGTAAACTCGCTACAATTGACAAGGATTTAGTAATTGGTAAACTAGGTGATTTATCACCAGACGAATTAGTCAACGTTGACAAGAACTTGATTCGAATATTTAAGCTTGGACAGTAGGCATCCTTCACAAAAAATTGTTTGAGCTCGACGACCAATTATTTAAAACATTTATTTATTAGCAAACTAGAAATATTCAAAACAATCAAAATGAAGAAAACGATAATCAATTCAATACTGTTAACTGCGTCCTTGGTAGTACTTGTCTCATTTGTTGCTATGAAAGCGGCCAAGAAAGAAAAAGCTGGAGTGGGCGTGAAGGCTCCCAAGAAGGCAGAAGTGCTTTTTGATGGGTCAAGAGAAATGTTGGATGATAAGTGGACATATTGGGAGGGGCCAAGGTTTTCATCTGAGTTGCCTTTGAAGTGGAAAATCGTGAAAGATCCTGTTGATGGTGGATCGGCGGTCAACAGCAACGATCCAGCGGCAGCAGGAGGAAAATATGGAGCTGCGGATATGGTGACCAAAAAGAAATACAGGGATTTTAGGCTGCATGTAGTATTTCAGAAGATTTCCAATCGCTTTTCAATATTTATTTTTTATAAAAACTTAACTACCTACTGAAGCAGAAACCAACTTAGATTCTGTAAAGATTTTGATTTGCTGATCGCATTGATCCCGAAGTTTTAACAGTATCTCTTTGTATTTTGGATCTAGAGCTAAGTTGTTGGTTTCCAAAGGATCAACTTGCAAGTCATACAATTCTTCAGGTGTGGCAATGAACCTATACCTGAAATACTTCCATTTTTCAGTTCTGATAGCTTCACTGGATGGAATTTCATCCTTTTCCCAAAGGTGTTCGAATAGGATAGATTTTCTGATTTCGTTGTGCTTTCCGGTTGTCACATAGGGAAGTAAGCTAATTCCTTGGTATTCTTTGGGCGCTTGAATTCCTGCAAGGTCTAGGATTGTTTTGGTAACATCAATGTTGAGAACCATGTCATTTACATCATGATGATTTTCAACTCTGGGATCATAAATAATTAGAGGCACACGTAATGAGTTGTCGTGCATGAGCCATTTGCCAGCGAGTTGACGTTCACCGAGATAGTGGCCATTGTCACCCATTAAGATAATAACTGTATTATCGGCTATACCTTTGTCTTCCAACACTTTTCTAAGATCCCTGATTTCATCATCAATTTCTGAGATCATACGATAGTATCCTTTAATGCTGTGTTGGTATTTCTCAGGGGTATCATACCGCCAGTACCAGCGTACTCTGTTAAACCCTTCTTTTACCTCTTTTGGCAAATCGTTAAAATATTTATCATCACCTAAAGATGGAGGAGGAATAGTGATGTCAGCATAGAGGTTGTTTGATTTTTCCTGCCAGAAATATTGCTTTGGAGCACTATCATGAGCATGTGGTGCACTGAAACTCAGAGATAAGCAAAAAGGCTTGTCATTGGGTGCTGTTTCAATAAACTCCTGAGCCTGATGTCCTGTATATCGGGTCAAATGTACAGTATCTTTCCCAATGGTTTTGTAAAAATATCCTTTCCGGTTAGGGTATTTCCCATTTCGATCATAGATGTCAGCTTTGTCAAACAACTCCTTGGATTTACTGAATTTTACACCAAATTTCCCATAAAAACCAGTGTAATAGCCGTTTCTTTTCAGAATCTCAGGATAACAAATTTGTTTGTATGGCTCTTTTAGTTCTCCCTGTTGGAAAGTATAGTCATGTGTTCGTTCGTACAAGCCTGTTAATATGGAAGCCCTGCTTGCCGCACAAATAGGTGTGGTGACAAAGGCTTTTTTAAAATAAGTACCTTCTTTGGCCAACTTATCCATTTCAGGAGTATGAATAATGTCATTACCTGAATAACCCAAGGCATCCCACCGTTGGTCATCGGTTAAAATGAAAATAATATTGACTGGTTTTTTGGCATATTCAGATATACAACCGAAAAGTGTCAGTCCAATAAGATATATCAGATAATTGATTTTCATATAGGGGGTGAGTGTCAATTTATATTGTTTGAGTCCTTCACTCCGGTATTATAATAATATGCTTTATCAAGGTTTTCCAGTTTACTGATTGAGGTGAGAGCCTGATCGGTAATTTTAGTAAAAGACAAGTTGATGTATTCCAGGTTTTTGAGGTCTTTCAATTGGCTTACTCCTGCATCAGAAACGTCATTTCTATCGAGTCTCAATTTCATAAGATTGGGTAGTGAATTAATGATTTCAAGATAATCATCTTTAACCCCACTGTTTTTCAAATCCAACCAAACGATGTGATCTTTGGCTTTTTTGAGTGTTTCCAGTTGTTTTTTCGTTATTTGCCCACCGGATTTTACAGATACGTCCAGATAGTTCACTTTTTCAGCCAAAACTGAAACGGAGAAACCAGCTGATTTTATTTCTTCTATAGTTGAAGGGTCTATAGGATCTATTGGCTGATTCAGTATGGTCATGTATTTACCTATTCCCAGATATTTTTCAAACTGATCTTTAATTTTCGAATCTGCATTTAAGGCTACCAACGATGCTTTTGGTTTGGCTCCAGCATCTATCCACCATTCAATCATTTTTACCTGCTCTTTTGAAAGTGGGGTCTTTCCTTCGGGTGGCATAAAATCCTCGTCATCGTGAGCAAGAGTAATTCTTTTATATAACTCACTTGAAACGCTATTGCCAGCTACTATGGCTTTCCCGGATTCTCCACCTTTCATCAGGTCTTCATACGATGTAAGTAAGAGCTCACCTTTGAGTTTTTCCTCATTGTGACAACTGATACATCTGGCGTCTAAAATGGGCATCAGTACATCTTCAAATACCAGAGCAGAATCTATGTTGGTGATTTTTTTATAGACCCGTTCTACTTTTGGTGGAAGCCCTGCTATGGTACGCACTGCATTGGGCGCATATTGAAAAAGGTAAGTAGAACCATGGGTAAGATTGCCTCCAAAATGTCCGGTAAATGTGAGTAGTACCATTACAATAATAAACACTCCTCTTTGAACTTTGGCATTGGATATTTGGAATTTTCGGATGGCCAGTAGTGCAAAAGCTACTAGAGTCATACTGATACCAGCCCATTGATGTAAGAATACCGCATCATCATTGTAACCCCCACCTAATGACAGCATATATCCCATGATACATGCGCCCAAAGCACTGACTCCTCCTAGTAAAAGAGAGAAGTCAATGATGTTATCAGAGTTTTTGAATTGTTCGAGTTTGTTTACCAAATGAAGGATAAACCCAAGGATTAAAAAACCGATAGGTAAATGAACAATGAGGGGGTGAAACCTCCCTATAAATATGACAAAGTCGTTAGTTTCGTTTTCCAAAATATATAATTTATACTGATTAATACAATTTATTAAACTCCTTAGTCCATGCCTGAGCCATTAAATAAGCTCCTGCCATAGATGGATGCACACCATCAGGACACCATACTGAAGCAGGTGCTTTTTTCAATGCTTCATCGAACATTTTTTGATATCCTACAAACCCGGTATTGAATTCTTTTGCTAATTTGGCTGCAGCTTCCTGATAGGCAGGAAGTTCTTTTTCCCACCTGTCGGTAATGGCTTTTCCTCCCCATACTGCAAAAGGTTCGCAAATAATGATTTTTACATTTGGCAACTCTTTTTTTGTACGGGTAAGTAAGTCTCTGTAATCTTTCTCATACCTGTCAACAAGGCCGTCATACTTGCCATTGACCATGTGCCAGTAATCATTTATTCCGATCAATATGCTCAATACATCAGGTTTGAGGTTGATGGCATCTTCATCCCACCTTGCTGCCAGTTGATGAACCTTGTGGCCACTAATACCTTTATTGTAAATATTTAAACTACTACCGTAATTTTCAGCATACAACTGTGCGGCAGTCAGAAATACATAACCAAAACCAAAAGCCCTGGTCGAATTGGCTTCCATTATTTTTTTGTCACGGCCGGCATCTGTAATGGAATCTCCCTGAAATAAAACATTGATCCCATTGGGTACTTTCTTTGGAGCAGCTGACAATTCAGTAGAAGCAAAGGGAGTAGCAGCAATAGCCAGAGATGCCAGGGAGCCATTTCTTAGAAATTTTCTTCGGTTTTGATTCATAATTTAATCTTTACAATTGATAGTCTAAATAGTTTAGTGTGTTTTGCAGGAAGCTAAAATTAATGGTAAAAAGTGTTTCCTTTATCATTAGTTTTTGAAAAAGTTTGAATTATGCCAATATATCGTTTACTACCTGGCCATCCACGTCCGTAAGGCGGTACCTTCTTCCCTGATGTTTATAGATGAATTTTTCATGGTCAATTCCTAAAAGATGCATCATTGTTGCTTGAAAATCGTGCACATGAACTGGATCTTTCACAATATTATAACTGAAATCATCGGTTTCGCCGTAAGTTACACCCGGTTTGATTCCACCTCCTGCCATGAAAATACTGAAGCATCTTGGGTGGTGATCTCTGCCGTAATTTTCGATACTCATTTTACCCTGACAATAATTGGTTCTGCCAAATTCTCCTCCCCAGACTACCAGCGTGTCGTCCAATAAACCCCGTCGTTTGAGGTCTTTAATCAATGCTGCTGTTGGTTGATCTACATCATTGCATTGTTTCCCTAGCCCAATTGGTAAATTGTCATGCTGATCCCAGCCCATGTGGTAGAGTTGAATGAACCTTACATCTTTTTCAGCCATTCTTCTGGCCAAAATACAATTGGCAGCATAGGTTCCCGGAATCCTTGAATTTGATCCGTACAGCTCGAATATTTCATCCGGTTCTTTAGAAATATCCATGGTATCGGGGACGGAAGTCTGCATTCGGTAAGCCATTTCATATTGAGAGATTCTGGTCAATATTTCAGGATCATCATTTTCCTCGTATTTGGCTTGGTTAAGTGCAGCAATCTGATCCAGCATCCTTCTTCTCGTCAATTTATCAATTCCGGGAAGATCGTTGAGAAAAAGCACAGGGTCTGCTCCAGATCGGAATTGTACCCCTTGATGGAGGGATGGTAGAAAGCCATTTCCCCAAAGTCGGGAATACAGGGGTTGAGCATTTGGCCGTCCCGATCCTCGTGAGAGTAGTACACTAAAAGTCGGTAAATTGTTGTTAAGACTTCCCAAGCCATAGCTCAGCCATGAACCAATACTGGGTCTTCCGGGCTGCTGATGGCCTGTTTGGAAGAAAGATGTTGCAGGGCCATGGTTGATGGCTTCAGTGTGCATACTTCTGATGATGCATAACTCATCTGCAATTTCTCCAAGATGTGGCATGGCTTCACTCATCATTGCTCCGCTTTGACCTTTTTGCTGAAATTTAAAGTGCGATCCTGCCAAGGGAAAGGATGATTGTCCGGCAGTCATTCCTGTCAGTCTTTGACCCATTCTTACTGAGTCGGGCAGTTCTTTCCCAAACATCTTCGTAAGCAACGGTTTTGGATCAAAAAGTTCGATTTGAGACGGACCCCCACTTTGAAATAAATATATAACACGCTTTGCTTTGGGTGCGATGTGAGTAGTATCTAGTGCGCTTTTACTTTTTCCTGCTAAATTTTCTAATCTGGATATTGCTTTGGAACCACAACCTGGTATGATAGAAGCCAGTGCTGCTGCACCTAATCCCAAACTCGTTTTCGACAAAAAATCCCGTCGATTGAGGTTCATCCGATATTCATGAAGTTCGTCCATCTGCTTTATTCTTTTGTTATGGTTTCATCCAGATTTAAAATGGTGCTAAACGTAACAGTATGAGCAGCCAGCATTGGCTGGTTTAAACTTTCATCAATTGCATATTCACCAATATTGAGCAAACTAGCAATTAGTGTAGGGTTTTCCTTAAAGTTATTTAGACTTTCATTATATACTTTAGTGAGCATATTTATTTCCTTTTCTTTGGGCTTTCGGCCTGTGAGTTTTCGAAATGCTATAGAAATATTTTCTTCAGGAGCTTGGTTGGCTATTAATATATTTTGAGCCATCACTCTTGCAGCTTCCATATACTGTGGGTCATTTAACAATACCAATGCCTGTAATGGTGTATTGGTGCTTTGTCGGCTCACTATACATCTGTCGCGGGTGGCAGCATCGAATGTCAGCATCGAAGGGGGCGGAACCGTCCGTTTCCAGAAAGTATATACACTCCTTCGGTAAAGGTCTTCAGTTACATCCAGAACGTATTTTGCCAATGGACCACCTCCAACAGCTGTTACGCTACTCCACAGGTTTTCCGGTTGGTAAGGTCTTACCCCCGGCCCACCAACCTTGTTGTTGAGCAGACCACTGGCAGCCAATGCCTGATCCCGGATCATTTCACCTGACATTCTGTACCTAGACCCTCTGGCCAGATAAATATTTTCTGGATCAGTTTCTCTCTTTTGAGTGCTGGTTGCCGATAGCTGTTGGTAAGCAGAAGACATGACCATAAGTTTTATCATGGCTTTGGTATCCCATCCATTTTCCATAAATGTCGCTGCAAGCCAATCTAGTAACTCTGGATGGGAGGGAAGCTCTCCCTGATTTCCAAAATCTTCTACTGTTTTGACTATTCCTTTTCCGAACATGTATTGCCAGTAGCGATTTACCGCTACCCTTGATGTCAATGGATTTTTCGGGTCAATCAGCCATTGTGCCAATCCAAAACGATTTTTAGGAAGGGAATCACTAAAACTAAGAATAGATTCGGGTGTGTCAGGAATTACTTCTTCTCCTGGTGCATCATATGCACCACGCTTGAGAATGTGAGTTTTGTTGGGTTCCGGCATTTCTGCCATAGTCATTACGTTTAGGTCGTCTTCTTTGGGTATATCCAGACTTTTATATTTGACTGATTCCAGATTACGCAGGGCTATTTTGAATTTGCGGTCTTTGTGATATAGAAAATGATCGGCAACTAGTGATTTATTGCCTTCGGATAGGTCAGTAAATGTTTTTTGTAAAACGGCGTCTATTGGGTTGAATTGATAGACGGTTTGTACATTTTCATCATTCAGCTCCCCGTCATATAAGTATATTTCGTCGATACCTGAACCTGACAGGCCATTTGAACCAACTACCAAAGAAGCATTTTTGGTAATAAAATCCAGAGGTTGTTCTTTATCGCCAACAAATTCCATTGGTTCACCATCAATGAATAAACTGAAACCTTTCGTGAAACCCGATCCATCATAAGTCAGAACTATATGTACCCATTGCTGATCCGGGATTACTTCTTTGGAAACCAATTTGCTTCCGGCTTCTTTGCTCGATTTTTGGGTTTGAATATTTATGTATCGAAAATCCGTTTCTATGTGAATGCCTTTTTCTGATTTTTCATCAACTTTTGAGAATATCTTATTTCTGCTTAGGTAGTATTTGTTGTAATACCAGAATGAGATGGAAAAGGGTTGTTTCTCATTGATGTATTTCTGTTTTCCTAAATCAAAGTTGTATCCATTCTCAATAAATAGCCCGCCTGCATATTTTCCTGCCTTGGGTTCAATGAGTTTCTTAGGTGTTTGCTGCTTTTTTTTATCCGCAAAACCAAATGTAGAAGTGCTGTCGAGGTTATCGAATGAAAAATAATCTAACGGAGCGGGATTGAATGCTTTTTGATTTTCTTTATTGACTTCATAATTGTTAACCCATGAAATAAATTTGCTGTCGGTCAGGATTTCTTCTTTTCTGGTTTTTAATTTTTGGGTTTGGTTTTGCGTGATTTCTCTTAAGTAGTCTCTTAGTTTATCCAATTCTTCAACCGGATATTTTACTGATGGGCCTGGTGCTTGTCTGCTTCCACCTTTTTGATCCACACTGTTAAAAAAGCCATACAACTGGTAGTATTCTTTTTGAGAAATGGGATCGTATTTGTGGTCATGACATCTGGCACATTCCAGCGTGAGTCCCAAGACTGTAGCTCCCAAAGTATTGGTACGGTCGGCTACATATTCTACCCTAAACTCTTCTTTTACAATTCCGCCTTCCTGATTGATGCTGTGGTTTCTGTTAAATCCGGTAGCCAATTTTTGTTCATAGGTTGCATCAGGAAGTAAGTCTCCTGCCATTTGCCAGGTAAGAAATTCATCGAATGGTTTATTTTCATTGTATGCTTTGATCACCCACTCCCTCCAGGGCCACATAGATCTATAAAAGTCTATTTGGTATCCATGAGAGTCCGCATATCGTGAGATATCTAGCCATCGGGATGTCATACGTTCGGCATAAGCAACAGAATTCAATAATCTATCCACTATTTTTTCATAGGCGGTTTCACTTTCATCATTTAGAAAGTCATCAATTTCTTCAATGGTAGGAGGAAGCCCGGTGATATCAAAGGAGGCTCTTCTTATAAGTTTTTCCTTGGAAGCTTTTTCTTGTGGTTCAAGTCCAATGGATTCAAGTTTTGAAAGAATAAAATTGTCAATGGGATTAGAAACCCAGTCTTCCTTTTCTACTTTAGGAACAGCAGGTTTTTGTACAGGAATCAGCGACCAGTGTGGTTTATAGACAGCTCCTTGTTCTATCCATTTTGTGATCAATTTTCTTTCATAGTCATTCAGAGTTAAATTTGATTCGGGGGGAGGCATCATTTTTTCCTGATCAGTTGTTGTTATCCTTTTAACAACTTCACTTTGATCTGTTTTTCCCGGAACAATTGCATAGTACCCCGGGCTTTCTTCCAATTCGGCATAGGCACCCTCTTCATGATAGAGGGCAAGTCCTGCCTTCATTGCATTTTTATCAGGGCCGTGACAGGCGAAACACCTGTCAGATAGTATAGGTTTGATGTGAATATTGTAATCTACAACTTTAGGTATAGTATTGTTTACTCTTGTAGTGTTTTCCCTCTCATTGCTGCACGAACTCAAAACGAAAAGGACTGACAGAAACAATACTAAATATTTCATAGATCTAATTAAGCCAATATATCTTTTACTACATGACCATGAACATCCGTGAGTCGGTACCTCCTTCCTTGATGTTTGTAGGTAAGTTTCTCATGATCCACACCTAAAAGATGCATTAAGGTAGCTTGAAAATCGTGAACATGCACGGGATCTTTTACAATATTGTAACTAAAGTCATCGGTTTCACCATAGCTGATGCCGGGTTTTACTCCTCCACCAGCCATGAAAATACTGAAGCACTTTGGATGATGGTCTCTACCGTAATTTTCATGAGTCAATTTTCCCTGAGAGTAATTGGTTCTTCCAAATTCACCGCCCCAAACTACCAGTGTGTCGTCTAACAAACCACGTTGTTTCAAATCCATGATGAGCGCAGCAGTCGGCTGATCTACATCCCGGCATTGCTTGCCAATGGCATTTGGCAGGTCGCCATGCTGGTCCCATCCCATGTGGTACAACTGAATGAACCTTACGTCTTTTTCGGCCATTCTTCTGGCAAGAATACAATTGGCTGCATACGTACCGGGAGTTCTGGAATCCGGGCCATACATTTCGAATATTTCATCAGGTTCTTTTGAAATATCCATCGTTTCCGGGACAGAAGTTTGCATCCTATAAGCCATCTCATATTGGGAAATACGTGTCTGTATTTCCGGATCTCCGGTTTTATCAAATTTAGCCTGATTCAATTCGGCTATTTTGTCAAGCATCTGTCTTCTGGCTTGTTTGGAAATACCGGGTAAATCATTGAGGTACAAAACAGGGTCTGCTCCAGATCGAAATTCCACTCCCTGGTGCAGAGAGGGTAAGAACCCATTCCCCCATAACCTGGAATATAAGGGTTGGGCATTGGGCCTTCCGGATCCTCTTGATAACAGTACACTAAAAGTAGGAAGGTTATTGTTCAAGCTTCCCAATCCATAGCTGAACCAAGAGCCCATACATGGCCTGCCAGCTTGTTGGTGTCCGGTCTGAAAGAATGTAATGGCCGGATCGTGATTGATGGCTTCAGTATGCATGCTTTTGATAATGCACAATTCATCTGATATTTTGCCAATATGTGGCAGGGCTTCACTCATCCATGCACCACTTTGTCCTTTTTGTTCAAAATTGAAATAAGATCCTGCCAGTGGAAAAGATGATTGCCCGGCTGTCATTCCTGTGAGTCGTTGACCGTTTCTTACTGATGCCGGCAGTTCTTCACCAAACATTTTTTTCAGTACAGGCTTTGGGTCAAAAAGCTCTATTTGTGATGGGCCTCCACTTTGGAATAAATAAATGACACGTTTTGCTTTCGGAGCAAAATGAGTTACATCCAGCGCATTTTTACTCTCGCCCGCAAGGCTTTCTAATCCTGATATGGCTTTTGTACCACATCCGGGAATGATAGAAGCAAGTGCCGCAGCACCCAGACCCAGGCTTGTTTTCGACAGAAACTCACGTCGGTTTAGGTTCATCCTATATTCATGTAGTTCATCCATAAGATTTATTCTTTTGAAATGGTTTCGTCTAGGTTTAAAATGGCACTAATCGTATAAGTATGAGCAGCGAGTAGTTTCTCATCCAGACTTTCATCTATAGGATAGTCTCCTATTTCAATCAACTCTGAAATCAATGCCGGATTTTTATTAAATGAATCTAAGCCATCATTGAAGACCTCCATTAATGTATTTAACTCGTTTTCATCAGGTTTTCTTCCTGTTAGTTTCCTGTAAGCGGTAGTAATGTTACTTTCGATTGGTTGTTTGTCAGTCAATAAGTTTTGAGCCATTACTCTTGCGGCTTCCATGTACTGTGGGTCGTTTAACAGTACTAGGGCTTGTAATGGTGTGTTGGTGCTTTGTCGATTGACGATGCATCTGTCTCTGGTTGCAGCATCAAACGTAAGCATGGATGGAGGAGGAACAGTTCGTTTCCAAAAAGTATATAGGCTTCTTCGGTACAGGTCTTCACTTACATCCAACACAAATTTGGCAAGTGGGCCTGATCCACCTCCTGTAATGGCACTCCACAGATTGTCAGGTTGGTATGGCCTTACACTTGGCCCTCCAACTTTGGTGTTCAATAGCCCACTGGCAGCTAATGCCTGATCACGCATCATCTCCACAGTCATTCTGTATCGAGGACCTCTGGCCAGGTAGATGTTTTCCGAATCCGCTTTCCTTTTTTCATCGCTCACTTGAGAGCTTTGTTGATAGGTGGATGACATTACCATCATTTTTATCATGTCTTTGGTATTCCATCCGTTTTCCATGAAATGGCTTGCCAGCCAATCCAGTAGTTCAGGATGGGAGGGAAGAGAGCCCTGATTGCCAAAGTCATCAACAGTTTTCACTATGCCTCTTCCAAAAATATATTGCCAATAGCGGTTTACGGCTACCCTAGAGGGTAGCGGGTTTTTAGGATCTACAAGCCATTTTGCCAGCCCCAAACGATTTTTGGGTAATGAATCGCTAAATGACATTATCGACTCTGGGGTTCCTGGTAAGACTTCTTCACCGGGGGCATCATAAGCTCCCCTGTTGAGGATGTAGGTTTTGTTTGGTTCAGGCAAATCTGCCATGACCATGGTTTTTACGTCACCTTCATCGGGTACGTCAAGTTTTTTATACCTTACGGATTTCAGGTTTCTTAGCGCAATTTGAAATTCCCGGTCTTTGTGATACAGAAAATGATCGGTGATTAGGTTTTTGTCTTCTTCTTTAAGTTGGGTAAATTCTTTTTGTATTAATGCGTCAATAGGATTAAAATTGACCACAGACAGAATTTCTTCTTGATTGAGTTCTTTGTCAAAAAGAAAAATTTCATCAATTCCTGAACCCGATAGCCCATAGGGAGTAGCGATTTTCAATAGAGCATTGGCTGACACATGAGGAAATGCTTGTTCCTTGTCTCCGTTCAGTTTCATCGGCTCTCCATTTACGTAAAGCGTAAATCCGTTCAAAGAACCTGAAGCATCATAGGCAACCGTAAGATGAGTCCACTTGCCATCCGGAATGAGCTTGTCTGAGATTAACCTTTCACCGGAATTTTTATCGGATATAGGTGTCATTATGTGGATGTAACCGGAATGAGTTTCGATTTTTATTCCACTTTTGGACTGCTCGTCAATTTTGGAAAGAATTGTTTTTCCGTTTTTGAATTTATTGAAAAACCAGAACGAGATCGTAAAAGGCTGACTTTCGTCGATGAATTTGCTTTCGCCTAAATCGTAGTTTTGTCCCCGGGTAATAAAAAGTCCTTTTCCATACTTTCCTGTATTTGGTCGTATGATTTCAAGTTGTTTTTCTTTGTTATTTATATTCCATTCATCAGGATTAGACGAGTCGTCAAGATTGTCAAAAGGAAAATATGATACAGGGGCAGTGCTCAGGGAATGTGCGTTCTTTTTTTCAGGAGTATAACTGTTTATCCAGGTCTTAATTTTTTCGTCTTTTAGTGGATTATTATAAACTTCTTGTTTGCGCTCAAAAATAGTCTTGGTTTGCTTGTTGTTTATCTCTGTTAAGTATGCCCTTAATTCGTTCAGTTTTTCTTCCGGATATTTTACAGATGGGCCGGGAGCAGCACCCATCAACCTGCCTTTCCCTTCATCAGGTACACTGTTGAAGAAGCCATATAATTCATAGTAGTTTTTTTGTGATATGGGGTCATATTTATGGTCGTGGCATCTGGCGCATTCTACTGTGAGCCCTAAAACTGCTGTGCCTAAAGTATTTGCTCTGTCGGCAACATATTCTACTTTAAATTCCTCTTCTATAATACCGCCTTCCTGATTGATGCTGTGATTCCTGTTAAAACCTGTGGCTAATTTTTGCTCGTACGTAGCGTCTGGCAGAAGGTCTCCTGCCATTTGCCAGGTTAGGAATTCATCAAATGGTTTGTTTTCATTGTAAGCTTTGATCACCCATTCTCTCCAGGCCCACATGCTTCTGTAGAAATCATCCTGATAGCCATGTGAATCCGCATATCGTGAGATGTCGAGCCATCTGGATGCCATGTGCTCAGCATAGGCAACAGAACCTAAAAGTCTGTCCACGACCTTTTCATAGGCATTTTCGCTTTCATCATTTAGAAAGTCATCAATTTCTTCGATGGTAGGAGGAAGGCCTGTAATGTCGAATGAGGCTCTTCTGATGAGTTTTTCTTTTGTAGCCTTTTCTTCAGGTTTAAGTCCCAGAGATTCTAATTTTGATAAAATAAAGTTGTCGATAGGGTTAGAGACCCAAACTTTATTTTTTATCTCAGGTATTTCTGGTTTTTCAACCGAGATCAAAGACCAGTGTGGTTTATATACTGCCCCCTGTTCTATCCATTTCACAATGAGTTGACATTCGTAATCATTGAGTTTTAAATTTGACTCGACTGGAGGCATCATTTCCTCTTCGTCTTTTGACATTATTCTTTTGACCACTTCACTGCGATCCACTTTTCCTTGTACAATAGCAAAGTGACCGGGGTTTTCTTTTAATTCTGCGTATGCCTTTTCCGGGGTATGAAGAGCTAGTCCTGCTTTTTGGCTGGCTTTGTCAGGACCGTGACAGGCAAAACACCTATCGGATAGTATGGGTTTGATATGAATATTATAATCTACAACTTCAGGTATAGTATTATTTATTTTTGTAATATTTTTCTTCTCATTATTGCATGAGCTTAAAAAAAGGACTGATAAGAATAATACTACATTTTTCATAGATATAATTAAGCTAATATGTCTTTTACCACATGACCATGAACATCCGTAAGTCGATACCTTCTTCCCTGATGCTTATATGTTAGTCGTTCATGATCCATGCCCATTTGATGCAATATGGTGGCTTGAAAATCATGAACGTGCACTGGATCTTTTACAATGTTATAACTGAAGTCATCGGTTTCGCCGTACGACATTCCCGGTTTGATTCCTCCACCAGCCATCCAAACTGTAAAGCATCTCGGATGATGATCTCGTCCGTAATTGGTGTCAGTTAATTTTCCCTGACTAAAGTTTGTTCTTCCAAACTCTCCACCCCAAATAACAAGTGTATCTTCTAAAAGTCCCCTTCTTTTCAAATCTGTAACCAATGCTGCTGAGGCTTTATCTGTATCGGCGCATTGTAAGCGGATGTCTCGGGGTAAGTTAGAATGTTGATCCCATCCCAAATGATACAATTGTACAAATTTCACATCTCTTTCTGCCAACCTTCTGGCCAAAAGGCAATTGGCGGCATAAGTGCCGGGTTTTCTGGCATCCTCTCCATACAATTCAAACACCTCATCCGGTTCACTGGATAAATCTGTTGCTTCAGGTACAGATGTTTGCATCTTATAAGCCATTTCATATTGAGATATCCTTGACTGAATTTCAGGATCACCAAAATCACTCATTCGTATCTGGTTCATTTTAGCCAAAACATCCAGGACTTGTCGTCGGGATGAAGAGGTAATGCCCGATGGATTTTGCAAATACAGAACCGGATCTTTTCCTGATCGAAATTGCACCCCCTGATGCAGGGATGCAAGGAACCCATTACCCCAAAGTCGGGAGTAAATAGGTTGTGGGCGCTGAGCACCTCTTGATAAGAGTACGCTGAATGTTGGTAAATTTTCATTCATGCTACCCAAACCATAGCTCAACCATGATCCCATGCTGGGCCTGCCTGCTTGTTGCGATCCTGTTTGGAAGAAAGTAATTGCCGGATCATGATTGATCGCTTCGGTATGCATTGACTTGATGAAGCAAAGGTCATCTACCACTTTGGCTGTGTGTGGCATGAGTTCGCTGACCCAGGCACCACTTTGTCCATGTTGTTTGAAATCAAAAATGGCAGGAGCAAGAGGAAAAGAAGATTGGCCTGAGGTCATACCTGTTAACCGTTGGCCTTGCCTGACAGAATCGGGGAGGTCTTCACCCCGCATTTTCATCAGTAAAGGTTTGTAGTCAAACAAGTCGATTTGGGATGGGCCACCACTTTGGAAAAGATATATGATTCTTTTTGCTTTTGGGGCAAAATGAGGAGCACTAAATAACTTATTGTCGCTATCCTGATTGGATCGATTTCCTGAAGAATTGCAGCCAAGCAAAGAACCCAGAGCCAGACTGCCGATTCCAAGACTGGATTTTGACAGGAAATGTCGGCGATTTATTTTATGCAAATGTTCTGAATAGTTGTCACTCATGATTTCTATTAGTTTATTCAGTTTTTATGAATGTTTTGCTTCGTCCAGATTGAGTATAGTACTTACGACAATGGTCAATGCTGCTAATTTGCTTTGATCTATTCCCTGGTCAATGGCAGATTCACCTATTTTCAAAACATCCGTTTTACTGCTGTCGTCTTCTTTAAATCTTTGTAATTCTGATTGGTACACCTCCATTAGCAATTTTTCTTCTTCAGACGAAGGATTTCTTGATACCAGACTTTTGAAAGCATTCTCAATCCAGACTGTTGGATTGTCTTCTTTTGTTTCAATCAGCCTTTCTGACAGAACCCGGGATGCCTCTATATACTGAGGGTCATTGAGTAATACCAGAGATTGTAATGGGGTACTGGTAGTTTGTCTTTTTACAGTGCACATTGCCCGCTCTGAAGCATCAAACGTAAGCATGGAAGGTACTGGAATAGTTCGTTTCCAATAGGTATATATACTCCTACGGTAGAGGTCTGCACTGTGTCCTTGCCTGTATTTATTTTCACCAATTTGATTGGCCAATTCTTTCCATATTCCTGCAGGTTGATATGGTTTCACCCATTTCCCTCCGATTTTTCGATTGAGCAGGCCACTGGAAGCCAGTGCCTGATCCCTAATCATTTCTGCTGTTAGTTTTTTATAAGGACCTCTGGCGAGGTAAGTATTTTCAGAATCAAGTTTGTGTTTTTTTGAATCTATAGTGGAAGATTGACGGTATGTTGCAGACATTACCATCAGTTTTACCAACTTTTTAATATCCCAGTTATTGTGTCTGAACTCTATTGCAAGCCAATCAAGCAATTCAGGATGTGAAGGTAACGCACCTTGATTTCCAAAATCTTCTGGAGTGGATACCAATCCTTTGCCAAATAGCATTTGCCAATACCTGTTTACTATTACCCGTCCAGTCAATGGGTTTTGTTCATCAAATAACCACATTGCCAACCCAAGTCTGTTTTGTGGCAGGTTTTCGGAGAATTTCAAAACCATTTCCGGTGTTCCCCGATTCACCCTTTCTCCATGAGCACTATAGACACCTCTGGCAAGTATGTAGGCAGGTTTTATACTATCCAGTTCTTCCATTACCATTACATTAGGAATGGTAATGTCAATAGCCCTTAAGCTATCCAGTTTTTTTTGCAATACTGTAAAGTCCTGATTTTCTCTTTTTATATAAGTTTCATAGACAACTTGCTGATCATATTTTGGTTGCTGGTCATACAAATATTTAACTTCGAGTGGACTCAGCTCTCGACTATATATTGATATCTCGTCGATAGCTCCGTCAAAGCCTCCCATATTGCTGTAGTTTGCAGCACGGATCATCCAGTTACCAACAGTGACTTGAGTGCCAACCAGGATACTACCTGCTTTCAGATTGTCTGAAAGGATTTCCACTTCTTGTTTTTTCCCGTTTACAAAAAGGGCTGTTCCTGATGCTTTTCCAGAGCCATCATAGGTTCCATATACATTTACCCATTCGTCTTTTGGTATTTGTATTTTGGTTTTAATTTCAATGAGTTCATCCAGCTTGTGTACAATTTGTAACCTGAGGGTATTGTCTTTTCCTAAATAGAGGCCATAGCCAGATCTGTTGTGTTCACCATTTCTTCTGGATAATATACCAGCAGAGTATTCAGGTGTATTTGAATACTTGATCCAACCACCTAATGAAAAATCTTCATGATATTCAAAGTCACCAACATCCCCAATGGTCAGTGTGTTGGTTCCATCAAATTTTAGTGCTTTGTCAAACTTTCCTTCCACCAGAGATGGTATGGTAGTTTCGGCAGGTAATTTGAAGTTGAGTGATCCGGAAAACTCTTTGGTAACCTCATCCTGCATGCTTTTGGCCTCTTGAAAATCCAGGGAGAATTTGGCTTCTAAACCCAGTTGTTCAAGTTTTTTCCATTCCTGACTTTCATACCACTGTTTGAGTGTTTCTTCTGCTACTTCAGGTTTAAAGTTTTGTTGCTTTTGTTCTAAGTCATTGAGCATACTTTTGATCTGTGCTATTTCATTTTCAAACTCAATGTTTTCATATTCAATATGAGGTGCCGGAGCAAGGTCGCTGTAGCTAATTTGCCCTCTTTCTTTGTTGTTGTTGAAAAAGGCGAAAAGTTGGTAGAATTCTTTTTGAGAAATGGGGTCATACTTATGGTCGTGGCATCTTGCACATTGTACAGTGAGCCCAATAAAAGCTGTTCCGAAAGTTTGCACCCGATCTGCAGCATATTCGGTAAGGTATTCTTCTTCAATCACTCCGCCCTCTTGTGTGATGGCGTGATTTCTATTAAATCCGGAAGCAAGTTTTTGCTCATAAGTAGCATCTGGTAGCAGATCTCCTGCCAATTGCCAGGTTACAAAGTCATCATAAGGCATGTTTTTGTTGTAGGCACTGATTACCCAGTCTCTCCATGGCCACATTGTTCTTGGCCTGTCATCCTGATATCCATGAGAATCAGCGTAACGCGACACATCTAACCACTCGCTGGCCATTCGTTCTCCATAATGTGGAGAAGCCAGCAGACGATCAACTACTTTTTCATAAGCTTCAGGAGAATCATCTTGGATAAAATTATTGATTTCTTCCAGTTTGGGTGATAACCCTATTAGGTCGAAAGTTACACGCCTGATCAGTTGTTCCTTGCCAGCTTCAGGTGAAGGTTTTAATCCTATAGTTTCGAGTTTTTTTGCAATAAATTGATCAATCTCATTATTTGCCCATTCCTGATTTGCATTGGGGATATTTACCTTTTCAGGCTTGGAAAAAGCCCAGTGAGGTTTGTATTCAGCACCTTGTTCAATCCATTTTTTCAGAACTTTGATTTCATACTCTGTTAACAATAAATTGCTTTCAGGAGGAGGCATCATTGCTTCCGGATCTTTAGATGTTATTTTGGCATAAACCACGCTTTTGGACAGGTCGCCGGGAACAATTGGGTGATCACCGGATTCCAGAATGGTTTCGAAAGCTCCCTCCGGGGTGTCCAACCTCAAATCACCTTTTTGAGTAGCTAAGTCAGGACCATGGCAGGCAAAACATTTGTCCGAGAGGATCGGTTTTACATGGTAGTTGAAATCTATGACTTGTGGTATTTTTTGGTTTGAAGTAGCTGATGAATTGCTACCCTTATCGTTTGAGCATGAAGTGAATAATGTTATTAAAGAGACAATAAATGTTAAATTTAAAAATAGAGATTTGAGCATTCGCTTAAATAATAATTGATGTTATACAAATTAATCATATAGCCCCTATTACCAGATGGATATATTGTTCAAAACATTGGATATATTAACAGAGCTCTATTTTATCTGCTTTTTTCTTTCTTAGGAATATAGAACGAAGGGGCTTGTCCAAACTCTTTTTTGAATGATCTGCTGAAATAATGGTTGTCATTGTAGCCTACTTTAAAGGCTATTTCTTTCAGAGATAAATCTTCATGTTTGATCAATTCCATGGCTTTTGACAGTCGGTATGAGTTAATGTATTCTATGATCGATTTTCCGGTTAGAGCCAAAATTTTTCTATAGAGTTGAGACCTGCCCACTGCTAATTCTGTACAAAGTATATCGACTGAAAATTGAGAGTTGTCCAGATTATTTTGAATAACTGAATTTACTTTAGACAGATATTTACCGTCGGGGGATTCTACTTCTACATCTTCTGAATCTTTTTTAAATTTTTCTATTAGAAGGTTTCTTGTTTCCAGTAAATTCCTGATTTTGAGTTTAATCTCCTGAATATTAAAAGGCTTCTGAATGTAGTCCTCTGCACCTGTGGCAAGCCCTTCCAATTTATGTTCGATAGATCCTTTGGCAGATAAAAATAATATTGGAATATGTGCTGTTAATTCGTTGTTTTTGAGTTGATTGGCAAGTTGGATGCCGTTGATTTCCGGCATCATTACATCGCTTATGATGATGTCTGGAATAGCAGCCATTGCTTTTTGTAAGCCTGCTTTTCCGTCTTCGGCTTCTATTATTTCATAATTTTCATTGAGTTCTTCTACGAGGTAGTTTCTGATGTCTTCATGGTCTTCGACAATGAGTATCATGGTGCTTTTTGGATCTATCTCAGGGTAAATCAAAGTTTTTTCAACGACCTGATCATCGGGATAGTCGTTAATTCCGATAGGTATGGTAACAGTGAAATGCGATCCTTGTCCGGTGTTGCTTACGAGCTTGATTTCTCCATTATGTAGCTCTACCAATTCACTCGTAAGAGATAAGCCTATTCCACTTCCGTATGATGCCATTGTACTATCATCAAGTTGATAAAAACGCTCGAAGATTTTGGATTGAACTTTTTCCGGAATGCCCGGGCCATCATCAATTATGTTAATAACCATTTTTCCTGATGTCACCAGATTGTCTTTATTTTCTATTTCTTTAAAAGTGACATTAAGGTCAATGTTTCCATTTTCAGGTGTAAACTTGAATGCATTGGATATCAGGTTGGCTACTATTTTTTCAATAATATCAGCATCAAAATAAACGATGTAATTCTCGTTGGGAACATTGACATTGAAGTCAATATTTTTGTCTTTAGACCAATAGGAATACGCAGCAAATATGTTTTGAAAAAGCAATAAATTTTTCTGCTGCATTATTTTCAATTGTTGCTGTTTGTTTTCAAGTTTTCTAAAATCCAGTATCTGGTTTACTAATTCCAACAGCCGCTTACTGTTTTTGTACATCATGTCCAGTACATTGGCTTTCGGAATGACATTGTTTCTAATGTACTTATCCAGCGGCGAGATAATCAAAGTAAGGGGAGTACGAAGCTCGTGAGATATGTTGGTGAAAAAGCGCAGTTTCATTTGTGTGATTTCTTCCGACTGGCGTACATGTGCTTTTTCAATCTCAAATTTGGTTCGGATTCTTTCCTTTCTGATGATTTCCCGAATGATCAAAAAGAAAATGATTCCGAGTAATACAATTCCCAACAGCTTTACCCAGAGTATTTCCCAAAAAGGTGGAGAAATTCTTATGGTCAATGTTGTTACTTTATTGTTCCAAATGCCGTCTTCGTTACTGGCTTTTACCATAAAGGTGTAGTTGCCGGGAGGAATGTTGGTATAGGTAGCTTTTGGAGTGTTGTTTACCTCAATCCATGATTTATCAAAACCATCGAGCTTGTAGGCGTATTTACACCTTTCATTATTGTTGAAATGAATAACCTGAAAACGAAATTCAAATTTTTTGTCGGTGTAATCTAACAGTATAGTTTCCTCTACTTCTATATTTTTGGAGATGTATTCACTATTTCCCGGTCTTACAAGTTCATTGTTCACCCACAATTCCGATATAAATACATTGGGTTCTTTTTTGCTAAGCTTCACGTCGTTTGGTTCAAAAACCATAGAGCCATTAGCAGTAGAAAAGACCAATCTATTGTCGTCAAGTTTTTGACTTGCACGTCCAATTTTGTTTGAAAGAATACCATCTTGTTGATTGAGGATTCTTATGCTGTTGTTTTGGTAATCCAGTTTGATGAGACCATTTGATGTCCCTATCCACAGGTTTTCATTGCTGTCCTGTTCAATGGAATTTATACTCTTGTCTTGTAATACTTCAAAGTTGTATTGGAAGAATGTATTGGTTTCTTTTTGAAACCTGGACAAACCCGTATTGGTACCCAACCATAGATTAAACTGGCGATCTTCAAATATGGTATTTATAAAATTACTGTTTATTGTGGTTGTATCTCCAATTACGTGTCTGAAGTGTTGAAACTCTTCTCTTTCAGGAATGAACTTTTTCAGGCCATCTCCATCAGTACCTATCCATATTTGTCCCAGATGATCCTGAAATATTTTGTTTGTTTTATGGTAATAGCCAATTCCATTAGGATTGTTTGGATCACAATCGAAGCGTGTTATTTTTTTAGAGACAGGGTCAAATCGGTTGGCTCCCAGTATCTTTCCAGTCCATATTTGATTGTTTAGTGTTTCTGTGATAGAAGAAAGACTGGTCTTATTGGAATGAAGGTATTCGTTCAACTTTTTTCCCTGGCTGGTGTATTCATAATATTTTTGTTGATCTGCTACCCATACTTTATTTCTGGTTCGATTAGAAATGTAAATTTCTCCATGAAATCCAGATAATCTGGTATTTAAGCTATGATTTGATTTATCGAAGATGTTAATGCCTCCGTTGGTAATCAACCAATAGTTTGAGTCCGTGTTGGCTATTTCACTTATATTGTCTTTGGTTAAAAACGGTTTGAATATTTTTGATTTTTCTTCAATAAGAAAAAAGGCACCATCCATGCCTAGTATCCAGGTCGAGTTTTCCTGTTTACTTGGGTAAATTTCATCAAGGGTTTTTGGATGGGTTTCATAAAAAGAGCTGATAGGAATATGGTGCTGTATTTCAAAGTTGGAATTTAAGATGAAAATACCACTATTTCCTGTGAACCAGCATCTCCCTTTGTTGTCTTTTTTTATCCTGTTGACCCAATTCGTAAAGAGGTTTAGTTGCTCTAGTTGCTCTTTTTTCCCTAAAAAAGATGCCGGAACCCCGGAAGTGAGGAGCCTGTTGTTGAAATATTCAAGCGAAAAGTAATACTGGTTTTCCGGTTGAAATTTTTGATAGATTCTTTTGAATGTGCTATTTTCAGGATAAAAAATATTAAATCCATTCCAGGTTCCGACATATAAATTTCCATTCGGGGCTTCTTCTATTGCCAATACGTTGTTGTGGCTGATGGTGGTGCTGTCAGTTTCAGAATATTTGTAGGAACTGAAGCTGTCGGTAGTTCTATCCATAAGGTTGAGCCCCCCGCCATCTGTACCTATATAAAATTTGTTGTCAGTGGTTTCAAATATCACTTTGATTTCATTGAAACTGATACTGCTGGAATCTTTATTATCATGGATATACCTCTGAAAGCAATCACAGTTTCTGTCGTACTTTAGCAGGCCACCACCATAAGTACCTACCCATAATGTACCTGACTTATCTTCGTAAAGGCACATTATGTAGTTATCGGTGATGCTGGTAATGTCCTTAGGATCTCTCTTGTAGTTTTTAAAATTACCACCATCGTAGCGCCAAAGTCCACTTTTAGAAGCGATCCATACAAATCCGAATTGATCTTCTAAGATGTCTAAGGTTTGAGTTTCTCTGGGGAGGTTGAATGTGGTAATTTCAAAATTCTCAGTATTTTGAGAGAGGCATTTAATGAGGCCATTGAAATTCAAATACAGAAAAAGTAACAATATATACGACTTGCAGCTGGTCATTGAGAATAGTTAAAAGCACCTTAAGGGTTTTGTTTTACTTCCAAAAAGATACCATAATTAGAGAATATTTTTGGATATATTGAACATTTTGGTGGAATTATTCATTTGTCCTTCTCTTAATTACTTTGTATCCTGCATAAATGTTTTTTTAAAGAATAGAACCAGTTGATGAGAAAGAATAAATTTCTGATGGGCTATTCATTTTTGTGAATTATTTTCGGGTTGGCAAAGAAATGAATACAAATCATTGAAAATAATTACTGATATAAACTTCCCGGTTAGAGGCTGGCTCAACCAACCTTTTACCCTTCTGGACAGAAAGAGAGATAAATTATTTTTGATAACCGCAATAGGTTTATTCGGTTTTTTGTTCATGTATTTATATAATCCTTTTAACATCACCAAATGGTTTGCTGGTGGTGATTGGGAAAACTCCATCATCTTTTTTCAGTTCTCTTTGATTGCTGTGTTCACTTTGTCAATAATGGAATTTGGTGTCAGGCCTTTGTTAGGACTTAATAGTCTCACTCATTTGTCATTTATATTTTTTGTGATTTGCGAGTTGATGTTGTTTAGTAGTATAATGTTTTTTTCCTATGAATTTATCACCTCTTTGCCCACTCAGGGTATTTATGATTTTATAGATATCTTTCGGTATTCGGCTTTGATATTGATAATACCATATTCGGCTACACTTTTTTATTTCAATTATCGTCAGGTAGTTTCTGCAATACCGGATTATGGCAACCATTTGATTCAAATTAAAGATGAAAATGATAAGTTACAATTAGCGGTGGACCAGGATCAGTTAACCACCATCGTAGCGACAGACAACTATGTTACTGTTTATTATCAAAAGGAGGCACGGCAATCCAAAGAATTGATTAGGACAAGCTTGAAAAAACTGGAGAGTGAGCTACGAAATACTACAGTAATTAGATGCAGCCGATCAACCATGATCAACGTGAAAAATATTGCAACATTTAAAACAGTAAACAGGCAACTGGTACTAGAGATGAAAAATATGCCGGAAGTGCGGGTTAATGTTTCCAGAAACTACAAAACCAACGTCTTATCAATACTTACACATCAGACGAATAGCGATCAGTCTTGAAATAGACTGATCCGTTCATACCAAATAGGGGTATTTTATCCCAAAACCTTGTCCATTCGGTTCTTAAGATAGTTTATGTTTCTACTTTTGATCTGTAATTATTTTTTAAACTATAAATATTAAATCAATGAAAAAATGGTCAATTAAAAGCGTATTTGCTCTTGTAGCGTTTGTAATGGTAAGCTCTGTGCTGATGGCTGGAGTATCTCCTGTAGGCACCTGGGATTACAAAGTACTTGAAGCACCTTATGAATATCAAAAAGGAGAGCTTATTGTTGAAAAGGCAGATTCCAAGTATAATGTTAAATTTAATATCAATGGCACTGAAAAAAAAGCACAGAATGTAAAATTCTCAGGTTCTGACCTTACATTTTCTACCTATGTTGAGAATGAATACATTACTTTTAAGATCAAGGTGAGCGAAAAGGAAATGAAAGGCACGCTTACTTATTCCGAAGGAAATATGGCTATTACAGCTTTGAAGAAGAAATAAATACCCATTAATGAAAAAAATCCGATCGGTTTAACCAATCGGATTTTTTTATCGGTGCTTTTAACGTTTTAGTTTACCAGTTCCAATCGTATGAGTCCAGATTTTCAAGAGCAGATTTCAGCAGGTCAATTGAACTGCTAATGTCTTCTTTGTGTGCCATCTCTATTACCTGATGAAGGTGGCGGGTAGGGATGGAGATGGCTCCTGATATGGCTCCCTTTTCTCCTCTTCTTTGTATTCCAGCTGTATCTGTACCCCCTACAGTTAAGATTTCAGTTTGCCACTTTATCTTTTCCTCGTTAGCTCGTTCTTTCAGGTAGTTCACCATTCGGGTATCGCAGATGGTCATTGCATCCATTATTTTTATGGCTGTACCATCTCCCAGCTTGGTGATTTCTTCATGTGGCTGTGCTCCGGGTAAATCGTAAGCGATAGTGGTATCTAATGCTATTCCAAAATCCGGGTCTATTCTATGAGCAGCAACTGATGCTCCTCTGAGCCCTACTTCTTCCTGGGTTGAAAAGACAGCATATAGATCAAATGGTATGTTTTGGAGTTTTTTTATGGTTTCTATCAATATAAAAACGGAAACTCTGTTGTCGATAGACTTACAATTCACACAATTGCCCATTTCGATTAGTCCACGTTCTCTTGTGATCGAATCTCCAATAGAAATCAGTTTTTCTACCTCATCCTTAGCCATTCCCAAATCAATAAAGTAATCACTGGTTTTTGCTACTTTATTTTTCTCATCGGGAGTCATTACATGTATGGGTTTACTTCCCATTACACCAATTACGTCCTCTTTTCCATGGATGATTACCCTTTGTGCGGTAAGGGTTTTGGGGTCAAAACCACCAAGAGTATGAAACCGGACAAAACCATTGCTGTCAATATGAGTAACGATAAAGCCTATTTCATCCATGTGGGCAGCAACCATCACTTTTTTACCGTCAGGGTTTTTATTTCCTTTTTTGATAGCAATGAGGTTGCCCATATTGTCTATGTCATAAGAATCGACATGACTTTTGATCTCTTTTATTATTTGATTTCTTATTGGGGTCTCAAAGCCGGGTGCACCCGGTACTTCGCAGATTTTCTTAAGTAAGTCAATATTTAGTTTCATTTAATTTTTTTTTGATTTTGGTTGTTAATGTTATTTTTTGTTCCGAAGGTCAGTTATAGTTTGATCCTGTAATTGAATAATTTGATTCTTAGCTTCAATAATCTCTTTCAGGTTATTTATCTGTTCCTGAAGGAATTGAACTGCCTGATCTACATCTGCTTTTTCTTTGGTGGTTTTATTGTACATTTCCTCAATTTCGTTTACCCTTGAAAGTAACTGGTCAGGGTCTTCATTAAAATAATTGAGTTTAGAAGATTCAGGGTCTTTCTTTAATCGATGAAATTTAGGTGTGAGATCAAATCTTAGAGCTTGTCCTATTTCTAGTAGAATTTGATTACTCAACTTTTCTTTTTTAAGCATCCTTGTTATCGTATTTTGATTTTTAGATAATTTTTTTGCAAGAACACCCTTTTTTATTCCCAATTCACTAAGTAACTCTTCTATTGCTTGTCCGTCGTGATTCATAATAATGGAGAAAAAATGCTTATATATTGTGAATTAATTATTTAAATGTGAATATATAGAGAATTTTATCTCTATACAAATTTTTCAATAGAATAATGCACCAGTATCTCATTTGTAAACTGTGAAACAATTGTGAAACACAGCGTAGGTATTATTTTTCAAAAAAAGCCCTATTATAAGGAAGTATAGTGTTTTTGACTCTAGGGAATATTGGAAATGTTAATAAAAGTGCGCATGAGAGGATTCGAACCTCCACGGGCGTAAGCCCACCACCCCCTCAAGGTGGCGTGTCTACCAATTTCACCACATGCGCTTGTGATTGGTGCGCAAAAGTAGTTGTAAATTTGGTTTTGACAAAGATTTTTTAAAATTGACTATAAATAGGTTGAGTCGGTTTAGATGAAAAATTTAGGTGGTGGTTTTATTATTTGGAGACTCATGGAGACTCAAAACCTGAGTAATTGAAACCGGAAGTATTTACCTTATGGAACTCTTAGCTAACGAATAATGTTAAATTTCTGGTTTGTTAGAATGAATACTGCTTTGAATGAAAAAATATAATACTATGGAAAAGGCAACATTTGGAAATGGATGTTTTTGGTGCACAGAAGCAATTTTTCAGAACCTCAGAGGAGTAGAAAGAGTGGAGTCTGGTTATACTGGAGGGAAGGTTGAAAAACCTACTTATAAGGAAGTATGCTCTGGACTTACCGGTCATGCCGAGGTGATACAAATTACTTTTGATCCTGAGGTAATATCCTTTGAAGAATTACTCGAAGTGTTTTGGAATACACATGATCCTACTACATTAAACAGACAGGGAAATGACGTAGGTACACAATACCGATCTGCTATATTTTATCATAATGACGAGCAAAAGGAATTGGCAGAAAAATACAAAGAACAACTCGATCAATCGGGTGCCTGGAGCAATCCCATTGTGACAGAAGTGTCTCCTATGGAGGCTTTTTATCCGGCAGAAGATTATCACCAAAACTATTTCAATTTGAATGGCAATCAACCGTATTGCAGTTTTGTGATCCGACCAAAAGTGGAGAAGTTTCTCAAGAAATATAGAGAGAAGGTTAATTAACCTTAACAAGTCAGATGATTGCACCTGCCCAAAAGTTAAATCCACTAAAAAGATATAGATATATGTGGCTTTCTTTATCCTTGTAGATGTTTCTTTTGGGTAGATAGGTAAAATACCTAATTGTTACTAATTAGGTATTTTACTAAGGGTTATAGGATTATTCAATTATAGCTTTACAGAATACTAAAAGCCATAAAAACATGCGTTATTTTATAATTAAAATTATTCCGTATATAATAATATTTTTACCTTTTTTGGTATATTCTCAATCGGATTCCTTGAAAGCAGCAGCGGATTTTTTGCCAGGAGCAACCTACCATGTAGCTAATAACACAACCGAAATCAATTCTGATGGCTTACTCAGTAGTTCTACATTTGTTCAGGCAGCCAATCCAACTTCAAACCTATTGTACACAGCCTATAAAAATTTCACTCAAAAAAAAATGGATGAGGTTGTATCTCAATTAACCCAAAATGGGTTTAAAAAACAGGTATTTAAATCTATTGAACTAGAACCTCAAGGTTCGGTTGATTCACTAATCTTTAATAATACTGATTCTGTTAAAATCATTTTTACAATGGTTGATCTCGGCTACTTAAAAAGTGTAAAAGCATTCGTACGTTTAAAAGTGGATTCTCCGGAGCAAGTGTTACAGGAATTTGAGCAGCTACTGGTCAATGACGGGCTGGCTTTGAAAAATGATTCTCACATTCCAAACATATTTACCGAGTTTCAATCTATTGGTGAATATTGGATAGTTGATAGTAGGTGGAAGAACAAGACCTACACAAAATTTGAATCATTATATCATTTTATTATGACGAGCTATGATGGTTATTTTGTCCTTAGGTTTAGTGAAATAGTACCACTAGAATTAGCTCCATTGGATAAGATTCATGTTGATAATTTGGAAATGGATGGTAAGATTGTCTCCGAAATATATAAATAATGTTATTCCGATTTTGGAGGAATATTGTTCAGAATTGCATTTCAAAAGATTTCTCCTTCGTCGAGATCGTATATGTCAGGTAATGGAGCAGTTTACCGTTATTGCATCTTATCGATTTGAGCTGTTCTGCCGCCCTAAGCCAAATTAGTGCACAAGCGAGATGCTTGCGCTAGGGAAGTGGACTTACAACAAGAAAACTACCACCAATCAGCCGCTGGATTTCTTAGACAAACCTGACAGGTTTGAATTATAGGTGCTTTCATCAAGTCACTAATCATTTGAATATAAAATAAGAGTGCTAGTAGAAACCTGATTTCTACCATGATGATAATGATTCAATTTTGGTTCGTTTGATTAAAAAAAACTATTTTGCGTGCATGAAGAATTTAACTATACTCTTGACAATATTGGTTGCATTTATTTTTGCCTGCGAACCAAAGAAAAACAATGAACTTGGTTCGGATATCAGTACAAATCCAGGACAAATTAAGCAAGGAAAGGAATTGTTTAATACACTTTGCAGTTCCTGTCATGATTTTAAGCAGAAAGGAATAGGCCCTAACCTTAGTGGTGTTACCAGAGAGATAGAAGCAGAGTGGATCAAAGAGTTTATAAAAAATCCCGCAAAGAAGATTGATGAAAAAGACCCACGGGCAAAGGCGTTATTTGAGCAGTTTAGAGTATATATGCAGGGCTTTCCTAACCTGAAAGAAGAAGAATTGAACGACCTGCTTTCTTATATACATACATTTGAAAAATCACAGGAAGTAGCTGTTGATTCCATCCCATTTCTCGAAAATCCTATACCAGATACCATACAATCATCCGGTATTGTGATTGAACTGGAATTTGTTACTCAGATTCCCGCTTCTCAAAATGAGCCCCCTGCTGCTAGGATTAATAAAATAGATTGTGAAAAGGGGTCAGGTCGTCTTTTTGTTCATGACTTAAGGGGATTCCTTTACGAATTGAAAGATGGTAAGCCAAATTTATTTATGTCAATTAAAGACTTTAAAAAAGACTTTATTCATAAACCTGGGCTGGGTACTGGATTGGGAAGTTTTGCTTTTCACCCGGAATTTATGTCCAATGGGTTGCTTTATATCACACACACAGAACCTGCCGGAACTCAACCAGCTGACTTTAATTATGCAGATTCTATTCCGGTAACGCTTCAGTGGGTAGTTACCGAATGGAAACTGAAACAGCCAACTTCAGAGACGTTTGAAGCTACCAACAGAGAACTCATGAGAATTGATTTTGTGACAGGTATTCATGGAATGCAGGAAATTACCTTTAACCCCCATTCATCAAAAGGCAATCCTGACTATGGAATGCTTTACCTGGGTGTCGGAGACGGGGGCAGTGCAGAAAAAGGTTTTCAACATTTATCTTACCATAGTGGTACACAAATATGGAGTAACATATTGCGAATTGATCCCGGAGGTAGCAATAGTGATAATGGTAATTATGGTATTCCTGAAGATAATCCTTTTGCCAGTTCATCGGATAAAGTCAAAGAGATATGGGCTTATGGTTTTAGAAATCCAAACAGGATTACATGGGATGCATCGGGTAGGCTTTTGGCTACAGACATAGGTATGCACAATATTGAGGAACTGAATGTTATTGAGCCTGGTAAATTCTATGGTTGGCCTGTCAGAGAAGGTACTTTTTTATTAAATCCTTATGGAGATATCAATAAGGTATATCCATTACCAGATGATGATGCGGATTATTCTGTGACTTATCCACTGATTCAATACGACCATGATGAAGGTGCTGCCATCAGTGGAGGTTTCACCACCAACGAGAGTCCTTTGAATGGAAAGTACATATTTGGCGACATACCAACAGGCAAGTTTTTTGTTAGTGATTTGAGTGTTACAAATCCCGAGATACAGAAATTGGATGTGTCATTCAAAAATCAAGTGACCGATTGGCATACATTGTCTGGAAGTCGGCGTGTTGACCTGAGATTTGGAAAGGGGTGTAACGGTGAGGTGTATATCTATACCAAAGCTGACGGTAAGATCTATAAGATCAAAAAGATGTAATTTACCGCAAACAGTTTTTTTATCTGCTAATCTTCCATCCACTATGGTAGTTGGCTTTGATCATATCAGATGCTTCTTTGTCTCCAACAAAGCTTTGTGATTGATTGTCCCAATTTATTTTACGCCCTGTACGGTAAGCAACATTGCCCATGAGTGCATTGATGGCGGCTATGCTTCCCGATTCAATCGGAGTATTCAATAAAGAACTGTCATTGGCTTTGATCGCATCAATGAAGTTTTTGGTATGAAATCCTAAATAGTCTTCGTCCTTTGGTTTGGGAACAAAGCCAATGCTTTTAAGTTTTTCTTTTGACCCATCTACACGTTTCTCGACTATTACTTCATAGCCGTCCCTGTTCACTATCAAGGTGGCATAGTTGCCAATAAATGCAATGCCTTCTCGTCTATTGTATGGACCATTGTCAATACCAATGGCGTGCTCCCACAACATGTTGAACCCATCGTATTCAAATACGGACTGCAATGTGTCAGGTGTTTCTGCGGCATCATTGGGGTAGGCAATCTTACCGCCAGAAGCCATTACTGATTTCGGAGCATCAACACCCATTACCCAAAGAGCAATATCCACCTGATGTACACCCCAGTCGGTCATCAACCCTCCTGCATAATCCCAAAACCAACGGAAGTCTTGATGAAATCGGTTTTTATTGAAGGGGCGTTTAGGTGCAGGTCCGAGCCAAAAGTCATAGTCAACTCCATCAGGTACAGGTGTATCTGGCAGTACCGGGATGGATTTCATCTGAGCCTGATAAGCCCAATTTTTTACCAATCGGATGTCTCCTAATATTCCAGACTCTACTATTTCCTTTACTTTTTTATAATGAGATCCACTTCTTTGCCATTGTCCTGTTTGTACGACCATTCCTGTTTCATGGGCAGCTTTTACCATGATGTTGCATTCTTCTATGGTGTTGGAGACTGGTTTTTCTACATATACATGTTTTCCGGCTCGGACGGCATCTACCATCATTTTGCAATGCCAATGATCTGGAGTGCCTATGATCACAGCATCGATGTTTTTATCATCAAGCAATTTTCTGTAGTCTGAATATTGCTTTGGCTTGTTGTCTCTGATTTGCTTGTAGTCACCAACTCTTCTCTCAATTACATTTTGATCTACATCACAAATGCCCAGTAAGTTTACCTCAGGAAGTTGAAGGGTGGAGGTGGTATTGTACCAACCCATACTGTTGCAGCCTATCACTCCTATATTTATCTTTTCACTGGGAGCTATCCCAAATGCTCTGGCGGGGATAGAAAAAACAGAAGGTAAAGCTGCTGTAGCTAAAGCACTGGTTGTAATAAATTTTCTTCTTTTCATGGAAATGATGTGATAGTTACTGAAATTGAGAATCTTTTTTTATTAAATGACCAGACATTAATGATAGCTAAATTCGCTGACTTTAGCATAATGTTTTTAGGATGAATCATGGTAAACGCATTTAAAAACAAAACCTCCTTACCGTACCAGTTACGGTATCCCATGAAATTACAGTTAATCCTAACAGACCCCAGAACACCCGCCTGGTGAGTCAGGAGTCTGGGGGCAGTAAGAATTTTTAAATGCGTTTGTCCTGCAATATGGATGGGTTTTACGAAAAATGTTAGGTTTTTGTATTAGTAGTCCTAATAATTAATTTTAAGAATGGAAAATTTAACCATAAAGAAGAAGGAATCTGAAAAAGTAAAAGGCAAGAATATTTCAGAAGAGGAAGAAACAAAGAACAGTTCTCCTGTGTGTTATGCCGACGATGATGAGGTACAGCCGGATTATAAAACAGCTGTAGAAAAGGATGGTTTGCCAAAAGGAAAATAAAGAGAAACGTATTAGTATTAATCCTTCTTAGTGATTCAATTGAGGTTCATAGCGATAGTGAAATGAAAAGTACTTCCAATATTTTCCTTAGAATCTAACCAGATAGTACCACCATGCAAATGCACAATTTTTTCACAATGAGCCAGGCCAATTCCTGTGCCTTCATATTCGCTTCTGTTGTGTAGTTGCTGGAAAATGGCAAAGACCCTCTGGCTATGTTCAGGGGCAATGCCTATTCCATTGTCAGCAATTGAAAACTGCCAATAATCCCCATTTTGTGTTACTGATATGTCGATTTTGGGAGAGGTGTCTTTTTTTCTAAACTTAATGGCATTGCTTATCAAATTCTGAAATAGAAGACGAAACTCAACAGAGTACACCTTTAACTCAGGTAGATTTTTTGCACTAATAGTTGTGTTGGTGTCCGCTATAACAGTGGAGAGGTCTTCCTTTAATGTTTCAATAATTTGATTGCAGTTAATTAATTGCAGTTGTTGTTGTCTTCCAATACGGGAATAATCTAGAAGTCCACGGATTAACCCATTCATTCTGAAAGAAGATTGTTGAATAAATTCCAGACATTGTTTGCCATTTTCATCCAATTGATCATAATATCTTTTTTGTAAAACATCTGCCATTCCGGATACGGTACGCAGTGGCTCTTGTAAGTCATGAGAAGCGATGTAGGCAAACTGTTCTATTTCCTTATTTTTCAGTTTCAGGTTCTCATATTGGGTGGATAACAATGCCAGTTTGGTTATGTCTTGTCTAATTGCGAGGTACTGGTATATCTCTCCTTTTTCATTTTTGAAGGGGACAATCGCAGTATGTACCCAATAGAAGCTACTATCTTTTGCTCTGTTCTTAATTCCTCCAATCCATACATCTCCAGCTTTAATTGTTTGCCAGAGTTCTTTGAAAAACTCCTTAGAGTGAAATCCTGAATTAATGATCTTATGAGTTTGCCCAAGCAATTCTTCCCGGTTGTATTTTGATATTTCACAAAATTTATCGTTCACATAGGTAATGACACCATTTGCATCTGTAGTAGCTACAAGTGAACTGGAATCTAGTGCTTGTTTGAAAGAGGCCAATTCCTGATTTGTATTTTGTAGTGATTTTTGAAACCTTTCTTTTTCCTGATCTGCTTTTTCTTTTTCCTGATCCGATTTGTTTAAGTAAAAAGCGATGACAATAATGTAGCTGATGGATATAAATATGATTGAAACGGTATAGATAGTAAATCCAAAATTGATTTCAACATGCTGATTGTTGATCAAGTGTAAAAATACTACCCCAAAGATCATCAGTATTACAAAGTTGAAAGGGATCAATACTCGAATTAGCCTGCTCCCGGCTTGGTTACCTAATATCAGATTTTTGAAACTTTTAGAGGCGTTTTTTAATGACAACACAACTGCAAGCCAAAAGAATAAGAATGAAGTATGGAAGGCCATTGAATTGATAAAACTTGACTTATCTTTTCCAGGTATTTGTAAGATATATGCCAGAATAGCAACTAAGGAAATCAATATGATAGTAAGAAAAACGAATTGAGTAGCCCTTTTTACTACCTCATATTTCGATTGTATTCCCCAGAGCACTATCCCTATAAGCAGAAAGCAAAAGGCACTGGCAGGTGACATTCGACCAGGGAAAACGGTTGAATAGGGATCATCAACAAAAAGGGTGTCTATGTTATAATTGAAGTTTGAAAAATATTGAAGGAGTGTTAAGGCACTAATAAAAAGAATTGCCAGTACAGAAACAGCATTTAGTACCTTACAAAATTTGGATTCGTTTAAAGTGGAGAGTACCCCCATGCCTGCCAAAAAAAACAACAAAGCAGTATTGAACTTCATTGTAGCACCTCCAGATGTAATACTTAGTACCTCTCTGATTTGTAAAAGCCATCCTATCATTACGCTGACACTAACCAACAATGTGAAAACAGCAATAATTATGGATGAATTTATTTTTTGGAAATTATGAATAATCATATTTGACAATAACAATACCTAATGAGTAGATAATATTGATTTTTTAATGGTGCAATATACTTTTTGAACTGTGGTTTTCTTACAACCTAAGCTAAATTCAACTTAGTAATAATTTTTCAATTATCATTAATAAATACGAATTGGTTCTCTATTTATTCCAATGTTGGATATGGATGTTGCGTTTAATATAAGATCCAGCTTAGTGTATTTATCAGAAACAAAAAAAACATTACTGTATATTTGGGTTTATTTAGTTGTTCCAAAAATAACCTTATTTACCGAATGAATCCTGTCTTTCAATAGTCTGATCACCTTAGTAAATACATTTTACCAAAACCATTTTTAAACGCTTTGTCGGCTGAAGTTTGACGATGGGTGATATCCTGACCATTTTGTTTGATATAAACTTTGTAGAGATATACGCCATTGGCTAGTTGATCGCCATATTCGTCTCGACCATCCCAGGCATAGTCAGTAATGTTATTGCCAATTCTAATTGATCCCAATTCTTCTCTCAGTATTTCTCTGACAACTCGACCTGTTACCGTCATTATTTGTATTTTGATGTCGTCTGGGATATCATTTCCGGTTAGTGTGAAAACGAATCGGGTGCTTGACGAAAATGGATTAGGGTAGGGGTAGAAGTTTGTAATGGTTGACTCATTGATGACTTCAAAATTGATTTCGTAAGGTTCTGTTCCAGATTCATTTCCGGATTCATCACTGACTTGTACTTGTAAAGTGTACATTCCATTTGCCAGGTTTTTTGGTGTATAATCTATTTTGAAATCGGTGTTTTCGGTTGCGCTTTGCCAGGTTACCTGAGCACTACTGAATGCAACTCTTTCAAACCCACAACCATCACATGGTTTTTTTAGAAAAAAGTTAATTCCGGTAGTATCTTGTTTGAATAGATACTGGTTTTCATCCTTCATAGAAATCAATATATTCGGGTTGGGAGATACAATGTCTCCATCCAGTATAAATATCCCATCGAAGGATACCTCAAGTATAGGGTTGGCTTGATCTGCTTCTATTTCAACAAAACTGGAAAGACGCATGTCGTTGTTGTTCAGGTGAACTTCGGACTGATTTGATTTATTTGCATTGAGGTTGAGGTCATTGGTACCTGTTTTTCCGAGTGTTTGTATCTCAATGGAAAAATTCACCGAATCGTTGGGAGCCAATGGTTTTAACAACAAAGAATCGGGAAAAGTAGTTGATGTTTCTCGATTGAAAACAGTGTAGTGGACTTTTATAGAATCAGAAAAATTCTTTTTTGAGAGATTCCAAAAGGTGAAATTAGTTGTCATAGGTTCACCCTCTTGTTTTATGATAGGAGAGCCTATTCCTTCGGTACTCCTTTTGAGTAAGATTCCTTCCGGTGACTGTTCGTATTCTACCAGCCATTTTTTCAATTGGAGAGGAGAGAGGTCTGTTCGGTCTTCTATATTCAGTTGTATTCTTATGTTAGGATAGATATTGACATCAATAGATGATAAATCTGTTGTGAGGCTTTGAATGTTTTCAATCAATGGTGTTTCGTTATTTTGCTTGTCAATGCCTATAATACTAAAATTATAATTGTCCCCTGAACCTGTATTGGTTAAATCAAGATCATGGATAAACTGGCTGTATGATAAGGCTGGCCCAATTTTTTCAGAAGTAAGCTTCCCGGTGAAAAAGCTTCCTGAAATAGTAGTTGCCAACTGTATTTCTTGCTGATCTTTAGGTGCATTTGGTGTAATTACTTCTGTAGCCGTGCCTTGTGGTTCACCTTTTACACCAAAGAAAATCATTGGCTCACCGTTCTCAAGGTTGTCCAGAGTGGCCTGGCTAATACCTAGTTCAGTCAGTTTGGTTTTTAAACTACCAGACCATGTGGAGTAGTTTAGATTTCCTAACGAAAACACAAGTACATTGTCTTTGTTTTTGATATTTTCGATTACCAGTTCTGGGTTGACACTACCGCCAAATTCACTTTCGGTGAAGTTGTATATGTTCTGAGGTACTTTACCACATACCTGATTATTGAGTACATCAGCAGTACTGTAATTGACTGGCTTATAGGGGTTAGTTGACTGAAAGTCAAATGCAATGATATTTAATGTATTTGTTCTACATCCCGGATCTGAGGGAGAATTGGTTTCGAAGAAATTGATCCCATCAAGCAGGAGTTGCGTATCTTCATTGTTGGATGTAGGGTGGTTTGGCCCAAAGATGTTGATCTCCAGACTGGTATTGTTTTCAAGAAAATCCCAAATTCCGGTGTTTACATCAAATGTAAGTCCCGTTTTGGCAGATTGATTTAATTGATCAGTATCGGATTGATTCCAGCCTTCACCGCTGCTTTTTAGTACAAAAGAACTTAATACCCATTCATCCGCCTCTGAAGGCAGTGGATTGGCAAATTTTGTTCTCCAATAAACTACAGTTTCATTTGGGATAGCTCCATTACTTTCTAAGTCGATGGGCACTTTGGCTACAACATTTTCTGTTACCGGCTGTTGGATTAGGAATGAGCTGTTGAATTTAGCTATGGTATCAATTTCCAGCAAAAAATCACGATTTCCTGATAAGAGATCAGTGGACTGGAAGATGAAATCTACAATAGTACTATTGATGATGGAATAATTTTGAGGCAGGATATTGAAAGTGCTACCGGATGCCATAAAGAGACCAAAACTGGCGGTATTGTTGGTTTCGTCCATTTCATCGATAAGGTCACTTTCATCAAGTATTATTTGAAAGGTATTGTTGCCTTCCACTCCTTCGATTTGATTGTCAATTTTGAATCGAATAGTATCCTGACGCAATATGGGATCGTATAATTCCGGGCCATATACGGTTTGAGATCCGTTAGGCAGAGTTCTTTTTATGGAGACCAAAAGTGGATTTGAGTCATATTTTCCATAATTTTTTATATCAATATCAACATAAAATGAATCTACCTCTGAGAGAAGAGGAGAACCGTCGTAAGTTGCTGTTTTGATATTATCGTTGACTATGTCAAAATCCGGTTTGTCCGCAGCAAAGACTTTAACTGCGGGATCTCCTTGCAATATAAATTGTTGGATTTGGGAGGCACTAAATGCGCTTGTTCCGAAATTTGCGGCATATCGTTTTGATACTTCTTTTTTTATTTCTCCTTGTGTTTTGCCGAAAAACTCTTCTTCGGCAAAAGCAACAGTGTAAAATAGATTTGTGTAGTTTCTGAGGTTATTAGAAAAGGCCAGACTGCTGTGTGCCATAAACCCCAAAGCTCCTAAGTCTGGTGTAAGAATCCAGTCCACACCAAATGATTCATTGGTGCCAAAAAAATCTCCTGCATTACAGCCGTTTATAATAAAAATGGGGTATTTACCCTTGTTACTGTACCCAAATTTGGGATCGGAAACTATACCAATTTCAATGTCCGTAACACTTGCTCCAGAATGTCCAAAGAATGTTATCAGTCCAACTCCTTCATTAATTTCTTTGGTAATATTCAAAAATTCAACAGCATCATTGGTTTTTTTACTCGTTTGAGAAACCAGCCCACCCAGTAGTGGGCCTTCTGCTGTATTTTTAAATTCATTGCCATAAGAACGAAAACGTGCCAATTCAGATTCATTTTGCCCTCCCGTTAAATGGATGATGTTTTTGTGCCACAATTCATTGTACACCAAATTTTCGCTTTCTATTACTTTGTTTAAATAGGCTTCTACCTCGTCAGGAGATTTTGCGTTGATCCTGCCTGTGGCAATGGCTTCATCCAGTGTTGTTCCATCTAGTCCGGCAGTAAAGGCTATGTCAGAGCCGGGATGACCGAATGTAGGGACGAAATTAGTGGCGTCTGAAGTTTCAGGGTCTTTTCTGTAAAAATCAAAGCTGTTGTTTGTTGCTCGACCTATTAGGAATAAATGTTTTGGTTGTCCACCATTGAGCATGAAGTCACAAAACTTCCTGATGGCAAGAGGAGAAGGTAATCCATAATTAAACTGATTGTATATCTGATCTATATTGATCAATAATACATCGTATTCTCCACCATCCGTACTTTCCCGATAGTCTTTGTAGGCTTTTACCGGATCGGGGTTTCCGGTTGTTGTGTTTTTTCTCAGTAGCTCGTTGGAAATTATCAGGTAATCATAGTTTGTCGGACTAATCTGTTGAAAAGTTACCTGCTCAATTTTCGGAGGGCTTAATTTTTGAGCTTGTAAATAAAGGCTTTTGCTTTGTGCTGTATTTGGTATTACTGCTGTTAGCTCGTTGAAAGTAGTATTTATACCAATTCGGATAGGGCTATTGGAGTTAGTTATGTCCCACAAGGAACTATTGGCTGGAGGATTAGAGACTCTAAGAAAAGATTTTCCTCCTGCATTTTCTTTGAGAATGAGTTTTCGATTGTCTTGATTGGCAAGATCAAAATTGTGAGGATATATGAGTCGGATAAATGAAAATGCCATTCGGTCTGCGGCTCCATTCACCCCATTTATTGTTGCTCTAACAGCCAATTCTCCTGATCCTGATACATCACTCCATTCAACATCACTGGTAAATAAATAGTTTTCATCTTTATCAAAGCTTACACTGCCCAAACTTCGAAGGGAAGTTGTGGATGTACCTACAAATATTTCAGCGTTGTGCGCATTGTTGTTTCCACCTGCAAGCAACACCTGAAGCTGAGGTTTGTTTCCTGTTTGGGAAGTATTTGTTATATTTTGAATGGTATGATTTAAAGATTGCCCACGTGAAGCATAAGTGCCTGTCCATCCTTCATACTTGTCGTATTGGCTCAGTACAATTTCATTGGTAGATCCATAACTTTCACCTTCATGATAACTTGACACGAATAGATCAAGTATTTCCTGATCAAAGCTCACTTCTGCAGGCAGGCTACCCACGTTGTTCTCGAAAAAGGAAGTCATTCTTTTTCCATTTTCTGCTGATAATTTATAAGTCAAAAAATAGGCGGATGAGTCGGAAAATAAATTGTAGTAGGAGTGAGGTTGGGCTTCTGGACTTACATACAATTCCGTGTCAGAAGTACCGTCATTTTTTTTGCAATAAAATTCAATGAAGTCGGAAGTATCAAATTTCAAATCTTGCTGCCCTTCTATGTAAATGGCTTGTTCAATTCCTTTATAAAAAATCTGAATTCTTCTTGGGTCAATTGTATTGACGGGAAATCCAATATTATTGAGTTGATCAAAAGTTATACGGTAAATCCCGTCTTCTGCAATACTTACTTTATAATATTGTTGGTTATAGTTGATCCATTCATTGCCGAAATTTTGTCGTGCATAGGGTCTTCCACAAAATAAGATACAGATTGTGATCAATAGCAGGATGGACTTATTTTTTATCATTGAATCCTGCTTTTAAAGATATAACATGAGAATATGGTGATTCCGCCTGATCGCCTATGTCTGTAAGGGCATAATCTATTTCAACGTTTTTGAGAGCTACTCCCAAACCAAAATTTGGTTGAAAAGTCTTGTATGTTGAGCCGTCAAAATTTTTGACATCCTGAAATTGTCCGGCTCCCAGACGAAGGAAAAACTTACTTTCATATCCAATTTCAACTCCTCCGTGAGGATCGATAGATACTGGGTTTGAACTAATCAACGTGTTTCTTTGCCCGTCAAAAGTAAAGTCCACATCTAAGGTTGTCATTATGGAAAATGATTGTTTGTAATACCATTTTTTATACCAACCTAAGATGGCTCTGGGTAAGGTGATTTCTATAGAATTATCAGGGATCACATTTCCTGTCTGTGCATATACATCCACCAGTAGTTCTGAATTGTGTGACCATGCATTAAATGTTCCTGTTAGATCTTTCACCATCAATCCTAGCCCCCAGGAATCGAATCTTTTTTGAATACCAGCATCCAGGCCATAGCCCCAGGCATTGGCGAAATTTCCTGCATTTCTGTGAATTATTTTGACATTGCCACCTATGTCTATACCTTTCAAAACGTTTAGTTTTCTGGCATAACTGAATAAAAAGGCATAATCTGCTGCGGAGAAAAAGTTGATATTGTCATAGTTGAGTGCACCATTTGCATCGTATAAAAACCTGGTATCAGGGATGTCATCTACTGCAAACCGGATAACGGAAATCCCCAGAGTACTTACAGAATCTATTTTGGTGGCAAAACCAAGGTAGTCGTAGTTGGCAATCCCGGCAAAGTACTGGGCATGCATGAGACTGCCTTCATAGTCGTATTTCAGGTTCACCAAACCGGAAGGATTCCAGTATCCGGAAGTCACATCGTCAGCTACCGCTGTAAATGAATTGGATAATGACATGGCTCTTGCATTTACTCCTATAGCCAGAAATTCATTGCTATACTTTGGAGTGTTCGATTGTGCCAATAGACCAGTGGTGCTTAAGAAGAGTACAATAGCTACCAGAACTTTATCCAAAATATAACTTTTAATGATGCAAACAAAGTTATCAATATTGGGTATTGTTTTCAAAAGAATACCTTCTAACTAGTTATTTCTTTTTTTGAATTGTTCCCTTGTTGACAATAAATCATTATTGGAGGGAAAGAAAAGCCTTTATTATTCTGGATTTAAATTACAAAATCCTCTTTCTGATATTCAGGATTTGGATAGGTGTAAAACCCTTCGCCTGTTTTAATTCCAAGTTTTCCCTGATCAATATAGGTTTTAAGAAGTGTAGCGAATTCCAGACTTTTTGGTGTGTTTGAATTTTTAGATACATGCCATGCGGTATCTAGTCCAATTTGATCCAACATGCCGAATGGTCCTATTGGAGTTTTGAAATTTCCCATCCAGGATCTGTCTATGTCATGGATAGTGCCTATTTCATTGGCAAGAAGAGATCCTGAAGATGTAAGAATGTGCATGAGGATATAGTTGAATATATAACCCTGAGATTCTTTTTTGATCAATACGGGAGTTTGTCTAAGTTTTTTTCCCATTTCAAACAAGAGATCAATTACCCATTGTGCTGTCCCCTGATGGGGCATGATATCCACTACGTTGGCAACAAACACGTCATGAAAGTGGAAAGCACAAAACCTTTCAGGTCTTCCTGAGAAATCAGCGAACATTGATGGAAGAAGAAAAGAAGTATTGGTTGTAAATATGGTATGCCTGGAACATAGTTCTCCAAATTGTTTCCAAACCTGCTGTTTGATATTGATGTCCTCAGTTACGGATTCGTTTATAAAGTCGGTATTTTGAGCAGCTATTTTAGGATCTGTGGTGTATGAGATTCTACTCAGTACCTCTTGAATTTGTGATTCTTCAATGATGCCATTTCTGGTTAATGATTTCAGTAATTTTCCCTGAATGACCCGGGTAGAAGTAAGAATCTCATCGGTAAGGTCGTATATGCAAACATCAAAACCGGATATTGCAGCCTGTAATCCAACTCTCAATCCTAATGTGCCACTTCCTAAAATAAGTACTTTTTTTATGTCTTCTATTTTGAGTTCGTTCATTTTCTGAAATCTATTTGTTGAATTTATTATGCTTTACCACCCGCTAATTCTGTTTTTGTCAACGGCCTTCATTCCATTGTGCCCGCAGGCATTGACTACTCCGATCAGGCTAGCAAATCGGGCATCAGTGGTTGAACCTCTTTTATACCGGGCGTAAATTTGCTGGCAGATCACTCCAAGTTTGAATGATGCATAGGCATAGTAGAAAACGATATTATTCACTTCTTTGCCAGTTCGCAGTTGATACCTGTCGATTACTTCCTGACGTTTTAAATTACCGGGCATCCAGGTGAGACTAAAGGGTTTGAGTGCCGAACTGTCCGCAATTTCCGACCAGTAGGCCAGAGCCGTTCCCAAATCCATCATAGGATCACCAACTGTGGCCATTTCCCAATCTAATACCGCTTTTATTTCTGAATGATTTTCCAATGAGAGTATCAGGTTGTCATATTTGTAGTCATTGTGGATCATCGTAGGAGGATTGTCTTCAGGTACATGATCTTTTATCCAGGTACTCAATTCATCCATGGAAGGCAATAAGTCTGTTTTAGATTTCTCATATCTTTCTACCCAGCCATTAACTTGTCGTTTGGCATATCCTTCTGGTTTGCCCAGTTCTATCAACCCGGTAGATTCAATGTCAAGAGAATGTAGAGCAGCCAGATTGTCCACTGCATTTTCTGATATTGATAGCATAAGGCTGGGGGTGAGGCTCATGTTTTTTGGAGGAGAGCTTCTCAGAATAATCCCCTTCACTCTTTCCATCAGATAGAATGGAGCACCAATAATGGATTGATCCTCACAATAAATAGTGGGAGTGGGAACTTTGTTGTAAACTGGTTTTAATAGGGATAAAACCCTGAACTCTCGTCCCATGTCATGAGCGGATTTGATATTTGCTCCTCTTGGTGGCCTTCTGAGAACGTATTCACCTTCTCTGCACCGGATAAGGTATGTCAGGTTTGAAAAGCCACTTTGAAATTGTTCTATTGAGATGTCACCTGAAGTTATGTTGTTGTCTTGCAAATAGGATTGTAAGGCTTGTTTATTAATTTCTTCTTCTTTCCGTATCATGGAGGAAGCCTTGTCCATCAACTTCATACTGTCTCTTAGGCTCATTTTTATTGTAGGTTAGGTTTTGTTATTAAATTTATATCATCAGTGTCGAAAAGAATAACGGTTTACATAAAGAAACTGACTTCAATGTTTAAACATCCTGTTTCAGGATTTTTTGATGTCTAATCCATATTTTTTTAATATTCCTCTTGCTAACACTGATTTATGCACCTCGTCCGGCCCATCGTAGATTCTGGCACCACGCTCGTGTCTGTACCACCAGGAAAGAACGGTATCGTCAGTAATACCCAAAGCCCCATGGGTTTGTATGGCTCTATCCAGCACTTTTTGCAATATTCCAGCTACATAAAATTTTATGGTTGAGATTTCCTCTCTTGCAGCTTTTACTCCTTCATGTTCAATCTTGTGTGCAGTATGAAGTACCATTAGTCTTGCTGCATTTATTTCAGCTTTGCTTTCAGCGATCCAGTTTTGTATAGTTTGTTGATGTGCCAGCATGGTGTTGCCTCCAATTTTCCTGGATACGGCTCTTTGGCACATCAAATCAAGGGCTCGTTCACTTATACCAATCCATCGCATACAGTGATGGATTCTGCCTGATCCCAATCTTTCCTGTGCAAGTAGAAAACCTGTTCCTTCTGTATGAATGAGATTACTTTTTGATACCCGGCAGTTATTGTACTTCACTTCAGAATGACTGATGTACCCTTCTCCAGTTTCTCCCATTATTGAAATATTCCTAATCAATTCGAAACCTGGGTTATCGGTAGGTACAATGATCATACTTGCTCTTTCGTATGGGTTGGTGTTGTCGCTGTTGGTGACCGCCATGACCACAGCAAAGGATGCCCCATCAGCAGAAGAAGTAAACCACTTGTGACCATTAATGACATATTCATCACCCTCCAAAACGGCAGATGTACTCATCATTGTAGGATTAGAACCGGCGTGTTCTGGTTCGGTCATGGAAAAGCAACTTCTAATGTCACCATTTTGAAGTGGTTTTAAATATTTATTTCTAAGGTCTGGGTTGGCATATTTTTCGAGCAATTCCATGTTGCCGATATCAGGAGCTTGACAATTGAAAATATAGTGCCCAAAGGGTGTCCATGCCAAGGCTTCACTTACCATAGCAAATTCCATCAATGTCAGACCCAGGCCTCCATGTTCTTTTGATAGGTGAGGTGCCCATAATCCGGCATCTTTTGCTTTTTGACGTTTTTCTTTGAGTATTCCATTTTCAAGTTTGAGAAAGGGAGTATTCATTAATTCTATTTCCTGTGGCAGGATTTCTTCTTTTAAAAAATTCTTGAATTTAGGTAGTAATTCTTTGAGAAGTGGAGTAGCAAATAGTTCAACCATTATCGTCTTAATATATCAGATTTCTATTCTTGTAATATAAACATAATTATCAAATTCCGGATAGAAATCAGAACAGTCAAAGCCTTATATTATTGAGGGTTGAGTAACGCATTGATCAAATTAACAAACTTATTTTCCTCTGTTTCCCATCTCACTTCCGGAATATTTTTATAGGTAAATGATTTATGGAATTTAACGAGTTGTCCTGCTATTTCGGATTCTCCAAATTGTTTGAAATCAACAGATACACAAGCGTTGAATCCTGATGCGTATTCAGTCCATATTGTTCCGGATTGGCTGATGATTGGCAGTCCATAAGCGAGGTACTCAAATACCTTTGTCGGCATACAATTTTCGTTGCTTGGATTCACATTATAGGAGACGATTCCAAAGTCCGAACTGGCAATTTGTTCTACTATTTTTGAATGACTGACAGGCGTAGTTGAGGCGATCAATTCTATATTAATGTCAGTTGAAGTTTTGAGTTTTTTTAGAAATGCATGAGAGGGGGAATGACCTATTATAACAAGTTTTGTTTCCGGGATACAATTGTGAATTTTCCTATAAAAATCTATTGCAGTAAAGACTCCACTGTTCTCAGAAATGTTGCCAGTGAAAAGGAATTGCATTTTTCTTTTCACCTCTTTAGGTCTTTCAATTTTGTTTTTGACAATGGTTTTATTTTCTACTATAGTAAATCGTTTTTTTATAAATCCCAGTTCCTTTACATATCCCTTTTCGGCTAGTATAAAATAATCAACGAAAGGGGAGAGGAGTACTTCTTTTAGCCTGATCAGGTAACCTATAATGTGCTTGATTACCGGAGGGTAATTGTGTTGGTGGATAAGATTTTTGTAGTGGTTTTCCTGCAAATCATACACTATTTTGCCGCCAAATAATATTTGGTTTATCGTACTAACTATCAATAATTCAGGTGTATTAACTATTATGAGTTCAGGTTTTAATTTAATTAATTTTTTGAGAATAATGCACGGTATGAAAAACCTCTTGATGCCTAAGCGATCGAACTTAGGTAGTGGTTGGAAATGGATGTTTTTCTCTTCTTTATCCTCTTTATAATTTTGAGAATCAGATCCTATAAGAGTAATGGAATGTGTGCTTTTTGATGCCAGACTTCTGGCCATTTTTTCATAAGACCTGATGTCATTTACAGGTTTTAAAGTTGAAATAATGGCAATGGTCTTTTGCGACATACTCAGGTAATTATATTGAATTTCCAAATTAGGAAATGGTCAGCAGGAAATTTGTTTTAAAAGTACTTAATTTCGCTGTACATTAAAGCATATTGAAAACACATGAGTGACGTAAGAGAACTGATTGAAAAAACTTGGGAGGACAGATCCCTACTTGAAAAAACAGAAGTAAAAGAAGCTATCGAATACGTAATTGAAGAATTGGATAAAGGCAGGCTAAGGTGTGCAGAACCAGTGGCTGACGGATGGCAGGTAAACGACTGGGTGAAGAAGGCTGTGATCCTTTATTTCCCAATAAGAAAAATGGAAAAAATAGAAGTGGGGCCTTTTGAGTTTCATGATAAAATGGCCTTGAAAACTGACTATGATAAATTAGGAATCAGGGTTGTTCCTCATGCAGTTGCCCGCTATGGTGCTTACCTGTCCAAAGGTGTAATACTGATGCCGAGTTATGTAAATATTGGAGCTTATGTAGATGCCGGAACGATGGTGGATACCTGGGCAACTGTGGGCAGTTGCGCCCAGGTTGGTACCGGGGTTCATCTTAGTGGTGGGGTTGGTATTGGTGGTGTTTTGGAGCCTGTGCAGGCTGCTCCTGTGATCATAGAAGACAATGCCTTTATTGGTTCGAGATGTATCGTAGTAGAAGGAGTGAGGATTGGCAAAGAGGCTGTGCTTGGTGCTAATGTCACACTTACCGGAAGCTCTAAAATTATTGATATTACGGGAGATGAACCAGTGGAATACAAAGGTTATGTTCCGGAAAGGTCTGTGGTAATTCCCGGCTCTTATGCTAAAGAATTTGCAGCGGGAATATACAACGTGCCTTGCGCCTTGATCATAGGAAAAAGGAAAGAAAGTACAGACAAAAAGACTTCCTTAAACAGTGCTTTAAGAGAAAACGATGTAGCTGTTTGATGGCAACTGAAAAATAGATTAGATTTAGGAAGAAACATGAATAGTAAGTAGTATGAGATTTTTGTTTTTTCCTATTTTTTTATCCCTTGTCCTAATTTCTAATTTAAGAGCTTCAGATCTTATTAGAATAAAATCCGGTGATGGAGTAGAAATCACAGCGGATTTGTACAAAATTCATCCTGATACAGTTCCTTTCATTATACTATTTCACCAGGCTGGATGGAGTCGTGGTGAATATTTGGAAACCGCACCAAAACTCAATGCTTTAGGTTACAATTGTCTGGCTGTTGATTTGCGGTCCGGTAAAAGTGTAAACGGAGTAGAGAATTTTACCTTTGTCAATGCCAATAAAGCACTTAAGGAGACAAAATATATTGATGCTTATCAAGATATAGAAGCTTCCATTGCTCATGTTAAAAAGTTTTTAGCACGTGGGAAAGTGATAATACTGGGAAGTTCTTATTCATCTTCTTTGGTATTGAAATATGCCGGGGACAACCCTAAGAGCGTAAATGCTGTTGTTGCATTTTCCCCGGGAGAATATTTTAAACCTTTTGGGAAACCAGCTGACTTTATACAATCCAGTGCAGTCGATATACAATGCCCTTCATTAATTCTTTCTGCAAGGGCCGAAAGAAACAGTTGGTGGAATATTTACGAGGCTATAAATACAGCCAATAAATCCTATTATTTACCGGAAACTTCCGGAAATCACGGATCCAGAGCATTGTGGCAAAAGTTTACAGATCATAAAGGTTATTGGGAAGCCTTAACGGATTTCCTTTCTAGATTTTGATAATAGAAAATGACTTAAAATTTAATTTCAGAGATATGTAAATGGTGAAGGTATTTATCGATATGATCAATTTTTGCAGTAATGTGTTTCATGTATTTACTGATTTCCTGCTCGACTATTAGCCTCTGTCCATCATAAGAATTATCTGCAAAATCGTTTTTAGTGTATTTTTTGTCGTGCTCTGTTTCATGGCGCTCATGACATTCTTGTTTTAATTTTTCAAGAAATTTTGGAATACTGTATTCTTCTTCAAATTTTTCAATTTGCTTCAATATCTTATTTCTTTCCCTGTTGTCAATTTCATAAGAAGCATCATTCATTTTGTTGATGATCAAAGTATCATAATGATGCAATTTCTCCAACATCTTATGCACATTTTCTTTGTATTCATTGTCTGTACAGTAGGTTTTGATTCCTTCATAGTTGTCTAATGTTGGCTCCATACTGTGCCAATTTTTGTCCAATTCATCGAAATGCTCAACAATCGATTTGAAATTCTCATCATCATCGTCCTGACAAACTGCTGATCTTAGGGAATAAAAAGAGATGGAAATTAAAATAATAAATACACGAACCATAGCCATTTAATTTGAATGTGTCATCTGCTGAAACATTAACTATGCCAAATCTAATATTATTGTGGATTTTGGCAAGGGTTTACCATAATTACTTCTTCTCTTTGTAATGTAACTTTACCCGGAGCGGCACCCTTGGGCTTGTTTACGTATTTTCTTCTGGTATGGATGACCGGGCATAGCGTATCATTTTTTCCTTTAGAATACCATGCGGCAATTTGAGCTACTTTTTCCAGAGTGGTAGGTGCTATATTGGTTGCATTGTCGCATTTGATTATCACATGTGATCCACTAACATTTCGGGCATGAAGCCATAGATCGTCTTTTGATGTATAATGCCGTAAAAGTTCGTCATTGCTTTTAGCACTTTTTCCCACAAGAACGGTAAATCCATCAATTTGAAAATGGATATATGGTTTTGCTAATGGTTTTTCTTCTTTGGCACTCTTACCTGCAAATGGCAAGGATTCTTTCCGAAGAGTTTTTAAATTTTGAATATCCAGAAGTTTTTCTTTCAGGCTATTCAATTCCATCATTCTGTTTTCTTTTTCCAGAATGTTTTGTTTGATTTTATCAATTTCTACTTGTTGATTTTTTGACTTCCTGTAAAATATTTCCGCATTGGCTTGTAATGTCAGGTTTGGCTTTAATTTGATTTTGATGTTTTGATTTCTGTAGAAATCGAATAATTCAATCGAGTTTTTATGTTGTTGTTTTAAGTGTAAATTGGCCATTAAGATATTGGCTAATTCATCATATTTTGTGCTTTCAGTAATACTATTGAGTTTCTCATCGGACTTTAAAATGTAGTTTTCTCCTTTCGCAATTTCCTTGTCAATATTTTTGAGGATAAGCTCTTTTTCCCTCATCAATAAATAAGTGTGGAAGTAAAGTGATGCCAGCCTATTGCATGCCTCAATCGGAGAATTGGTTTGATACAGTTCATTATCATCAGTATTATCAAGCAGACTAAGCAAGGGGTAATTTTTACTATCTTGCCTGATGTAAAATATGCCTCGGTTTAGTTGATACAGTAAGCTTTGGAGTAGCGTAAATTTGTCTTCTGTAGAGCGGTCAAAACCATTACTATACAGGTAGTTTTTTATGTTTTTGTCGAATGTTGGAAAAATACCACTAAGATCGAATTCAGAATCTAAAATGGCTTTTTCAGATTGATCTATGTATTTACTTAATTTATCAGGGATTATGTTTTTGTCATTGATCAAATTGTTTTTGAACATGGATTGAAATGATCCATTCTTGAATAGGATAATATTTGCTCTTCTTCCGTGGAGCTTAAATAATAAGAGGTATTTCTTTGTAAAAAGAATTGAAAAAGATCGTTCATTTTTATATTGAATAATTTGCTGTACTGCTTTATTTTTTAGTTCTGAAAACAAGTCAACAGAGTTTCTTTTGGCTCTTTTAAAGTCTTTGGGAAAACTTAAAAGGCTTATTTCATTGTTGAAAGTAGCTTTGATGGTAAATTCCGAGTGGTTATTAAAAATTAAAACCAATTCATCTTTATTTTGACTGAAACAATCAGTCAGTATTTTTCCATCCAGTTCAGTGCGGATGTTGCCTGTTAATGCTTTTAGAAAGTAATAGTTGAAATGCATCTAACAGGATATTTTCAGTCCATCGTATGCCAGTTGAATGTTTCGAGGAAGTTCTTTACTGACATTCCGATGACATCCAAGATTATGACTGACATGAGTCAGATAGGTTTGTTTAGCATCAATTTCTGTTGCCAACTCTATTGATTCTTCTAATGTTAGATGGGAGATATGTGGTTTTTTTTGAAGGGCATTAAGCACCATGATTTTTACTCCTCTCAACTTTTCCTTTTCAGGCTCATTGATGTATTTGGCGTCCGTAATGTAAGCAAAATCCCCAATTCTAAAGCCAAAGACAGGCAGTTTGTAATGCATTACTTCTATAGGTGTAATGTTTGTATTACCAATTTTAAAGGTTTCATTTTCAATAGAATTGATTTCAATTCTGGGCCCTCCAGGGTACTTCTCTTCTGCAAAAATGTATGAAAATTCTTTTTTCAATTGATCTAATACACGCTGATGTCCATAGATAGGAATATCTCCTTTTTGCCTGAAATTAAAACCTCTGATGTCGTCCAGTCCGGCTGTATGGTCTTTATGTTCATGAGTAAAAAGAATGGCATCTAATCTTTTTATTCTTTCTCTGATCATTTGCTGTCTGAAATCAGGCCCGGTATCTACTACTATACTCAGGTCTTCGGTTTCAATGTGGATGGCAGATCTCAAACGTTTGTCTCTGAAATCAATAGATTGACATACTGGGCAATCACATGCGATGACTGGGACTCCCTGTGAGGTTCCGGTTCCCAAAAAAGTAGCTTTCAAATTTCTAGCTGAGTTTGAGCGATTTCCTGATATAATTTCCTGTTTTTGTCTGAAAGGTTCTTTACCTCAATATTGATAGATTTGAGGATTTCTAAGAGACAATTGATTTTGCCGTCGGTTGTGTAAAATTTATTGACTACAGCTACTTTGGTTTCATTCAGGATACAATATCCCGACTGGAATTGACCTTTTTCGTATCTTAAAACATAGTCGGTTTCAGAAAAAAGATCTTCAAGTTTATTTAGAAAGTGTTTCGTAGATTTAGTTTGCATTACTCTCTGTATATTTCTTCACAGTTTCTACCAGCACGTCAAAATTAAGAGGTTTGGGGATAAATTCATTGATTCCGGCTTCATTAAAATCAGAAATGGAGTAATTTTTTGCATTGCCTGTTATTGCTATGATGGGGATTTGAGATTTTTGTCTGTTGTCCATTTTTCTTATTTTCCTGGCACATTCCATGCCGTCCATTTTTGGCATGTTGATGTCCATTAAAATAAGGTCAAAATCATCTTTATTCATTTCATCAATGACTTCAAATCCGTTTTTTACCGACGTGATATCATACTTTTGAATTTGAAGTATTTTTCGGGTCAGGTTTTGGATGACCGAGCTATCCTCTGCAATAATTACTTTCTTCATTACGCAAATTTCGTTAAGGTTAAGTGTGAAATGTACAGCGAGTCAATGGAACAAATTTGCTTATAATTTAATTAAAAATAGAATTAACCCCTTAGTTTTCAAGTATATTCTTATAATTTTCCTGAAATTCCTGAAATGAATTCCGAATTTCAATTATCTGTTCCTGATCGATGGATGCATTGTTTTGCTTTAATTTTTTTTCCAGGTCAATAGCTTTTTTTTCAAGTCGCTCAATGCCCAAGGTGCCCGAACTACCCTTTAATGTATGTATCTCCCTTTGAAGTATATCCATTTCGCCATTTTTCAATAAACGAAAGCAATTATCAATTTGCTGACCAGCTTCAATTACAAAATCTTCAAGTACAGAGTTTATTAAATCTTGTCCTCCATACTTTAGGAGTTGGTTGAGCGTATTTTGATTAATGATCAGTTCTTGCGACTTATCTTCAAATATGTTTTGTTTTACTTTCGACGGTTCAAAAGAGAGGTATTTTTTCACTTTGTCAATAAGCAAACCTGCTTTGATTGGTTTGGCTATATAATCATCTAGGCCTTGCTTGAGAAAACGAGAACGATCTTCTTCCATAGAGTAAGCGGTCATGGCCACTATTGGAGGAATAACTTTCTTTTTGATTGATTTGATTTGTTTGGTGGCTTCCACTCCATCCATTTCTGGCATTTGTATATCCATGAAAATCAAATCATAGTTGTTTTCTTTCACCTTATCAATAGCTTGTTTTCCTCCTTCTGCCAGATGGACTATACATCCCGATTTTGTCAAAATCAGGCCTGCTACCTTTCTGTTTACATTGTTGTCATCTACTATCAATATGTGGGGGGCAGTTTGGATGAATTCTTTGGTTATTTTTTCAGATTCGAGTTGAGCATTGGCTATTTGTGTGGACTTGGTAGGTATCGCTGCTTCAAATGTGAACCAAAAAGTACTTCCAAGTCTAGGAGTTGAAACTACACCAATATCTCCTTTCATTGTTTTGACCAGCTCTTTGGAAATGGCAAGTCCTAAACCAGTACCGGAATACACTTTAGTACTGGAATTGTCAAGCTGGTTGAAGTTTTTGAAAAGATTGCTGACATTTTCTCTGGCTATCCCAATTCCTTCATCTTTAATCTGAACTTTGAACTTGTATTTGTTCTTTAATTTTTTTTGTACCCTCAAGCTTATGTTAATGGTGCCCTTTCCTTCTGAAAATTTTATTGCATTAGAAGTTAGGTTAGACAGTACCTGAAGGAGTCTGGTTTCATCCAACATTATTACTTCGGGAATGTCACTGCCCAGATGATAATACAAGCTGGTATTATTGGCATACGCTTGCTGGGAGTAGAGATCGTATAGTTTTTCAAATGTGGATATGAGGTTTACAGGCTTCTTTTTAAGTTGCATCTTACCTGCTTCTATTTTGGAAAGATCCAAAATGTCATTTAAGATGTCAAGTAGGGTTTCGGACGATTTTTTGATCGTTTTTATATAGCTGAATTGCTCAGGATTGAGCTCTGTACTGCCAATCAGGTCGATCATACCGATAATTCCATTCATTGGGGTACGGATTTCATGGCTCATATTTGCCAGAAATCGCTCTTTGATTGCCAGAGATTTTTCGGCTAGTTCTTTGGCTTTAATTTGTTGCTGGTTTGCCTTTTTTAATTGAGTAATATCACGAGCAACTCCTTCAATTGAAACCGCCTGTCCATTTCGATAGATAAGACGGATATTACACAAAAACTGAAGTTTACTGTTTTTTCTAACCTTGACAGTAGCTTCAAAGTTCCGCACATGTTTTTTCTGATAGAGATCCTTTAGTATTTTTTTTGTATCTATTTCTGATTTAAAAAAATGCAAAATATTTTGACCTTCGATGTTGCTCACAGAGGTTCCAAGAATTTCTTCTGTAGAAGGGCTTACCATTATGATTTTACCTTCCAGATCGCAGAGGAAGTATATGTCCTGAAATGATTCGAAAATCTCTCTGAATTTTTCTTCACTTTCGATGAGTGCCTGGCTGGCATTTCTTTTTTCAGTAATGTCATTGGCAATTACCGATACTTCTTCTATCACTCCATTGTCCTGATGAATGGGATTGATAAAGATGTCTCTCCAGATGTTATTGCCGCTTTTGTCTTTGATTTTGTTTTCGAAATTGATTGTCTGTCCTTCAAAAGCTTTTTGAAATTTGTTATTCCAGAAATCACGTATTCTTTTGGGCATCTTGCCCTGCTCTTTATAAAAATCAGCACCTATTTTTGCATCTATTTTATAATATTTTTTTAAGGCTTCAGCATAGTTGTTGTTGTATGAAGTAAGATTCAGGTTTTGATTTACCGACCAGATTTGGTGGCTGGTACTTTCGAAAATGGCTTTTATCCGTGCTGCCTGATTACGTATTTTGTCTTCATTAAATTTTCTTTCAACGGCCATAGACACCTGACTGGAAATAAAGAACAGCAATTCCAGGTCTTTGTGGTTAAAGGCTGTTCTGTCTTCATAACTGTGAATGGAAATAACTCCAACTGGCTGGTTAGATATATTCACCTGAACCCCCAGCCATATTTTTGGTAGTGTTCCTTTCAGGTTAACTTTTTTTAGTTCTGCTATTTTTTTGATTCCATCCTGATAAATAATCAAAGGTTTTTTCCTTTCAAAAGTATAGTCGGCCAGGAGCATACTTATTTCAGTTTGATCTTCTAATTCAGATTCTTTTTCAAACTCATTGATGTAATAAGGAAATGTAATCTTACCTTTTTTGATTTCAGGTTTTAATGCTATCGCAAAGTTTCTGATTTTCAGTATTTCATTCAGAGACTCATAGATACTGGAGTACAGGTTTTCTAAATTTGTACCCTCTATGGTTAAGTTGGCAATTTTATAGTAAAGAGATTGCGCTTTTTCTGCCCTTATTCGTTCTGTAATGTCAAAAAATATACCTCTGTATTGTATCTGATCTTTGCTGAATACGGTACAATTTATCCTACCGGAAACAAAAATATTTTTGCCATGTTTGTTTAGGAATGCAATTTCGAATCTGTCTAACTTGTTACCTTGCTTTACCTTTTCAAGGTTTAGTTGTGTCTGCTCCCAATACTCAGGAATGATGAGGTCTTTTAAAATAAGGTTATTTAGATCTGCTTCCGAATACCCCAATTTTTCTTTCCAGGCACTATTTACAAATTGAAAATTACCTTTTTCGTCAAAAATTTGGATGAGGTCATAAGAATTGTCAAAAAGCTCTGTGAGTTGATTGTTGGTTTGTTCTAATTCCTTTAAAACCTTTCTCCTTTGGGTAATGTTTTCCCCAAAAAGAGTAATGCCGGAGACTCTTCCTTTGGCATCTTTGAGTATGATAGCATTGAAAAGAATGGCAATTGCCTCCCCCTGATCATTTAATATAGTTCCGGATAGTGTTCCGGAAAAATGCCCGTTTTTGGCAATAAGCTGGTATTTCTTTTTGTTTATATTGACAGCCGAGTCTGGTTCAAAAAAATCAAATAAATTTTGTTTGAGCAGGTCATTGTGATGTATTCCGAGTGTTTTGATGAATTCACGATTACAAAAAGTAATGTTACCTTCCGTGTCGGTAGTTAGAGCCATGATCTTTGACTTGTTCAGCGAGTTTTGAATTTTCTTCTCTGATTCTAAGATCGCCTGCTGTCTTGTGCTTTCCAGTTCTATTGATTTCCTTTCAGTTATGTCTATAGCTACACTTATATAACCAATAAATTCGTTTTTGCTATTGAATCTGGGTATTCCGGTTTCCAACAACCATCTGTATTCTCCGTCCGCATCAAAGATGCGGAATGAGCATTCATATTTTGATTTGTTTTTAAATGCCTGATAGATAGTTTTCAGCGTAGAAGCTTCATCATTAGCATGTATGTACTTACTCCATTCCGATACCTCGTTTTCTTCATTGCGGCCAGTGAATTCTAACCAGGTTTTACTGAAAAAATTAAATTCCGAATGATGGTTTGTCATCCGTATGAAGAAGGGTGCATTGTCTGCAAAAGAATGAATCATCTTTCGCAGGTTCTCATTTTCTTCAATGATGTCTAAAGTGGCAATTAACTTGTTCCTTTTTAGAACGTTAATGGTGGTTTTTGCCAGGAATTTATTGCCGGATTTGTCATGGTATTCTAACTCAAAAGTATTGTTTTCGTTTTGTAAAGCTGATTTAACCTGATGAGTCCATATAGTTTCAGACTTAATACCACTGTTTTGTATAACAGGCATTAGTTCCTCTATGGTCTTTTTGTGAAAGTCATCGGGGAATACAAATTTATCTTCTGCCTCAGGGCTAAACTCTATTACATTGTTGTCTTCGAATATGATGAAATGAGTGCCTGAAAAATCAAGTAAAAGTTCATATTTATCCTTTACTTCACTAAGTTCTTGTTTGAGTTTATCAATTTCATCGAGGAGTTCGGATTTTTCCTGGTTTAAAATAGCCATAATTTTGATTCTTAAATGAACTGGCAGAATATAAAATTACCTATATTCTTTTACATTTTACTGATATCTCATCATTGAAAATGATATACTTCAGACTAGGAGTCTGTCGGACTTAATAAACCACCCAATTATTTATATCTTGGGGCATGATATCATTTATTGGAGCGGATAGAGAACAAGTTTCTTTTATGCCACATGACCTTAACGATTGGCTACCTGAAGATCACTTGGCAAG
>NZ_JBDKWG010000129.1:0-1500 GCF_040151475.1 Reichenbachiella sp. MALMAid0571 | reverse complement strand
CCCTACTTTGTCACATTATCCATAGCCTGTAACCAAATTTCTTTCGATCTGCCTTTGGTATTGATTTAACCAGTTCAAACAGTTTTCAATGGTAGCATCTTGAGATTCCCACCTGCTTACAATAGTAGAAGCGACCAGTTTCCTGATAACAGGTGCAGTTAGTTTAATATCCTTCTCATATTTTACTTTTTGTTCACATAGGTAATAGAAAGCCAAAAAACATAATGTCATATGTTTATGAAAACCTGACCAACTTCTTACCTGGTAGTCACCCATGCCTATTTGGTTTTTTCCTTCTTCAAATATCCGTTCGACAAATACCCTTTGGCCTTGCCTTTTGGCTATTTGAACCAGTGGTAGTTGCCCCATATTGGACAAAGAATATTTTACTGTGCCATCGAGATTTTTTCTGATGATCAATTCCAATCCAAGGGATTCTTCATTGTTGATAGCTACCCATACTTTTCTTCTGTGAAAAGAAGCTTTGACCTTTTCTTTGGTGCCATCCCTGAAAGCGATCAACTCGAAATCCCCATTGGTCAGCGATTCCATATAAGCTTTGGTGGTAACCAGTTGCTGGTCAATTTGTTTATGCTTGAACTTCCTGCCTTTTTGGCCTTGTTTTTTGTCGGGAAGGGAAAAAGTAATGGGTTCCAAACTCATATTGATGTTTTCCCTTACGTCACCTATGAACTTTACATGGATCTTGTCCAGAGCTTTCAATAAAGGATAGCTGCTGCCATAAAGGGCATCAAAACCCACGTAGTTGAAATTTATGCTCCTCAACTTGAGCTTTTCTATCATTGTCAAAGCCATTTCAGGTTTTGACCTGTGGGCAATTGAACAAGGTATTTTAGCTTTCAGCCGCCTATTGATATCCTCTTGCCAGGATTGGGGCATAAACAATTCAATATCCACCGGACAATAATGAGCACCAGAGGACAGCCCTGCAACGACTGCCACCTGACCATTATCTTGTTTGCCAAGGCATCCAAGGTATTGTCTTCCTACACACGCTGAATGTTTTCCTTTTTTACGAAAACCTACTTCATCAATGAGTAGGCCAACATCATCTTGGTTGATTAAGAGTGCGTCCACCTTGTCTGCCAGCTCTCCTAAAACATCTTTATGGTCCCATGGCGATTCTGTAAGTACATGGTTTAGGGCTTGGCTGTTCAGCTGGCCCAAACTTTCAGCTATGGCCGTGCAATTGGCCCTGTTCTTTTCACTTTTGAACAACCCTTCCAGATAGTGATAGGCCTGGGTTGATACATTACTGGTTTGTCTCTGAAAACATCCTTTGAACGAATCAAAGCAGGAAGACAAGCCAACTGATACATTTTCTAGCAGTTGGCATTTTTCAAAATCATATTTTTTTGCCGTCTATTTTGATAGCGGCCTTTATTATATTTACAATAGTATTTTACTCAGGGTAAAGATAAACGACAAGGCCGTCTTGTCAATAGTCTTTACCCTCTTTTATAAGGTGACAAAGTAGGG
>NZ_JBDKWG010000128.1:0-60131 GCF_040151475.1 Reichenbachiella sp. MALMAid0571 | reverse complement strand
CAGGCCTAAATCCCCTAAAGGGGACTTTTTGATCACCCCTTCAGGGGACGGGGGTAGTTTTAGGAAATCGAAAAAATCTTTTCTCATTTCGTTTAAACGTATTTTTTCAGGGTATTTAAAATTTAGTCGGACGCCACTAATATAGAATTAAAAAAAGCTATAGAAAGTCATTTAATAGAAGGCCCGAGAATGTTTGTGTCAGGCCCAATAATCTCTAACATTGGTGGACAGGTCAGTGGTCTGTCTGAAGAATACCATCATTTTGCTACAAAAGAATATAAGATCATCAATGGAGTGGAAGAGGCGATAAAAGCAGTAAGAGAAAACATCCATTATGGTGTGGATTTAATTAAGATTTGTGCTGACAATTCGCCTAACAACCTCGAGCTTTCATTCCAAGAAATGAAAACAATTGTAGATATAGCCCACAGATACAACCTTAAGGTCACTGCTCATGCCACTACAAATCAATCAGCAGAGACCGCTATTATGGCAGGTGTTGATTGTATTGAACATGGTTATGATTTATCCCTATCCACCTTGCAATTAATGCAAAGTAAGAATGTTGCACTAGTGCCAACTGACAAATCAGGCTTTCTAATAAAAAAATATTTAATGAAAATGGGGTCGGGTGGAGATTTGGACGGAAGAGTGAATAATATGCAATCCAGAGCAAAAAACAGATTAGCCTTAGCCAGAGAGGCAGGTGTCACTATATTAGTTGGATCTGACAACTATATTAACTTTGATATGCCCCAGGGAGAAGCTGCGAAGCAGGTATTGATTGCCTTGAAGGAGGAAGGAATGGATCCCCTGGATATATTGCAATCGGCCACTTTTCTTTCTGCACAATGGATGGGGATGGAGAATGAGATTGGTGTCTTCAAAGAAGGATGCTGGGCCGATATCATAGCAGTTAAAAATGATTTGCAAAACAACTTTTCGGAATCAATGAACACAGTGGTGTTTGTGATGAAGGAGGGTAGAATCTATTATAAAAATTTGTGAAATAGATTTTTTATGGACTTTAAAATCAATAAGGGTTTTGAGCTATTAAATTCCTTTCAATTAAAATTAGAAAGCACAGTCTTACAACACAGTTTATAGTGCATTTGGCGGATAGTGTTGATGTCAAGGGCAGTGCATTTAATTAACTTTGCAGCGGTGTGATAGGTTCGCACTTCGGATAGCCCAACAATACCACACACTAAACGTTACCCACAATTATGACCCGTCCAAAATACGGCTACACATCACGCAGCAAAATGTATAAAAACGATGGAATTAATCACAGGTACAGTCAAGGTTTTAAACTTTATCAAATGGAATTTGAACCTAAGTGTTTTTGACTTATCTGATAAATTTCTAAAAGAGATCAATAAAACACACCCCAATAACCTTAGTGTCTCTCTCCATTTTGACCATAAAAAAGCCGCTCAATATTTTAAGCGGCTTTCAATGGTATTTCTATTGCTTATTTAATTATGCTAATTGTGCATCAAGTTTTTGTGCCAACACATTTTTACCTACAGCACCCACTTGTTTATCCACTACTTCTCCGTTTTTGAATACTAAAAGAGTAGGGATACTTCTGATTCCAAATTTGGCAGACACTTCAGGATTGCTATCCACATCTACTTTTCCAATCACGGCTTTGCCTTCATAATCCCCTGCCAATTCTTCAACTACAGGCCCGATCATCTTACAAGGTCCACACCATTCTGCCCAAAAATCTACTAATACCGGCTGATCAGTTCCCAGAACTTCGGCGAAGTTCTCATCTGTAATTTTTATTGCTTTACTCATGTCTTTAATTTTATTGTTTTTCTATGGACGAAGAACGCAAATATAGGAGAAATTGTTCATCCTCAATTATCAATTTTTTAAATATGCCGATAAACAAAAAGCATATAGTGGAATTATGAGTCTTAAGAGCAGTTTTTAGCAATTTTTAATTGATCCTGCTTTTATTCTATTTTTTTAACAAACTCACCATTGCTGTATTCATACTCCAGTGTGACATTTCCTTCCTGATCATACCATTTGGCATTCCCATCTATTTTACCATTGGTATAGTTGCTTTCTTCCATTATTTTTCCATTGTCATAGTATTTTGAAACGAGCCCGGTCAAACTGCCATTTTGATAGGTCTTCTTTTCTACTATTTTTCCTCTTTTGTATAGCAGAGATTCTCCATCGAGTGTGTCATTGTGGTAGTACTTCTTGCTTATTATATTGCCTCTGTCGTCCATTTCGATTTCTATACCTTGCTTGAGTCCGGCTACATAAGTGGTAATGGATTTCACCACTCCATTTCCATGGTATTCTGTCCAGCTACCATTCCTTTTACCGTTCAGGTAATCACCTTCCTGATGCACATTGTTTGCTACTTTTATGGTGGCTTTTGTCACTCCCGGAGTGTCCGGATATTCCATTACTTCAGAGTTTTCCGGATAGCCTTCTACGTTTTTCGAAAGTGCGGGGGAGTTTGTATTGTTACCACCACATCCTGATATTAAAATTAGACTTGTAAATAATAATACGTACTTCATAATTTGATATGTCATTTGGTAATTCTATGAATCAAAATTAATAGAATTTGATTCAGTTTGAAAACTGATTGATTACGGATTTAGATCTTTTAAGGTATCAATGTCTGAGAGTGTTGGCAAAAGAAAACAGGTCTTCGACATCTGTTGGATTTCATGTATGGCTTCAGCGCATACTTTGGGAGTGCTGTAGGTTTTGTTGGCGAAAAGTTGGGGTGCAGGTTCACGCATTCCCAGCAAATAATAACCACCATCTTTTGCCGGACCAATCACAAAATCATACTCTTTCAATTTTTCAAATGCCTCTGCCAGTATAGGCTCATTGATTTCGAAACAATCACTGCCAATAATGCAGATGGGCTGGTTGCCATTGTCAAAACCAGCCTGAAATGCATTGGACATTTTGTCTCCCAGATCATTTCCTTCCTGAATTCTTTTTTTATAATCTCCTAATTCCCATTGGTCTCCAATATCAATTTTGGTGGAATAATACAGTACTTTTTCAACCTTCAGATCAGTAGTAATGGAATGCGTATGATCAAGTAGTTGCTTGTAAATCTCCAGAGCACGTTCATCTCCTACTTCTCTGGCAAGTCGGGTTTTTACCTTTCCTTTTTCAGGATTTTTTATGAAAATAATCAAAAGTGGCTGAGGCAAATCCATTATGTTTTTAGGTATGTGCTGTTTCTAAACTTCATGATTTCAAATATGGCCAATGGGATGACAACAAGGTACTCCAAAGCCATGATAAAAAACGGGTGTTCATATCCTCTAACAGAATATCCGATATAAGTGTAGAATATAAGCAATGACCATACAATAGGGAATTTGAATTTTGTTAATGAAGAAAAGGCCACCAGAGGAATGATGTACCAGGGGTGTACCGTTGTAGCAAGGCTTAGTTGAATCAATGAAATGACTATAAATGCTGTAGGCAGATAAGTGTTTTTTTTGAATATAAAGAAACTGTAAATCAGAATCAATACAATAGCGGACAGGCTCATCCAGGGGCCAAGTGTAGCGATGATGTCATATCCCTTGAAGTAAAAACCGATTTCTCTAAACAGGAAAAAAAGCCCGCCATTAAATTCAAATTTTCTAAAAAACAGATCCAGGCTGTCTGACATGCCGGATATAAACTTAAAGTCAAGAAATGGCAGGAACAGTAGTATTGTTACGGCTCCAATCAGAAAGTAGATTGATATGGTTTTTACCGGAGGTGATTTTTTAAACAACAGAGGTAAAAACATCAGTGGAACCAGCTTGGTAGCTATCCCAAATGCCAATGAGACAGAAGAAATAATTGTTTTTTCTTTTTGGAAAAAATAAATAAACCCAAGAATAAAAAACAGCATGATACCTTCGAAATGCAGATTCCCAGTGAGTTCAAGAATTACCAGTGGATTCAATGCATAAATCAGTGCATTGGAAGAATTGAGGTTGGTGCTTTTCAACAACTTTGAAATTAAAACCATACATCCGATTTCGAAGCTTAAAATAATTGTTCTCATTACCAGCACACTTCCTGCTATGATATTGGGAGTAAATAGAGTTGAAATCCAAAATACAAACTGACTAATAGGAGGGTAGATAGTGAAATAGGATTTGGAGTTTAGGTTTTCATAGAGTTCAGGAGATAGTGCACTGAATGCTACCTGATTTTGCATGAAAAAATCAGGTGTATGGAAGAAAGGGTTGATGCCATTGGCTATAAGCCTGCCATCCCAGATAAACCTGTAGAAATCATCGGACAGGTTGGGCAGTGACCAGAAGAGTAAGAGTCTTGAAACTACGCCTAAAACTAAAATTTCTTTAGTAGAAAATTGATTGTACTTAAGTGTGAAAAGGTAAATAGCGAAGACTAAAGTATAAAAACCACATAAGGTAATAGTATCTTCTCTCTGTAAAAAATAATGGATATAGAAGAGTCCTGTTAAGAATGGAATCAGAACAAGATAAGATCGAATCTTGTATCCGTCATGCATTACTCATTGGTTTAACAGTATGAATAAAAATACCACCAAAACCCAAAGCCAGCATGATATGGAATGCAATTAAGCCATAATCTTTCAAGATAAAACCAGCGACTACTCCGCTAATAAAATACAGGCAGAGAATCCCTTCCAGTATGGTGGGGATACTTATTTTTGGTCGATAATATTCATTGTTTTTCCATTGTTCGCCTTTTTTGAAGATGTTGAATTTGGGAGTACGAATAAAAGGCGTTTTGTATCCCAGCAACCCTTCCGAAACGGCCATGGTATTGTGCAGTGACAGCCCCATGGAGAAAGTAAGGAATACAGGAAAGCTTTTTAGAAAGTACATTCCTGATTTTTTCCCTTTGATAGCTTTGGATGAAGTCCAGTAAAACAATCCGATGGAGAAAAATCCAATAAGAAAAATACTGCCCATGTTGAACAGTATGTCCAATTCAGGATGCGATGCTTTGATGAATAGCATTGGGATACTGAGAATAGCAGCAGTAAGCAACATCAGGAAAACGGAGCTATTGAATAAATGCAACACTGCATGAATTTTGTGTGTCAACCCAATATTGGATGTCAGGACATTTCCAAGGTTTTTTCGAGCGGTTTCTGCCGCTCCCTTATTCCATCGGTATTGTTGGGATTTGATGGCCGGCATGATGACAGGTAGTTCCCCAGGAGCCACTACATCTTCCAGAAACTTAAATTTCCAGCCCTTCAGTTGTGCCCTGTAGCTCAGGTCAAGATCTTCGGTAAGTGTGTCGGCTGACCATCCTCCGGCATTTTCGATACACGATTTTCTCCATACCCCTGCTGTGCCATTGAAGTTGATAAAGCTACCAGCATGGCTTCTGCCAGTTTGTTCAATGGTAAAGTGGGCATCCAGTCCAAAAGCTTGTAATCTGGTAAGCAGTGAATAGTCTTGATTGACATGTCCCCATCTGGTTTGAACCACTCCTGTGTTGGAATCTTCAAAATAGGCCAGGGTCTTTTTTAAAAAATCCTTTTTGGGAAGAAAATCAGCATCGAATATGGCTAGAAATTCTCCTTTGGCGAGTTTCATCCCATATTTCAACGCTCCGGCTTTGAATCCTTCACGGTTTTTTCTTCTTATTTGCTTGATGTCAAAACCCTGATTGGAAAATTCTTCAACCTTTTTGGCGATAAGTTCTATGGTTTCGTCTGTAGAATCATCCAAAACATGGATTTCCATTTTATCTTTTGGATAATCCAACTCTGCGATGCTGTCAATTAGCCTTTCTACCACATATTTTTCATTGAAAATCGGTAGTTGGATAGTGACTTGAGGAAATGTTTTTAATTGTGGAACGGGAGCTGGTGATTTTTTACTTTTCCAATAGTACCAGGTCAGGTGAAGCTGACCCAGACTGAATAAGAAAATAAAAAACAAAGCACCAGCGTAGATGCAAACTACCAACCACTCCATTATAAATATTTAAATATTGTATATATAATTTTATATCCGGCTAAAATAGTGCCTTTTACCGTTCCTGATACTTTTGAAACACCAATTCTTTTGCGGTAGTTCATTGGTACTTCAGCAGTTTTCATTTTTAGTTTGGCAGCTTTCAGTTGCATTTCTACTGTCCATCCATAAGTTTTGTCTTGCATGTCCATTTTCATCAGACTTTCATATTTGACAGCCCTAAATGGCCCCAGGTCGGTAAATGACACATTGTAAAACCATCGGATCATGGTGGTCGCCAACCAATTACCAAAAATCTGTTGTGGAGTCATTGAGCCTTTTTCTTTTTGCCCAATTGCCCTGGATCCGATAACCAGATCAACGCCATTTGTCTCTATTGGTTCTATCAGTTTGGTCATTTCCTCAGGATAATCTGAATGATCTCCATCCAGAAAAATGACGATATCTGGTAAATCATTTTTTCGATTTGCAATGTATTCCATCCCTTTCAGACATGCCCTGCCATAGCCACGCTTTTCTTCTCGCAGTACTACGGCACCTTTTTGCTGAGCTATCTCACAGGTATTGTCGGTCGATCCATTGTCAACTATTATGATTTCATTTACAAGCTCTTTGGGGATTTCATCTATGACGAGCCCTACCGCATTTTGCTCGTTAAAAGCCGGAATGATTACTTTTATGTTGTGAGACATTTATGGTCGCTCGTATTGTATTTTTGAGTTGAAACTATTGGCCTGATGAACAGCTTTTGCAAAGCTAATTGAAAATGCAACCGCTATCTGACTGGTAAAAGACAATTTTTCTAAACTATTAGTTCTCCAAATTGGTTAATCTTTATGACTAAACCTTAATAAATATGAACAACAAGTCAATAATAGGTATTTTGGTAATTCTCATTGGGCTATTGTCTTGTCAGGGAATGACTCAAAATAAGAAAGTCAAATCTCCAACAAGTTATTCCCAAGAGTTTTCGGATTACTGGTTTCAGGGAAAAGCGGAGCTTTCGAGTTACGAATTGTCTCAGGCAAGGTATGGAGAAATGCGCCAAGGAGAAGCTGTCTTGATCTTTGTGACCGAAGATTTTTCCAGTGCAAAACAAGTAAAGTTGGATGATCCTTCTAAGAATAGTGGTGATGCGATAAAGGTTTTGAAAATGAATGCCACAAGGAAATTTAATACCGGAATTTATCCCTATTCTATGATGGAATCGGTATTTACTCCTTTAGACCAAAACAATTACCCCAATTCATTGAAAGTAACTATTTCGTCTCAGGAATGGTGTGGGCATACTTTTTCCCAGCTCAACCTTAAAGGAAATAAGTATCATTTTTCAGGTAAATCATATTTTGAGTCTGAGGGAGATGAAGAAATGGATGTGGAGAAAAGGTTATTGGAAAGTGAATTGTTTAACCTGATAAGGCTGACACCTGAGCTTATCCCTATCGGTGCAATTGAGATCATTCCTTCTGGTTTTTTTACCAGATTATCACACACAAAAATTGGAGTCAGGCATGCTAATTTGACAATCAAAGACAGTTCTTCCAAGTCTCGAATGCTGGAAATCAATTATTCCGATATAGAAAGGAATGTCAAAATAGAATTTGCGGTTGAATTTCCTTATGAAATACTCCGATGGGAAGAAACCTATAAAAGTGGATTTGGTGAAAATGCCAGACTAATGACTACCGTGGCAGTCAGGAAGAAGACAATTTTGTTGGATTACTGGACTAAGAATCATGAAGCTGATTCTACATATAGACACCAGATTGAGTTGGATTAACCCTAATCCTCCGGATAAGGAATAAAAAGAAACTTGGTGAACTCTGCGTCGACTACAAACAGGCAGCAAAACTCATCAGGATTTTTATAAGCCTGTTCAAAATCTGGTTGTCTGTCCTTTTCTACCAGTTCACGTTGGATAAATTCATCCAGAAACGATGCGTTGTATTGCCAGTTATTTTCCAGTTCTCCGATTTTGATCAAAGGTTGACCGATAGGAATGTCCGTTTTGCTAATAGCAAAAATCGGGAAATTGGAAAAGCCCCTTTTGATAATTTGGTAGGACGCTTCTTTTAGGTTTTCGGATACTTTCACAAAATCAGCGGTGATGGTTCCTAAATATTTTCCGCTAAGCTCTGGATCGTTGTTCATGCTTGTTCCTTTCTATTAATTATTGTCACTAACTGTTATTCTCTTATTCTTTACTTCAGCACCAACAACGCAACATTCTCCACATGATGCGTTTGTGGAAACATGTCAACGGGTTGGATTTTTTCTACTGTATATTTCGACGACATGAGATGGATGTCTCTTGCCTGAGTGGCAGGGTTACAGCTTACATACACTATTTTTTCAGGCTCTACTTTCATCAATAAATCCACTACGTTTTCATGCATCCCTGCTCTTGGCGGATCTGTAATCACTACATCGGGTTTTCCGTGTTTTTCTATAAAAGCTTCATTCAGCAAGTCTTTCATGTCACCTGCAAAGAAGTCTGTGTTGGAAATGTTGTTGAAGCTGGAGTTTTCCTTGGCATCTTCTATGGCTTCTGGCACATATTCTAGCCCAATTATTTTCCCCACTTTCGAGGCGCAAAAATTGGCTATGGTTCCCGTTCCCGTATAGAGGTCATACACCAATTCATCACCTTTAAAGTCTGCAAAATCCGCCACTACCTGATACAGGTTGTGGGCTTGTGCAGAATTGGTTTGATAAAATGACTTGGGATCAATTTTGAATTTTATCCCATTCATTTCTTCAATGATATGGTCTTTGCCGCCAAATGTGATTACCTCCAGGTCATTGAATGTATCGTTTCCCTTATTGTTGATTACATAAAGGAGAGAGGTGATTTCGGGGATTGTTGCTCGTACATGCGAAAGCAGGTTTTTAATAACTTCTACATCATTTTGAGCAAATTGAACCAATACCATTATTTCACCGAAATCTGTAATCCGGATCATCAAAGTCCGTAGCAGTCCGGTTTGTTTGCGAATATCAAAAAAGCTTATACCATTCTCCAATGCATATTTTCTTATTACATTTTTGATTTTATTGGTAGGCTCCTCCATTAAATGGCATTGCTCAATATCTACTATTTTGTCAAATAGTCTGGGGATATGGAAGCCAAGTGCATTGCGCTCCAATGGTTCCTCTGACTGAATTTCCTCTTTTTTCAACCATCTTTTGTTAGAAAAAGTAAATTCCAGCTTGTTGCGATATTTTTTTGTTTTTTCTGATCTCAGTATCGGGTAGGTTTTCCCAATCTCTACTTTTCCTATCCTTTGCAAATTGTCCACCACTTGCTGGTGTTTGTACTCCAACTGCGCTTCATAATCAAGGTGCTGCCATTTGCATCCACCACATACACCGAAATGCTCACAGAAGGGCTCGACTCTTTTGTCGGAATAGGTATGGTAGAGGATAGGGTATCCTTCCATAAAGGACTTTTTTTTTCTAGTGACTCTAATATCAACTACATCTCCCGGTACAGCTTCTTTTACGAAAACTACCTGCTCCCCAGTCCGTGCGATGCTTTTTCCTTCAGCCGCTACACTTTCTATTTTCAGGTTGTACAGTGTTATGTCTTTATTCCTTCTTCCCATTGTGCCGCAAAACTACAAGGAATCTCTGACTGATGGACAGGCTGGCTTGAGATAATTACACAAAAACTTACGTTTACCCACAGCAAGTATAACATTTGAAATGATTACCAAATTAGAAGTTATTTATGGAATGAGAACGAATATGAAAGATGTAGGTCAACCGATTAATTGATAAAATCTCCCCTTATGGTTGTCGGCAGGATGTCTTCTTGCTATTGAAATTCTATCCAAATTCATTTTATTACTTAAATTCGAGAATATATGTTTTTGGTTTTGCATAGTGATAAATTCTATTGTAGAAAGACTCATCAGTTTTGTTGAAAAAAAGAATAACTTGGTTGAAATAAGTGATATTCAAACATGCCTTCTTTAGGGTATATGACATAGCAGATGTTCTTTATTGATAAAAAAACAAACGCCACACTACCAGCTAAATGAAGAAAATTTTACCCATCATTTTATTGTTCATAATGCTTTCATACAATTTGAAGGCATTCCACATAGTGGGTGGCGAGATAGAATTGGTGCATGTGAATGGGTTTACTTACAACCTGAACCTGATACAGTATTTTGATGCTGCACAGGCAGACAATCCGGCTCCTGATCAATCGGTTACGGTTTATATTTATGAAAATGGTACCAATGCCAAAGTAGATGAATACCTATTGCCACTGCAATACACACAGTCGGTTCCATATACTACGCCTGATTGCGCTATAGGCCAGTTGCAAACGCTTCGACCCTATTACTCCAGGCAGGTGACTCTTGATCCTGATAAGTATTCGAACCCTGCGGGCTACTATGTGGTATGGGAGCGATGTTGCAGAAATGCTTCGGTGGTCAACCTCAATAATGCTACCGGGACAAGTGTAGGAATGACTTATGTGCTGGAGTTTCCAGCCATCATGAAAAATGGAGAACCGTTTGTAAACTCTACTCCGCAGTTGTTTCCTCCATTGAGTGATTATGCCTGTATCAACCAATTATACTACACCAGTTTTGCCGGGATAGATGTGGATGGCGATTCTCTTGTCTATTCTTTGACAACTCCATTAAACAGTTCTTCCAGCGATCCTGTACCTATTCCAAAAGCTAAACCCCATTTTCCAGTGGTTTTTGCCAATGGGTTTGATCAGCAAAACATGGTGCCGGGCGACCCATCTCTTCAAATTAGTAATAAAGGCTTCCTGACAGTGGAGCCGGAGTTTACCGGATTGTTTGTGTTTTCAGTTTTAGTGGAAGAATACCGGGATGATATCAAAATAGGCCAGGTTACACGTGATTTTCAGATGTTGGTGATCGATGGTTGTGATCCTCCTGTACCACCGGATGCTCAGGTGAGGTTGCCGGGTGAGGACGAATTTTACAATGAGGTTGATACCATTAGGTTTACAGTGGCTGATGAAAAGTGTTTCGAATTTCTTGTTACAGATGATGTAGGTGATTTGGTTACATTCAGGGCAGAGGGAGTAAATTTTGAGCAAAAGGTAGAAGATATTTTTGAATTCAATCAAGATTTTATAAATAGCAATAGGGATACTTTGCGTGTAGAAGTGTGTATTCCTGATTGCCCCTATGTAAGGGACGAGCCTTTTATTATTGATCTGCTTGCGGCTGATAATGCTTGCCCTTTGCCTCAGATAGACACTGTCCGATTGACGATTTTTGTAGAGCCACCACCAAACGATGCTCCACAATTTCAAACGACTACAAAGACCAGAACCATTTCTATTCCTGAAGGACAGGTTTATTCTGAGAAATTTATAGGTAGAGATGGGGATGGAGATTTTCTCGTCACCACAATCGAGCCGATCGGTTTTGAATTAGACGATTATGGCATGTCATTAAACCTGACCAAAAATTTGGCAGGTGAAAATGAAGTGGAGTTCAATTGGGATGCTAAATGTCTGACTTATGATTTTAATCAGAAATCTAATTTTGAATTGTCGCTTATATTGGAAGACCTGGATGTCTGTAGCCAGCCTGTAGCAGACACTATTTTATTTGACCTGACAGTTGATCTGCCTCCCAATAGTGACCCTGTAATTACTACCGGGCTTGGAGATAGTCCTGCTTTTTCCCGAATAGATACAAAACTGGAATTCAATGTCAATGTAAAAGATGCTGACAATGACATTATTAATTTAAAGGCTTTTGCACCTGATTTCAATATGCAGGAATTGGGATTGGTATTTGACGATGTTTCAGGAGTTGGAGAGATCAATAGCTTGTTTTCCTGGCAGTTGGATTGTGAAGTGTTGGATATAGACCAATCTAAAACTTATAACATTTATTTTGTTGCTGAAGATGAGGATGATTGTAAATTTTCGAATAGTGACACCTTAAAAGTTGTTGTTAATGTGATAGTCCCCTACAATAACAAACCCGAATTTGATTTATACCCTGATTATGAACTGACCGTAAATGAACCGTTTTCATTGGATATAACGGCTAGTGATAGTGACAATGATTTTATAAGTGTGGATTTGCTGGAAGGAGTAGCTGTACCGCCTTCTCCAAGTTTTAGTTTTGGAAGGGTTTCGGGGGAAGGACAGGTGACTTCTACGTTGGAGTGGACTCCTGAATGCTCTTTGTTGGATGACGACTTTGCTCCAAAAAAGTATAATGTCTTTTTTCTGGTTTGGGATGGAAGATGTCCGGTTCAAAAATACGATACCATGTCTATCATCTTTGAAATAAAGGAATTGGAAGTGGATTATGATACTTTTTTACCAGCCAATGCCTTTACCCCCAATGGCGATGCTCTCAACAATACTTTCAAGTTGACTGATTTGCCTATTCCTGAGCAGAATCTGCCTCCTGACAATTGCGAAGACCAGTTTATGTCTATTGTAATAGTGGATAGAAAAGGGAAAACGGTTTTTGAATCGGATGACAGGAATTTCGAATGGACAGGAAACGGAATGCCCGCATCTACTTACTATTACAGCATTCGCTATTTACACACTGACTTTCGTGGTACAATTTCTATTTTGTATTGATATCTTAGGTTAAAAACCCATTCCAAATTTGATGCCACTGGCGTAGTGTTCTCCTCTCAAATAGGCCATGTAATAGTCTATTCTGAAGATTTTAAAAATGTGTTCCAGCCCGAATCCATATTCTATATAGCTTTTGGATGTTTCCGTAAACAGGTAGTTTACAGAGCCTGTGGCTTGCACTTTCGTTTTTCTAAGCAATGGAAATTTGTTGATCAGAAATCCATTAAAATGATGCGAATATTGAGCAGTCAACCAATTTTTGGTAGTACTAAAGTAGTAGTAGTCCAATAATTGGAAATTATTAGCTTTGAACTGAGCCAATACCGTACGGCTACCAATAAAGTGTGTATAATCAATGAATGTAAGTTTATTATCATTCAGAAAGGTTCCTGTAGCCAGGGAGTAGTTTCCAGAACCCATTAGTTTGTAATCTATATTGTCCCTGACATCAAAACTGATTCTGTCAAAATCCACATCTGAACCCAGAGCAGGGAGTCCTTTGGAATAACTGATTCGAAACCTGGGGTATTTCGTGCCCATTACGATTTTCTGGTCTGGTCTTGAAATGTATTTTTGTTTTATTCTTAATGTTACATGAGCATCCACTCTTAGCGCATTGTTTGATCCAAATGACGTGTTGGTTAATTCAGCATTTACAGGCTTGTTGGAAGTGAATACTCTTTCATCTTGTTTCAAAATAGAGTAATCCGTAGTGTTTGACAGCTCTTGCCTGTTGGCATATTCGATGTTAGAGGTCAAAAGAACTCCATTGGTGAGCTCTGTTTGATGAGCCATGCGAAAAAAGTTTTTTTCATAGAGCTTCATGTAGTTTCTTCTGTTGAAGAGAGTTTCCAGGGAGTTGATCAATGAAGAAATAGGCTGGTATTCGTTGTATTGATAGACAAAGCTTCCAAACTGAACGAGTGCTCTGGAGAAATTTTCAGAGTTGTAATAGAGCCTGCCAAAAAGCTGTCCGTAAGGTTTTTTGCTCGAAAATCCATACCTCAACTCAGGCACTACCTGATATTTTAAATTCCCATTTTCTGACTTGTTATAGGTTGACTTCAGGAATACTACAGCACCTTCTACTGTATTGAATTGCAGGTTTTCTATGATAGGTTCAAAACGAAAGTATTTTTCCTGAAACGATTTTTGATACACATACCCACTGTAGATGATGTTGGCAGGATTAATTTTATTGACTACCTTATCAATCGAGTCTTTATATGGTTTTGAATTAAAGATTACTTCCAGGCTATCTTTGGTTTTATAGTCTTCTATTTCGATTTTGGTCAGAGGAATAGGACGTACTTTTTCCCAATAGGAACTGTCTTTTTTATTGGAATTTTCTTTTACTACCAGTATTTCATTGTTGAAGTATTTCTTAGGAAATAATTTTTGAATGATCTGATGGGTTGTATCTCCGGTTTCGAGTTTGGTTTGAATGCTGTCCAAAAGAGTCTCATTAGGCTGTATTTCATAATCGGAATGAATGCCGATAAAATCTCCTTTGCCCTTGAAACCAAAAATATCGACGGTGAATGTGAATTTTTGTGAAATCATCATCCAAAAATCTCCATAAATGGGAGCGTGAACCTGACGAATGTTGAGGTTGTCAATAAACTCCAGCTGATGGTCTTTGGTGAGCGTTAGGTTCACACTATGAATCTTCCACGAATCTTCTATGATATAAATATATCCCGAGAATACAGGGTCGTTGTTTCGACGCGGGATGACTTTTATTTTATTAATGATTAGTTCATTTTCCTGTATAACGCCTTCCAGTTTGTATTCATAAAAGAGCATGGCATTGTTCGCAATGGGAGATACATATCCACGCTCGCTAAGCCCCTCTGCTTTGAGCAGATTGTCATAGAATGAGAATAGCATTTGTGAGCCCTGATTGTAGCTGAATGAATTGTTGTTTCCGCTCACTTTAGACGAAATCATCACCTCCTTTATATTGTCCGGTTGCTCAAAACTCAGTTCTGAAATAGATTCTGACAGATATACAATCCCCGTATCAAGGGGTATGGCAAAACCAAATATTTTATCAGGTTTCTCATCGATGGTTTGAAGCCCTTTTATATAGACCTGACACTTATAAGCCTGAATTTGTTCTTTGTGGTATTTTCTTTTTTTGATGGCTTCTCTGACCACACGGTAAGCCGGATCTTCATCTGTAGCACTCACCACCACTTCGTTCAGTTGTAATGCCTCACTTTCGAGCATTACGTTCAGTATGAAGGGAGAGTCGCTTAGCTGCACACTTTTTATTTCTTTTTTGTAACCCACATATTGAAATATCAACTGATATTTTCCAGCAGGCAGGTCGATAGAATAATAGCCGTCTGCATTTGATGTTGTACCCTTCGTAGTATTTTGAATATATAGCGTGGTAAAGGGTAGAGGTTCGCCTTTTTCATCAGTAACTCTACCGGAAATAGTATGTGCTACCAAATCAACAGAGAGTAATAATAGTACACTACAAAGAGCTGTTTTCACAAACCTGATTTTTATCAAAATGAAATTTTTATTCAAAAATACCTGGTGCAATACTACTAAATATTGAGGGCATATAAGTAAAATGGGTTGGTCAAAATGGTAACTGCTAAGGTTATGAAAACTCCTATATGGTATGATAAAATTGCACATCATACAGGCTTAATATTTTATACTTTTATCTTTGGTGAAATTTTACATGGAATCCCTGCCTGACGGACAGGCTGGCATGAGATAATTACACAAAAAACAGTTCTTATTCCCGGTATGTGTGATAATTGATATGGTTTCCAAAATAGACTTTATATAAGGAAAAATGAAAACAGTAATTATCACAGGAGGATCGTCAGGAATTGGGCAGGCTTGTGCTTTGGAGTATGGACGAAAAGGCTACAATGTAGTGTTTACAGGCAGGAATGATCAGCGGATCAAAGAGACGGAAGACTTGCTTAAGTCAAAGCAGATTTCGTTTCTGAGCCTGAATGTGGATGCTGCAAGTGAAGAAGGAGCGAAGGAAGTGATAAATGCCACTTTGACTAAGTTTGAAACCATTGATGTTTTGGTTTGCAATGCTGGTATTTCCATGCGAGCCCTTTTTGAAGAGGTAGAATTGAAAGTGTTTGAGGATGTGATGAACATTAATTTCATGGGGTCTGTGTATTATGTGAAATATGCCTTGCCTTATTTGTTGAAGTCTAAAGGTTCCATCGTTGCTGTGTCTTCTATCAACGGCCATAGGGGCACACCGGCTCGTACGGCCTATACTGCCTCCAAATATGCTATGGAAGGCTTTTTTGAGGCACTCAGGACAGAAGTAATGTATAGAGGAGTTCATATTCTCGTGGTAAGTCCGGGGTTTACTGGTACCAACATTCGAAATACGGCTTTGACCGCTGAAGGTAAAGTGCAGGGAGAATCACCACGGGATGAAAGTAAAATGATGACTTCTGAGGAGGTAGCTCAAATTATTTATAAAGGCCAGCAGAAAAAGAAACGTGATATTGTTTTGACTACACAAGGTAAGCTTGCCGTATTCTTAAACAAATGGATTCCTGCTGCTATGGACAAGATTGTATATAAAGTGATGGCTAAAGAACCGGATTCTCCTTTCAAATAAAAATCTTTATTATCAGGGCAAACGTATTTAAAAGAAAAAACTTCCTTACCGTACTGGTTGTGTTATCTTTTAAAGCCAGAGTCAACTCTAAAAAGACCACCCCTGAATGAATCAGGGGATAGTGTGAATTTTTAAATGAGATTGCCCTGTTCTTATTACCCCAGTTTTTTTACTTTGTCTTTTTTGATGTAGGCTTTTTCACCATTCCATAAAATTTCTAACCACGGACCATACTCTTCGAAGGTTTTCACCCGATGGCCTTTTTTAATTACTTCTATGAGATCCGACCCTGAAGAAGGTCCGCTCATGAGGTATGCATGATTTTCTATAATAATGGCTTCATTATTATCGGTACCATAATTAATAAAATAAAAAAGCAAGACTAAAGTGGCGGTTAAAAACAGAAAAGAAACTGTAGGCCTGTTTTGAGTTTTGTATTTTTTATAGAGAATGAAAGACAAGAAGAGAATACAGACTAAGAAGATAGAAATGATGATGGGTGTTTGATATTTATTTAGAAGGTTCAGGAAAAAAACTGAATCGTCAACTACAAATCCAGATAAATTGTTTTCTTCGGCTATTTCTTTCATTTTATTTCTGGCATTCTTGTCAGAGGTTTTTAGGTAGTAAAGGTTCAGGTAATACAACGCAGTGCTATAATCACCCAGTCCTTCTTTAATAAATGCCATTTTTAGTAGCATTTGTGCAGTTGCTTGCTGATTCCGGTCTAAAATATTTTCATAAATCCGGAAGGATTCTGTGTATTTTTTTTGCTTGAAAAGCGAGTCGGCAGTGCTTAAAGATTGTTGCGCATTTCCAGTTGAAATCAGGCTGAAAAAGAGTGAAAAAAATAATAGTATAAAATTGAAAGATTTATTTTGCATTTTGAATTTTAGATTTCTAAGTTTGCAACCGCAAAATAAGGGAAGGCATTGCAAATAGTAAAAAAATCCTTTGTTTTTTTGAAAGATTTGGTAGCTCAGCAGGTAGAGCATCTCCCTTTTAAGGAGAGGGTCCTGGGTTCGAACCCCAGCCAAATCACAACCCAAGACCATTTCAGAGCTGATTTGGTCTTTTTTTATGCCTTTTTCGGTATTTTTGATTTGTCCTATTTTTCTAAAAGGTTTCTTTACTGGTTTCTCCTAATTTAGCAGAAAGCAAACCATCGTTAAAGGGAAATTTAGAGCAGGTGGTGGCACAGCCTGGCCTTTTATGGTGACAGGCCCAAATTGGAGCACTGAAGAATTTTTAAACCAATGCAAATTTCTGGAAGTTTCCGGGGTTGAACTTTTCCCAATAGAGAAGTAGGCACTATTAAAGGAATCAAATAGAGTCTGTCTATAAAGTACGATCCACGCTTTACTAAGCTTTTAAAGATTGGTAAAGCTGTTAAAACAGTAAGCTTTAAGAATCCTGAAAGGCTTCTCAAAGCACATGATAGACAGATTCTAAATATGGTATGTGCCGCTAGCTGAAAAGAACAAAGTATCTATGGTACTTGAACCTCTAAACTCGATAGTTACAGAAAATATGAAAGGACACTCTGGTTATCAGGGGAATCACCTGGAAATCTGTATGGAAATCATTAAATTAGTAAGCTCTCCAGCTTTTCGATTGTTTTTTGATGTGTATCATATTCAAATTATGGATGGCAACATTATTGACAACATCAAAAAGTACATGGAGTACATTGGTCATGTACAAGTAGCAGAAGCCCGGATCGTGGAGAAATTGACGGTCAACAAGAAATAAGCTATCGTTTCGTGATGAAAACCCTTTTTGCGAATAGTTACAAAGGCTATGTTGGTCATGAGTGGATTCCCGACAATAATCCGGTATCAGGTCTTAAGGAGGCTGTACAAATTTGTGATGTTTAAAATTCTCTTTAATTTTCGCAAAAAAATATTATGCGAGTAAAAAATATAAGTTTACTATCTATTTCCTTCTGTTTGATTTTTCTGCTTCATGTGGGCTGTGACACTCCGAAAACAGAAGATGGTGGAATAAAATCAGTTGAAACCCGCCCCAATATTGTTTTTATTCTTGCTGATGATCTTGGTTGGAATGAAGTGGGTTTTAATAACAAAAACAATAAACTTACTCCAAATATTGACCAACTCAGAGACGAAGGTGTAAGTCTTACTCAATTTTATGTGCATGCTGTTTGCGCACCAAGCCGGGCTGCTTTTTTAACGGGACGATACCCCTTTAGAACATGGGCAGACTGGCGTTCGGAAGACTTTGGAAAACCCAGCTATCTTGCCAAATTAGGATTGGAACTTAGCAAAAACAGTGACGGAGAAGAAACCCGGAGAATTCATGGACTGGCTCCTGAAGAAAGAACTATAGCTGAGGCACTTAAGGAGCGAGGCTATTTCACTTCAATATCAGGGAAATGGGGGTGTGGTGAATGGCTACCCGGACATTTGCCAATGGGGCAGGGCTTTATGCATCAATACGGACATTATGCCTGGGGCATTGACTACAATAACTACACGATTCCACACAATGCGCCAGCCCGATTTGCTGTGTACGACTGGCATAGAAACCAGGAACCACTTAATGAACAGGGCTACAGTACTGACCTCATAGCAAATGAAGTTGTTCATTTGTTGGCCAATCATAGAAAAGAGCATGTTAATAAACCCTTTTTCTTTTATGTACCATTCAATGCGGTGCATGGCCCTCTTGAAGAAATTCCCAGATATACTGATACACACGAAAAACGCTATGCAGCTATAAAATGTCTTGACGATGCAGTAGGACGTATCCTTTCAGCTATTGATCAATATGGGTTTGATGATAATACTCTGGTTGTGTTCACCAATGACAATGGTGCCATTCGAGACAATATGAATGCACCTTATAGAGGTACTAAAAACACCAATTATGAGGGTGGTGTTCGAGTCCCTTGTGTGGTAAAATGGAAGAACAGAATACCTGACGGTAGTACAAATAATGAATTGATGCATATTACCGATTTTTATAGTACATTGATAAAATTGGGAGGGGCTTCTTTGGAGCAAGAAAGAAAGCCTGATGGAATAGATATGACTTCAGTATTGTTGGAAGGAGCAAAAAGTAAACGTGATGAAATCGTGTTTGAAGTATCGGGAAGTGTTCGTTTGCCTAGTATTAGGAAGGGTAATTATAAATTAACAGGTGATGAATTGTACAATATTGTTGAAGACCCTGCGGAGCAAAAGAATATAGCAACCGATAATCCTGAATTGGTAGAGAAACTAAAAAAACGAGTCACATCTGTAGGAAATGAACGCCCTCCTATGCCGGATATGAGCCTGTTAATGACGCCTGCTTTGCCTTGGGTTTATGGTCAGGAGGAAAATGCACATGCTCCGGATTGGGTCAAGGAAGCCATCACTAAGGTAAGGGAAACACAGCCAAAAGAATGGAAGAAAGGGGAGACCCCATGGCCTCAGGCTCCTAAGGACGGCAAAATCACTTATACAGGTGATGGAAGGTAACAGTCTGTTAGGACTTTTAGAGCTAAAAGGCAGAGGACAGTTGCAAATTTGATAATGGGATAAAAATTAAGAAAATAAATACGGATTACAAATTATTATAAAAAAACTATGGAAGATATTTATTTGGGAATAGGATCGAGAGTAAGGCACAGTGAGTGGGGTGTGGGCATAGTGGTACAGGTGACCAGCGATGACTATAAAATTACTTTTGTAAATCATGGCAACAAAGAACTTTCGAAGCATCAGGATGACCTTGAAATTATAGAGTTGGTAGAACCTGCTCAGGATTTGATTAGTCTGGAACTGGTAGAAAAAACACTTGAGAAGTTACTCTCAAATATTACAGATCAAACGGAAATTGTTGATCTGGGTGATAAATGGATCGGGGGTAAATTGGTTTTTCACCCGGGTAATTCTGATTTGAAACCTTACGAGCTGCCCATTGATAGTTTCTTTCATAAGATTGTGATGGTACGAGACAGGTTGAGGGTGATGGAACAACGTGTCAATAGTTCAGAACTTACAGACGAAGAAAAAGTTAACCTTCAGCAGTATATTACCAGAATCTACGGAAGTTTAACCAGTTTCAATATTCTCTTCAAGTACCGAGAGGAAGGCTTTAAGGGAAGCGGTAAATAGATTGGTTATGTTCACTTCTGGTATTAATCCTCAACCTCTGAGCTGGAAGCTATTTGGATTCCCAGTTGTTTGTAAATAAAGCTAAGCAACCAAAGTGGGCCAACAAGCAAAAACTGAATGTCTTTAAAAAAAGAAGGTTTTGCTCCTTCTACTTTATGACCTATGAATTGACCTATCCAGGATACCACGAAAATGATCAATGATATTTTCCAGGTAGGGGCGAGGTGCATTTGTTCTACAATGTTGGTGATAACCAGAAATCCGGTGAGTACACCTGCCATTCCGTAAAAAAGTGGCGGAGATAGTGTGAAGTAATAGAACAAAGCAAGTAGTGTTCCTACCAAAGCCCAGTTGAGGTAAGTAGTGTCGGTATATGGAAATAGGTTAGTAAGAGGGGTGGATGGTATAGACCATAACAAGCCAATAATGCTGTAAACAATAAGTGGTACGCATATCCAGTGCACTACTTTGTTAAAAGTGTTTTGATGGCTTTCTCCATACTCATCCAAAAGTTGTTCTACTTTATTCATGTTTTTCTTCTTAAATTTTTAGAGCAGTGCTTAAAACTAAAGAGTTGCTGCAAATTTCTTCTCAATTTAGTTGTTTGCTGCAAAACTCCCATTACTTGAAGCCCTAACATCCAATTTTGTGTCAAGAACGATTGTGCTATGGATGAAATTATTCATTTCCTGATCAAAATCTATTTCTTCTACAAGTTTTTGCATGGCCAGCTTCCCCATTTCATAGCAGGGTTGTCTTACTGCCGTAAGTGAAGGAATCATAAGTTCTGCTATAGGGTTTTCGCTAAACCCTACGACAGCCACGTCGTTTGGGATTATTCTGTTGATACTCATAGCGTAGAATATGGTATTGACAGAAGTCAGGTGATTGGCACAGAGGATGGCATCAGGAGGATTTGATGCATGTAGTATTGACTTGGCGGCACGGTAGCAGTCCTGCTGCGTAAGATCAGTTTTTTCTATAATCGAATCGTCAATGGGCATGTTATGATCTATTAGTGCTTGCTTGTAGCCACCTAATCTTTCTTCAAATATCTGACGCATCAATGGACCTCCTATGTATCCAATATGCTTATAACCTTGCTGGATCAAATGGGAAGTTGCTTTGTGAGCACTTGAAAAGTTATCCACCATTATTTTGGTTGTATTGGGTAATTCCAATCCTACCCTGTCAAAAAACACAACTGGAATGTCTGCATCTATGGCTTTTTCAAAGTGCTTTAAATCAGTAGTTTCCAGTGCCAGTGAAACGATGATACCATCCACTCTGCTAGACATGAGTGTATTGATATTGGCTTGTTCTTTGAGATAAGAATCATGAGACTGACAGATCATTACAGAATAACCCATCTCAAAAGCAGTGTCTTCGATACTTCTAACTGTTTGTGCAAAAAACTCTCTATTAATCTGCGGTACTATTACACCTATCGTTTTGGTCTTATTAGTCATAAGCCCGGAAGCCAAAGCATTTTTTTGAAAGCCGAGTTTCTCAGCCATTTGCTTTACTTTTCTGGTCGTATCAGCACTTATCTTTGGATTGTTATTTAAAGCTCTGGAAACCGTAGAAATGGACACATCGAGTGCCTTTGCTACATCATATATGTTGATTTTCTTTTTGATCATTTTTGAATTTAACGCAGTTAATCAAAGTGTGTGTGCAACCATAGTTAAATATACAGGTCAATTTTTTGAAGATTACAAGTATAGTTATTTATAGTAAACTTCTAATTTATAAAATATAATTAAGAATAGGCAAGCGCTTGCAGAATTTAAAATCAAGGACTACTTTTGGAACAACAAAATGGAATACTGGTTAAATTGTTTGAGCAATATTTCGGTAGCTCTGTGAGTAAATTAACTATACATCATACAAATTATGAAAAGCAATCATTCAATGAGGAAATTTATTTTATTCATATCTATGCCAGGAGCAGATATTGTTCTAGACACTATTGATCGAGCAAATAAGAGTTTTAGCTGATTCAATTCTTTTTCTCAAACAAAAAATGAAAATTATTTACAATAACAAAAAATTCTTGCTGATTACGATCTGTTTATTGTTGGTAGGCTTGCAGGTTGTTCAGGGACAGCAAACAGAGAAGATTTACCTTTCAGGGACAGGAGCAGAAGACACTAAGACTTGGGATTTTTATTGCTCCGATGGAATGAATAGTAAAAAACGGGCGACCATTGAAGTGCCATCTTGTTGGGAGCAGCAGAGTTTTGGTGCTTACAACTATGGACACATGCCCTTTGAAGAGCGTATAAATGAAACTGGATTGTACAGACATACTTTTAACGCTTCAAAGAGCTGGAGTACTCAGCAAGTCAATTTGGTTTTTGAAGGAGTGATGACTGATGCATTGGTCAAAATAAATGGAAAGTCAGCAGGAGCAGTCCATCAAGGTGCATTCTATCAATTCGAGTATGATATTTCCAAACTATTGAAATACGGGAAAGAGAACAGTCTGGAGGTTTTGGTAAAAAAGCATTCAGAAAATGAGTCTGTTAACCAAGCGGAAAGAAAAGCAGATTTTTGGGTTTTTGGAGGAATATTCAGACCTGTTTATCTCGAAATCAAACCAAAAGAAAATATCCGGAGAGTGGCCATTGATGCAAAAGCTGACGGAACTTTTAAAGCAGATATTTATACTTCCAGTCTGAAAAAAGCTGATCTATTAGAAGTTGAAGTGCAAACTATTGATGGAAAAACCATCAATTTTTTTTTAGTAAAACCTTCAGAAGAAACTACCAGAATAGAGAATAAAGTTGACAATCCTGCTACCTGGAATCCCGAGTCTCCAAATTTATACCAGGCGATATTCAGGTTGAAATCATTGGGTAAAACAATTCACCAATATTCAGAGAAATTTGGTTTTCGAACGGTGGAAGTCAGGGAAAATGATGGCATTTATGTTAATAATGTCAGGATTAAATTTAAAGGAGTCAACAGGCACACTTTTCATCCTAAATACGCCAGAACATCGTCAAAAGCTTTGAGTATTGAAGCAGTAAGTTTGATGAAGGAGATGAATATGAATGCGGTAAGAATGTCTCATTATCCACCGGAAAAGCATTTTTTGGATGTATGTGATTCGTTAGGATTGTTTGTGTTAGATGAACTTACAGGCTGGCAAAAACCTTCTTATGATGAGGATGCAGGGCGCAAACTTTTACGGGAAATGATCGCCAGAGATGTAAATCATCCAAGTATTGTACTGTGGGACAATGGGAATGAAGGAGGCTGGAATACCAAGCTGGACAATGATTTTGCAAAGCTTGACATACAGCAAAGAAAGGTTTTGCATCCATGGGAAGATTTCCGTGAAACGAACACACAACACTATGTGGACTACAATTACCTGGCACTTGACGGATACAGCAAACGTAAAATATATTTTCCCACCGAGCTTTTACATGGGTTGTATGATGGTGGCCATGGTGCCGGATTGGAAGACTATTGGTTGCGGATGTGGAATCATCCACTTTCGGCAGGTGGTTTTTTATGGGTATTTGCTGATGAAGCAGTTGCCAGAACGGATATGGATGGTCAGTTAGATGCTGATGGTAATCATGCGCCAGATGGAATAGTTGGACCATATAATGAAAAGGAAGCCAGTTTTTATACCATCAAAAAAGTATGGAGTCCGATATATTTCGAGAAACGATATATTACTTCCCAATTCAACGGTATTTTTAATATTGAAAACAGATACCATTACACCAACTTAAATGAGTGTTCATTTTTAGTTGAATGGTTGACCTATCCATTGCCTAATCAAACTGGTGTAGAGAAAATTGTTTATACGGAAAATATAAAAATGGATTTAATGCCTGATCAAAAAGGGAAGTTTCAGGTGTTTTTACCAACTGATTGGGAAAAGTCTCATGTGTTGAAAATAACAGCAAAAAATGCATTAGGAAGTGATATTGCAACGTGGACTTACCCTGTTCAAACTCCACTATCTATTTCAAATCAATTGATGGTGGAGGGAGAAGGGTCAGAGGTTACCCTCGTTGAGGATGAGAATAAATATCAGGTAGAGGTTAAAAACCTTATATATACCTTCAATAAGAAAAACGGACAATTACTTTTGGTGCAAAGGGATGATGATATGGTGCCATTAAAGGATGGGCCTGTTTTTGTAAGCCGTAAAAAGGAGGTTGAACAAGTTGAAACTATCAAGAATAACGATGGTTCTGTATCCATCAATACTGTATTTGCTGAAAACAAAGATTCGGTGAGTTGGGTCATACAAAAAAGCGGACTTCTAGAGTTAAATATTGCTTACGAACCGCAGGATACATCTCCTTATGCCGGGATTAGTTTTTCATTTCCTGAGGAGAATGTTTTAGGTATGAAATGGATGGGTGAGGGGCCTTATAGAGTGTGGAAAAACAGGATGTCAGGTACAAATTTTGGTGTTTGGCAAAAGAAATATAACAATACATCTACGGGATATTCGGGGTTCGAATACCCTGAATTCAAAGGCTACCATGCAGAAACATATTGGGTCGATGTGAAAGGGAAAAATAATTCTGGATTTAAAGTTTATGTAAAGTCCAACGACATATTTTTCAGAATACTTACTCCTGATCAACCGGAAGATGGGAGAACAACGAAGGTTGATTTTCCAGTAGGAGATATTTCATTTTTACATGGTATAAATGCGATTGGAACCAAATTCAAAGACAAATCTAATCTGGGGCCACAATCTTCGGATTATTCTTTCAGGCCTTCCAGGATTGATGGTAAGAAATTGCGTATGAGTTTGGTGTTTGATTTTGACAATTGATTTACCTGGCTATTTCATAGTATATTGTTTGAAGTTTGCAATAAGTTGATCAATAGTAAACAAGCGCTTGCAAAATATTAAATATGGCACTACTTTTGACTCAAACGGCAATAACAATTACTGTATTCTGATTACCAAAAGAGTTTGGTATTTAGGAAAGTATTTTCTTTTTTATTGAACACTAATTTTAGCACAACATATATGAATCACATTATGAAATTAAGTTTACTTTTTATGTCTCTGATTTTAATTGGGTACAATGGAGTCAGTCAAAAATCTCCGGAAATAAAAATCGTTCCGGATGAGGCCAAGCAGAAAATAGATGTTCTTGTTGATGGAAAATTATTTACCTCATACATCTACCCAAATGAAATTATGAAGCCCGTACTTTGGCCTGTGGTTACTCCCGGAGGAAATGAAGTAACAAGAAACTTTCCCCTAAAAAATAAAGCTGGAGAACGTGTCGATCATCCACACCATGTAGGTATCTGGTTTAACTATGGTGATGTCAACGGATTGGATTTCTGGAATAATTCTGAAGCCATTGCACCGGAAAAATTAGATGGTTATGGTACCATTAGACATCAGAAAACCAAGAAAATAAAAAGTGGTACAGGAGAAGCGTCTTTATCTACTACATCAAAGTGGAATGATAACTCTGGCAACACTTTGCTGGATGAGTCCACACAATTTAAATTTTCAGCAACTGAGAATGTGCGTATTATTGACCGTACAAGTACTTTGACCGCTAAAGTTGATAAAGTTACTTTCACTGACAACAAGGAAGGAATGTTTGCTATAAGGGTAACCCGTGAATTGGAACTTCCAAGCGACAAAGCTCTGGAGCTTTCAGATTCTCATGGCAAGATCACTAAAGTAGCTTCTCCCGACAACTCAAACGTATCAGGCAATTACCTGAGCAGCGAAGGAATAGAAGGAGGGGATGTATGGGGAACCCGTGCTACATGGATGAAATTATCCGGCATAATGAATGGTGAAAAAGTAGCCATTGTTATTTTTGATCACAAAGATAATGTTGGTTACCCTACTTACTGGCATGCCCGTACCTATGGGTTGTTTGCTGCCAATACTTTGGGGCAAAAGATTTTTTCCGATGGAGAGGAAGAATTGAATTTCAGTCTGAAAAAAGGAGATTCAGTAACATTCAAGTATAGATTGGCTGTCTTTACCGGCGATCCAACTGTTGATGAAATCGAAAAGTTGGCTCAATCCTTCCAATAAACCTTAATTAAAATAATTTAACAATACGAAATACAGAATAGACATGAGTGACAGACGAAGTTTTATCAAAAAGACAGCAGTAGGAGCGGCTGGAGTGGCTTTGGGGGCGACAGCATTTTCTGCAAAATCATACGGAAACATATTAGGAGCAAACGACAGGATAATACTCGGATCGGTAGGAATCAGAGGTAGGGGAGAAAGTTTGTTAGACAATTTCTCCAAAATGTACAACGATGGTGTAATGGTCAAAACGATTTGTGATGTTGATTCACAATTTTTTGCCGAAAGAGCAAAAATGGCCGGAGAGAATCAAAAAGGCAATAAGCCGGGTACAGTGACAGACATGCGCAAACTTTATGAAGATAAAGAAATTGATGCTGTAGTTATCGCAACACCTAATCACTGGCATGCATTGGCAGCTATTTGGGCTTGTCAGGCAGGTAAGCATGTTTATGTTGAAAAACCAAGTTCTCACAATGTATGGGAAGGTAGAAAAATGATTGAAGCAGCCCGGAAGTACAACAGGGTTGTTCAGGTTGGATTTCAAAACCGATCTATCAGCAATGTAATGCAGGCAATGAATTTCTTGCACGATGGTGGTATAGGTGAAGTATATATGTCTCGCGGAACTTGTTTCAAACCACGTGATTCTTTTGGAATTGCTAAAGACAGTAATCCTCCGTCAACTTTAAATTATGACCTGTGGTTAGGGCCTGCGTCTTATCGTCCATACAACGAGAAAAAAGGACATTATAACTGGCACTGGCACTGGGATACCGGAAATGGAGATACCGGAAATCAGGGCCCCCACCAATTTGATGTAGCACGTTGGGGGCTAAACAAAAAAGTTCACCCGGTTAAAGTTCAGTCTATGGGTGGTATATATGGTATTTCTCCAAAAGAATGCTCTCAGGAAACTCCTAACACTCAAATTTCAACATTTGAGTATGCAGATGGAAAAATACTGGAATTTGAAACACGTGGAAGATATACCAACGCTGAGTCAAATGAAGGCATCAAAATCGGGAACATGTTTTATGGCACTGAAGGATGGATGGAAGTGAATGGTAGCACCTGGAAGGCATATAAAGGCCGTGATAAAGAACCATTTGCCGGATCTGACATGGGAGCAGGTGCTGCTGTTGGTGGAGATCAGACGTTCCGTACTGCACCAGACAGTAAGGGTCACTTTGGCAACTTTATAGATGGAGTTCGTTCTGGAAATCGTTTTGATTTGAACTGCGACATAGAAACAGGCCACATGTCAACTGTTCTTCCTCACATTGCAAATATTGCTATGAGAGTTGGGGAAACTTTAAAATTCAATGGTGAATTTGAACAATTCATTGACAATGAAGCAGCAGATTTAATGTTGACAAGAAAGTATAGATATCCTTATATTGTTCCAGAAAGTGTATAAGCTAATAATTCAATAGAAATAGTTAAAATAGCAGTCAGAATTTTGACTGCTATTTTTTTACCATTTTACTTTTGAAGTTTTCAATTGCCTTTTTTGAGAAATCAGAAAGCACCAACTTTCCACTGATAGCTGCTTGTTCGCTCAATAACTCATTCCAATTTTCAGTGTTTTTCCAAAACATCTTTTTCAATGAGCGCATTGCTTCGGGGTTGGAGCGGCTAAGTTGAACAGCTAATTTGTTCACCGCCTCGTCTAATTCATCCGTGGTTTCATATACCTCGGCATACAGTCCCTTGGATTTCGCCCATTCAGGATTTTTCCATTCTGTAGCATTTATTGTCAATTGAGACAAAGCAGAAAATCCAATTTTTCTTTCCACCACCGGAGCTATTACAAAAGGCCCAATCCCTATTGTTAACTCACTAAGTTTAATCATCGCAGAGGTACACGCCAGGCAATAATCAGCAGCAGCAGCCAATCCTACACCACCTCCAACTGTTTTTCCCTGAACCCGGCCTATCACCAGTTTAGGACAGAGCCTGATTGCGTTGATCACATTCGCAAATCCAAGAAAGAAATTGTGTCCCATCTCAAAATCAGATATAGAAATAAGTTCATCGAAATTCGCTCCGGCACAGAATGCTTTATTTCCACCACTTTTTAGTATAATTACTTTGATGCTGTCATCTTTACCTGCATTGGTTAAGGTATGAGTGAGCAACTCTAAAAGTTGGCTTGGCAGTGTATTGCTTTGTGGGTGTGTAAATGTGATGGTGCCGATATTATTTTCGACTTCTAATGTTACATTTCCTTTTTCCATTGTTAAAAATAGTCATATTAGAAATAAAACTCCTTCTGTATTATTCTCAATAATGTCACCCATATTTGTGTTGAGTGTGTGTTAACCAAAATCAATGAATTTCAAATCTAACTACTGAATAAAATGTTAAAAAAGTGGATTCCTTTGGTATCAATAGTCTTGATTGCTTGTCAGTCTCAACCTAAGATAGAAAATATTGAAGAAGTGGCAATTATTCCTCAGCCAACATCTCTCACATTGGGGGATGGGTATTTTGTGATCAATGACAAAACCGAATTGTTGCTTTTGGGAGAGGTGTCAGAGATCAGCCCTGTGGTCAGGTATTTCAATTCAGTACTTGAAGGAAGTTCGGGGTTTGCATTGTCTGTTGACAATACTACGGAGAATGAAATTCAGGAAAACAGCATTCTTTTAGAATTGAAAGCAGGAAATAAAAAAAGTGAGGCTTATACGCTCAATGTGACTGACAAAGGAATAGCGATAAAAGCAGAATCTGCTTCGGGTTTGTTTTATGGAATACAATCTTTGAAACAACTAATGCCTACTCAATTGTCGGCAGGAACAGTTCAAAAGGATATTCCGGTAGTGATACCTGCTGTTTCAATTATAGATGAACCACGTTTTGGCTGGCGAGGCTACATGCTCGATGTTTCGAGGCATTTTTTCGGCGTGGAAGATGTCAAAAGGGTATTGGATTTTATGGCTGAAATGAAACTCAACCGTTTTCATTGGCATTTGGCAGATGATCAGGGATGGCGTATTGAGATAAAGAATTATCCTAAACTGACCTCAGTAGGAGCCTGGCGAATGGATTATAATGTTACCGATGAGTCCATTTCAAATTGGTGGGGACGGCCAGTCCAGCAACCAGGTGAGACGCCTACTTATGGTGGATTCTATACTCAAAAAGAAATTAAAGAAATTGTTGCTTATGCTAAAGCACTTTTCATAGAAGTGGTACCGGAGATTGATATGCCCGGACATTCTCAGGCTACTATTGCTGCTTATCCTGAAATATCATGTACAGGCGGCCCATTTTATGTGGCCACCGGTGGTGTGTACAAAGACAATACTTATTGTCCCGGCAAAGAAGTCACCTTCAAGTTTGTAAGAGATGTGTTAGGAGAAGTAATGGATTTGTTTCCTTTTAATTATATCCATATTGGTGGGGATGAGTGCAATAAACTCTCATGGAAAAAAGATCCTGATTGCCAAAGGAGGATCAAAGATGAAGGTTTGTTGGACGAGCATGAATTGCAAAGTTATTTTATCAAACGGGTAGAAGATATAGTGAATGCTCGTGGTAAAGATATGATAGGTTGGGATGAAATACTGGAAGGTGGTTTGGCTCCAAATGCTACTGTAATGTCATGGAGAGGTGAAAAAGGTGGAATAGCAGCAGCCAGAGCCGGGCATGACGTAATCATGACTCCCAACAAGTATTGTTACCTGGATTTGAAGCAAGGGCATGATGATCTGGAGCCAAATCTTGGTTATTCATACAGCTTTCTTAAGGATGCTTATGAGTACAAAATCATTTCGGATAGCTTGACACAAGAGCAGGGCAGGCATGTACTTGGCGTTCAGGGTAACTTATGGACTGAATCAATTGGAGATTGGGGTAAATTGACTTATATGACTTTTCCCAGATTATATGCGATAGCTGAAAATGGCTGGACGGCTGAGAAATCAAAAAACTGGATGGGTTTTACAAGGAGGTTATTGCCACAGTTTCGACGCTTGGATGCAGAAGGAGAACGCTATGCTACCAGTGCATTCAATGTATGGATAGAGCATGAAGGAAATAATGGTGGAATAGATATAAGCATGAAAACAGAAGTAGAAGGACTTGATATTTATTATACTCTGGATGGAAGCATTCCTACAATGAATTCCAATAAATACGAATCAACCTTTCCTATTGATAAAACTACAGTGATTAAAGCCACTACTTTTTTGGATGGGGTGCAGATTGGAAATATATCAGAAATGAGTTTCCCGGTTCACAAAGCCTATGGAGCTCAAGTGGTTTACAATTCACCAACATCAAAGCAGAAGAGTACGGCAGGGGTTAGTGCATTGGTGGACTTGAATTATGCGAAGTTGAATGCCGGAGATCCGGCATGGCAGGGTATTAACGGAGACGTAGAGTTGGATGTTGTTTTTGATACACTGACTGAAATTGAAAAGTTTAAAATGACTACTTTACGCATGACCATCAGTGGAATCTATCTTCCTGAGAATGTCGAGGTTTATGGTTCAAAAGACGGGAAATCATTTACAAAGCTGGGTGAAACAGAACAGATTCTTGCCAGTCACACTCAGGGAAGAAATAAAGTGACTACTGAAGTGAGTTTTCCGAAAACAATTGTTAAAGCTATGAGGATAAAAGCAAAAAGCGTTAACCCAATTCCTGAAGGGCATCACAGGGCAGGAAGTGCTTCAAGAATATCAATTGATGAGTTGGTTGTTTATTAATCAGTAGAATTAACTTCTCTGTATTTTTAAAATGAGAGAGGGCATGGTTACACCTTTATCTCATAATAGTCAGAATATTTTCATCAGACGGCAAAAAAAGTATTATAAAGGGCGCAATAACTTGTAGAGAATTTTCATATCAAATCTTAGTTTTGAAGGTTAAAGTCAGTGCCTGTTTTATTAGTAAAAATCAGAACGGAAGAATTAGAATCTATTTCAAAATGATTCTTGATTTACTCATTTGTAGAGAGTAAAGAATTGATTTTTTTGGAGCTAAAATAAGCTATAACTATACTATTTATGAGAAACAATTTACTCATCATTTTTGCTTCAATTATCTTTTTATTATCTGGATGTCAACCGGAATCATTAGAACTTTATATAAGTCCAAACGGGCAACCTGACAATGAAGGAAGCAAAGAATCTCCTTTTAGCAGCGTTCAGGATGCTTTGGCGGAAGTAGAGAAGTTTCAGGGGATTCAGGCAACTATTCACATGGCTTCTGGAGAATACAGACTTGATGCGCCAATTGAAATTTCTCCCAAAATGAATGGCGTTAAGATTATTGGAGCTGGTGAAGTAGTAGTGAAGGGCTCTAAAGTGCTTGACTTGAATTGGAATCAATACGAAGGACAGATCATGGTAGCCGATGTGTCGAAGCAAGCCAATTTCGATCAGTTTTACGTGAGTGGAAAACAGCAAATATTGGCCAGGTATCCCAACTATGATGAAGAAGGGGGACATTGGCAGGGGCATGCGGCAGATGCAATTGATCCTGTGAGAATTCAGGGGTGGAAGGATCCTGTTGGTGCTATTGTGCACGCCATGCACAGCGGTGAGTGGGGTGATTTTCATTATACTATTACTGGTTTGAAGGAAAATGGTGAGCCTGTTTTATCCGGTGGTCATCAAAACAACCGCCCATCCGCAATGCATGAAAAGTATAGAATGGTCGAAAATGTTCTGGAAGAACTTGACAGTTCGGGCGAATGGTATTTGTCCGATGACAATAAGCTGTACTATTGGCCGACTGAAGGCATTGATATTGAAAAAGCTGTTTTCGAAGGGGTAACACAAAAGCATTTGATCAATATTTTGGGAATAGAAGACAATCCTGTAAAAAACGTAACGATTGAAGGCATTCGATTCGAACATGCGCAAAGGACATTTATGGAAAAATATGAACCTTTGTTGCGTAGTGATTGGACTATGTATAGAGGCGGAGCTGTTTTTATTGAAGGAGCAGAAAATGTGTCAATAAAAAATTGTGAATTTACCAACCTTGGAGGAAATGTCATCGTGGTGAGTAGGTATAATAGAGGAGTTGAAATCAGAGGAAATCATATTCATGATTGCGGAGCAACAGGCATCACTTTTGTTGGTGATCCGAGTGCAGTACGTTCTCCTTCTTTTCAGTATAGTCAGTTTGTGCCAATTGCCGAAATGGATACAGTTAAAGGCCCTGCTAACAATCAATATCCGGCACAATGCGTTGTGGATGATAATTTGATTTACAGAACCGGACGAATTGAGAAACAAACTGCGGGTGTTCAGATATCTATGGCGATGGATATTACTGTAAGCTACAACAGTATTTACGAAGTTCCCAGAGCTGGAATCAACATCAGTGAAGGTACCTGGGGAGGACATATTATTGAATTCAATGATGTATTCGATACTGTGTTGGAATCCGGCGATCACGGGTCTTTCAATTCCTGGGGTAGAGACAGGTTTTGGCATCCTGACAGGGGCAGGCTGGATCAATTGACAGACAGCCTACCTGACATGCCAAAATGGGATGCTATTCATACCACCATTATCAGAAACAATAGGTTCAGATGCGATCATGGTTGGGATATTGACCTGGATGATGGTTCATCCAATTATAAAATATACAATAACTTATGTTTGAATGGTGGAATTAAACTGAGGGAAGGTTTTTATAGAACTGTTGAAAACAATGTCATGGTAAACAATGGATTTCATCCTCATGTTTGGTTTAAAAACAGTGAAGACGTATTTAGACGAAATATTGTATTGTCTGGGCATGCTGACATCCGATTGTCAGGGTGGGGGAAAGAAGTCGATTACAATTTGTTTCCGGATGAAGTAGCATTAAAAGATGCGCAATCAAAAGGAGTAGATCAGCACAGTGCGTATGGCGATCCTCTCTTCATTGATGCCGGGCACGGTAATTTTAATGTCAGGGAAGAGTCTCCAGCTTTGAGCATTGGGTTTAACTATTTTCCAATGGACGATTTTGGGGTAAAAAGGAGTGCTTTGAAGCAAATAGCCAAAACACCTTTCATTCCCTTAGTATGGTCGGTTTCGGATAATAGTTCTAAATCTCTGAAAATGAATTGGCTGGGTGCTGAGATTAAAAATATTGAAACGATGGCTGAGCGTTCTGCTTCAGGATTGAGTAAAACAGCGGGAGTATTGATTTTGACTATCGATGAAAACTCTGTGGTTTCAAATTCCGATATTCAAGTTGGAGATGTGGTTATCAGTTGTGAAGGTGTAGAAATAGAGGGCATTCAAGGGCTAATGAAAGCTTATCAGGTACACAATTGGAAAGGAAGATTGAACCTGAAAGTCTTTAGAAATCAAAAAAGTATGCCATTGGTGTTGCATACGAAAAAATAGAACGAATTTTAATAAGTAACCTGAATTGATGATCGATTATCAGGAACGAGATTTACTATTTATATATTAAAAGTTGAGATTAAATGGAATAAACCACTTTTGTCACCTCGACGAAGGAGATTTCTCCTTCGTTGAAATGACAACAAAATAAGGAACTGTTGACAAATTACAAATCAAAAAAATAGCATTACAAATAACTAAAATCAAAACCGTGAAAATTACTAAAAACATCATAATTGCATTTTACCTGTTATGCCTGGCATTCAATGCTTCTGCACAAAGTATCAACTGGGAAGAAATTCAAAATGGAATTTGGAAAGCAAGTGTGGGAGTGCCGGAGGACATCAGTTTGTTGAAAATGGCAGATATTCAGCCTAAAAAAGAAGCACTGGACAATTTACCTGATGCCACTTTTCCATTTTCTAAGGATAAAATCAGTACCGAAGTTATAGATGGTAAAACTTATTTGCGTTTTCCGCTGACCAGAGAGGAGCAATTGTATGGCCTTGGGCTAAATTTCAAAACAGTTCATCAACGAGGCAGGATCATGACTTTGCACGTGGATCACTACGGAGGCAAAGACGATGGCCGGACACATGCGCCTGTTCCATTTTATGTTTCATCAAGAGGATATGGCGTATTGATAGATGCGGCCAGGTACATCACAGTATATGCAGGCACTGGTGTTCGTGTGGATACAGAAGATCCTCCGGTTTTGAGGGATAGGAATACAGATAAAAAATGGGATCCTTCCCCTTACTCGGATGCTGTAGAAATATTGGTTCCAGCAAAAGGAACTGACATTTACATTTATGGTGGTTCTTCCCCAATGGAAGCCGTTCAGCGTTACAATTTGTACAACGGTGGAGGTTATATTCCACCCAAGTGGGGATTGGGGTTCACTCAAAGAGTACCTACATTGTACAGCCAGGATGATATTATTAAAGAAGCAACAGAATTCGTTGAGCATGATTTTCCATTGAGTTTTATTGGTGTGGAACCAGGCTGGCACAGCATGGCTTATCCATGCACATTCGAATGGGATGAAGGCCGTTTTCCTGACCCCAAAAAGTTCAATACTGAATTGATAGCTATGGGAATCCGATCAAATTTATGGTTAAACCCTTTTGTATCGCCTGTTGGATCATTGTATCCCAAGGTAAAAGAATTGTCAGGATCTCATACAGTCTGGAATGGAATAGTTCCTGATTTTACCATCAAAGAAACCAGAGATATTTTCAAAAAACACTTTGTGGACAATCATTTGAGTATCGGAGTGAGTGGGTATAAGATTGACGAGGTAGATGGTTTCGATCGTTGGTTGTGGCCTGATGTGGCTACTTTTCCTTCTGGATATAGCGGCGAACAAATGAGACAGGTCTATGGTTTGTTGGTTCAGGAAATGACTGGCAAGTGGTTCAAAGAATTGAATCAGCGGACTTATGGGTTAGTTCGTGCTTCCAATGCTGGTGCGAGCTCTTTGCCTTATGTTATTTACAACGATTATTACAGCCACCGAGATTTCATAACTGCACTGATCAACAGTAGCTTTATTGGTGTGCTGTGGACACCAGAAGTAAGGGCATCCAAAACAGCTGAAGAGTGGGTACGCAGGATGCAATCGGTATGTTTTTCACCAATGGCGATGCTCAATGCCTGGGCTGATGGCACCAAGCCATGGTCTTTTCCTGAAGTTGAAACTGCCGTCAGGGATGTGGCTAATTTGAGGATGCAATTGTTGCCCTATATTTATTCCACCTTTTCACAATACCATTTTGAAGGCTTACCGCCATTTAGGGCTATGAACCTGGTGGATGGTTTTTCATTTGAACAGCAGGAATCAGCAGGAACGCTCAGTTCTACTGACAATCCTTATGCTATGGCAATAAAAAAAGAAGTCAAAGACCAATACATGATGGGCGACAACATGTTGGTGGCACCAATGTTCGAGGGGGAAACAGAGCGAAAAGTAATTCTCCCTGCCGGAAAATGGTATGACTTTTACGATGGTAAATATGTAGGTTCTAATGAAATCATTACAGTATCTCCCGGATTGGAGAAAATACCATTATTTGTCAGAGACGGAGGAATCATACCCATGATGCCAGTACAAAGACAAGCCCCTGCTAAAGGAGAAATGGTCGATTTGGAGGTAAGACATTACGGCACTAAAGAAGGAAGTTTTAAATTGTACGATGACGATGGAACAAGCTTTGATTTTGAAAAAGGAGATTATTCAAGAGTCGATATCAAAGTAATCAAAGATAAAAAAGGAAACCTGAAAGGCTCAGTATCAAAACCCGAAAAGGGTAAGCCTTATGGGTACAACAAGCAAGTGAGTTGGAAATTTATGACTAAATAAACCAATAATAATGAAATTAATAAAATCACCATTTGTATTGCTACCTCTGGCTTTATGTCTTAGCAAATGCAATCAGAAACAATCTGATGATCGATTAGGGGAATCATCTAAAATACTTTCAGAAATCCCCGTTTTGGATATAGAATTTATTCCTGAAAAGTACGTGGCATACAAAACCAAAAATCCTATTAATGTAGATGGGGAATTGACTGAAGGTGAATGGGGAGACATAGAGTGGACCAATGAATTTAATGATTTAGAAGGAGATAAAAAACCAAAACCTTTGTACAGTACCAAGGTGAAAATGGTTTGGGATGACGACTATTTTTATTTTGGAGCTGAATTGGTTGAGCCTCATATCTGGGCTACTTTAAAAAATCATGATGACATTGTGTTACACAACAACGATTTTGAGATTTTCATCGATCCCGACGGAGATACCCATGAATATTGCGAGATCGAAATGAATGCCTTTGAAACTGTTTGGGATTTGATTTTAACAAAACCGTATCGAGATAAAGCGAAGGTGATTGACTCATGGCACATCTATGGGATGAAAAAGGCAGTAAAAGTTTATGGCACTATCAACGACCCGAGTGACATAGACGATAAGTGGACAGTGGAAATAGCCATACCCTGGAAAGTAATGGAAGAATTGGCTAGTCATGGTGGTGCACCCGTGAATGGAGAGCAGTGGAGGGTAAATTGTATGAGGGTTAACTGGCAGCCTGATTTTTCAGATGGCACTTACAAATACAAAATTAATCCAGAGACAAACAAGCGATTTAACAATTACAATTGGATTTGGACTGTTTCAGGAAACTCCGGATGTCATGCTCCGGAACTGTGGAGTTTCGTCCAGTTTTCTGATTTGAAACCGGGGACGGATAAGTTCAAAGACGATCCAAACGATGATGTGAAATGGGCTTTGAGACAGATTTATTACCGTCAAAGAGCTTTTATGAAAGAATACAATGAGTATGCCTCTAATACTGCTCAATTGAAAACAGAAGATTTAAGTGTGGCCGATATTGATTTCAAACCTGAAATAAGTATGATAAATGGACGATGGGAAGCCAGGCAAAAAGGGTTTGATGATAAAACCGTCTTTATCAGGTGGGACGGAAAAGTATGGTTAGAATGACCAATTATTGAAGTATCAACAATCAACATTATTATAAAAGAGTAAAACAGAAAACCTCAACATAGGCAAATATGAAAATTTATAAAACAAAAGAAGGAGCAGTTGTCCAAAAAGGAGCTGATTTTTTTATCTTGAAAATTCAGGATTGGGATGCTTTCATCAACCGAAAAGGGCTTCACAATGCATTGCTCAAAGACATAGAGGGAGTGACTCCATCTCAGGATACTTCATTGATAGAAACCACAGAAGCTCCAATTGGCAAACAGGAAATCTGGGCTTCCGGAGTGACATATATGAGGAGCAAAGAGGCAAGAATGGAAGAGTCGAAAAAGTCAGGCGGAGACACTTTTTACGACAAAGTGTATGATGCAGACAGGCCGGAATTGTTTTTTAAGGCGTTGGCCAACAGAACAGTAGGAAATGGAGGCACTGTAAATATCAGAAAGGACTCAACCTGGGATGTACCGGAACCGGAACTGACACTTTTTATCAGTTCGGAAGGAACTATTGAAGGATACAGCGTGGGAAATGATATGAGTAGCAGGAGTATAGAAGGAGAAAATCCACTCTATCTGCCACAGGCAAAAGTTTATGAAAGATGCGCAGGTTTGGGGCCATGTATTTATGTGCCAGAAAAACCGATTGACCCTGATACCAATATAAAACTGGAGATTTTGAGGGCAGGCAATCAGATGTATCTTGGCAATGTACTCATCAGCAACATGAAAAGAAAGCACACCGAATTGGTAGGATTTCTTTTCAGCGAATGCGATTTCCCCGATGGATGCTTTCTGATGACGGGAACGGGGCTTGTGCCTTCCGATGATTTTACCCTGCAGGTAGGAGATGAAGTAAGGATCACCATTGATTCAATAGGAACATTGGTAAATTTTGTAGCAAAGAAAAATTAAACAGAATAGATGAGTAATTCAAAAACATTTTACGCCATTAATCCGGCCAACAACGAGCAACTTGAAAAAGCTTTTGTAGTTAATACAGAAGAAGAAATCAATGAAGTAGTACAAAAGGCTGCTGTTGCTTTCGACATTTACCGAAAAAAGGATAAGAACAGCATTGCCGATTTTTTGGACTTAGCAGCCGAAGAGATAATGAATCTTGGAGATGCTTTGTTAGAGAGGTGTCATTTGGAAACCGCTTTGCCTTTGGCCAGACTTACTGGTGAAAGAGGAAGGACTGTTGGTCAGTTGAAACTGTTTGCCACAGTAGTAAGAGAAGGCTCCTGGGTAGATGCCAGAATCGACAAAGCCATTCCCGACAGAAGCCCATTGCCAAAATCTGACATCCGTCATATGCTAATGCCTTTGGGACCTGTTGCTGTATTCGGAGCGAGTAATTTTCCTTTGGCATTTTCTGTAGCCGGAGGTGACACTGCCTCTGCTTTGGCTTCAGGCTGTACTGTTGTGGTAAAAGGACATCCTGCACATCCGGGTACTTCCGAAATGGTAGCAGGGGCGATCATAAAAGCCGCTGTAGCTTCCGGAATGCCGGAAGGCACATTTTCATTGGTGCAAGGAAACACTAATGCAGTGGGAGAGGCTTTGGTAAAGCACCCACAAATAAAAGCAGTTGGGTTTACGGGCTCTTTCCGTGGAGGAAAAGCTCTTTATGATCTGGCTAATACCAGACCTGAGCCTATTCCGGTTTTTGCCGAGATGGGAAGCACCAACCCTGTATTTATTTTACCTGGTGCTTTGGCTGAAAGAGCAGAAGCAATTGCTACAGGAATGGTTGGTTCAATTACCATGGGTGTGGGACAATTTTGTACCAATCCTGGTTTGGCTTTTGTCCAAAAGTCGGAATCCTCAGATGTATTCTGCAATACCTTGAAAGAAAAAATAGGAGAAGCCCCGGCAGGTACCATGCTGACCCTAGGTATCAGCACTGCTTATAACAATGGCTTACAGTCGGTTTCCGGTACTGCCAATGTAGAAGCCATAGCGAAAGGAAAAGAGGGTGCTACACCGAATACAGCTGTTGCTACTGTTTTCAAAACATCTATCGATAACTTCAATCAAAATCAGGGTTTGGCTGAGGAAAACTTTGGGCCATCAAATGTGTTGGTAGAAGCAGATACTAAAGAACAAATACTGGAGGCGGCTAAGAATTTGCAAGGCCATCTAACCGCTACAGTTCATGGAACGGAGGCTGATTTTGCCAATTATGGTGAACTCTTTGATGTCTTGGAAAAGAAAGTAGGAAGAGTACTTGTCAATGGATACCCAACAGGAGTGGAAGTTTGCCATTCGATGGTACACGGTGGGCCATACCCGGCTACTACAGCTCCTCAATCCACATCAGTAGGCACCAATGCCATCAAACGATTTGTAAGGCCTGTTTGCTTTCAGGACTATCCTGCATCGCTTTTGCCGGATGCATTGAAAAATGAAAACCAACTTGATATTTGGAGGTTGGTTGATGGTGAATTGACTAAATCAGCCATATAATGGGAAAGCTTGCAATTGTACGGTTTGCTGTAGTTTTATTTTTGCTTGTTGCATCTTGCAGGCTATCTGCACAGTCACCGATAAAAATAGCTTGTGTTGGAAACAGCATCACCTACGGTGCTGGGATGGTCAATAGAGAAAAAAATGCATATCCTGCGCAATTGCAAGCCATGCTTGGAGGTGATTATTATGAAGTCAGGAATTTTGGAGTCAATGGAACAACCCTCCTAAAAAAAGGAGACCATCCATATTGGAATACCAACCAATATAAGAATGCCTTGGGCTACAATGCAGACATTGTGTTTATAAAACTGGGTACCAACGACAGTAAGCAACAAAACAGGGTTTACCTGGCCGATTTTGAAGCGGATTATAAGTCATTGATCAGTTCATTTCAAGAGGTAAATGAAAATGTCAGAATTGTTTTGTTATTGCCTGTTCCTTCATTTTTGGAAGACACGACAAGTATTTGGGATCCTGTGATCAAAGGTAAGATTACGCCTCTTACTCAAAAAGTGGCTTATGATGCTGGAGTCGAGGTAATTGATTTGTACCAACTTTTTGTAGGTCAACCTGGATTATTTCCTGATAAAATACATCCCTCGTCAAACGGAGCTACTGTGATAGCGAAAAGGGTTTACGAGGCAGTTGTTCAAAAAACAGAAACAGGTTTTGACATTCAGGAAAAGCTTGGACTTACTGAAATCAAAAAAAGTAGTTTTCATGGTTTTGAACAAATGGATTTCGAATACAATGGTGTAGCCTGTAAAATTGTCAAACCAAAACGAATCGCTCCTAAGAAACCCTGGATTTGGCGTGCCCGATTTTGGGGACACGAACCTCAAACGGATATTGCTTTGCTTGAAAGGGGATTTCATGTCGTGTATTGCGATGTATCCAACCTATATGGTGCACCAGAGGCAGTAACCAGATGGAATAACTTTTATGACCTGATGAGACAAGGAGGATTGTCTGAAAAGGCAGCTCTTGAGGGAATGAGCCGGGGTGGTTTGATTGTTTATAATTGGGCTGTGGAAAATCAGGAGAAAGTAGCGTGTATTTATGCAGATGCCCCGGTTCTGGATGGAAAAAGCTGGCCGGGAGGATTTGGGAAAGGCAAAGGAAGTAAGGGCGATTGGGAACGGTTCATGAAAGTATATGGACTGGAATCTCAGGAATCTATTGACGCTTTTGCTGGAAATCCCATCCATAAAACTGAAGCGATTGCCAAAGCAGGATTTTCCATGATACATGTTTGTGGTGAGGCTGACAAGGTAGTACCCGTAGATGAAAACAGCCGGATTTTTGAACAGAAAATCAAAGAATCAGGTGGTGAAATCAATGTGATTTACAAAGAAGGTGTTGACCACCATCCACATAGCTTGAAAAATCCGACTCCAATTGTAGATTTTATTTTGAGGGTAACTGATAATAAAATCAATTTTGCAACCATTGCTGCTCCGGGAGCTGAGTATAGGTCTGCCGCAGGTTGGAAAGAGGGAAAAGACTGGTGGGCACAGATGGAAGATATAGACTCTTTGTGCAGAAATTCAGGGAAAATAGATTTACTACTTATTGGAAATTCTATTACTCAGGGGTGGGGTGGAAGCCGTACTTTGACTACTTACAAACCTGGGAAGGAAGCAGCCGATACATATTTCAAAAAGTTGAAATGGATCAGTGCAGGTATTTCCGGAGACAGGACACAACATATAGCCTGGAGGCTTCAAAATGGTCATTATGAAGCCTGCAAACCAAAATTCGTTGTGTTGGCAATTGGAGTAAATAATTTTGGAGACAATACCGCAGAAGAAATTGCAAAAGGAATAGAAATGGATTTGACTATTATAGAAGCGAAATTTCCAAAATCAGCTATTTTACTTTTGGGGCCATTGCCTACCGGATTGGATAAGGATTCTAATCAAAGAAAAAAATACAACGAAGTACACCAGTTGATTGCTGGTTTAGGTGAGAATAAAAAGGTTAATTATAGTAATTTGATTGAGTTGTTTTCCAATGAAGACGGATCTTTAAGTCTTGACTATTATGGTAATGATGGTATCCATTTAAAACCCGATGGATATAAGGTCTGGGCAAAGTACATACGGGAGCAGATGAAAAATATTAAATAGATATGAATAGGGATAGATTGTTGATCGCCTTCCTGATGGGATTGATTGTGACTGGTTGTCAACCAACAGCCAACAAAAACATGAATGAAGGTGGATTGAAGTTAAAGCTCAATAACATACAGGTAATTGGCAGCCACAATAGCTACAAAAGGCCTATTGAACCTGCATTGCTTAAAATCTTGCAGGAAGAAACTTCAGAAACATTTCAGAGCTTGCAATATGGGCATATTCCCCTTGCTGATCAGTTGGAAAACCATGGACTCAGAAATCTGGAAATAGATGTACTTTATGACCCTGAGGGAGGTCAGTTTGCCAAACCGTATGGATTGGAATTATTGAAGCAACAGAATACAGAGGCACAACCTTACGATCCGGATGGCGTGATGAATGATCCGGGTTTTAAAGTGCTGCACGTACCTGATATCGACTTTCGATCTAGTTGCTTGCGGCTTACAGACTGTTTGCAAGAGATCAAAGATTGGTCTGATGCCTATCCTCAACATTTGCCAATCTGCATTACTTTCAATGCCAAATCAGGACAAGCTGATCGTCCGGAATTTGCCAAACTTTTACCCTATACACCTGAGGCTTATGATGCTTTAGACAGTGAAATATTAACAGTCTTTCCTAAAGAGAGAATAGTAACACCTGATGATGTTCGTGGCGACTATGAGACATTGGACGAAGCAGTCAAATTGATGAATTGGCCGGAAATTGATGAGGTAAGAGGGAAAATAATTTTGGTGCTTGACGAAAGAGGTCAAAAGATGGATGATTATGTTAAAGGACATCCGTCACTCAAAGGCAGACTGATGTTTGTACGGGCGGCTCCCGGAACACCCGAGGCTGGTTTTATGATTATGAATGATCCAATAGCAGATCAGGATTCTATTAAAAAACTGGTGAAAGCAGGCTATATGGTGAGGACAAGGGCAGATGCAGATACGGAAGAAGCCAGAAATGGCGATTATACCAAGTTTAAAGCTGCACTAAGTTCCGGAGCACATTTTATCACTACCGACTATTATCTGGAAGATAAAAGCCTGGGTACGGGATACCAAATACAATTGCCTGATGATGGCATTGCCCGTTGCAACCCGGTATTTGTCACTGAAGGATGTAAAGGAGAAATATTGGAATAATAAAATTGAAAACTAATTAACACTAAACATACAAATATGAGAATTGATAGCCACCAACACTTTTGGAAATATGATCCGGTGAAATATGCCTGGATAAATGAAGACATGAAAGTAATCCGAAGGAGTTTTCTGCCGGAGGATTTAGTTCCCGTTTTATCATCGGCTAATATTGACGGTTGTGTTTCTGTACAAGCCGATCAGTCAGAATCCGAAACTGATTTTTTGCTTGGCTTTGCTGAAAAAAATGATTTTATCAAAGGAGTTGTGGGATGGGTTGATTTATTGGCAGACAATGTGGAAGACCGACTGGCGCATTTCTCTACCAACAAATGGCTAAAGGGGATCAGGCATATCGTGCAGGAAGAACCGGACGATTTTATGCTGCGAAAGGATTTTCAACACGGTATTAGCAAATTGAGCCAATTTGGACAGGTCTATGATATTCTTGTGTACCCTACACAATTGAAAGCCTCAATTGAGCTGGCTCAGAAGTTTCCTGATCAGCCATTTGTGTTGGATCATATCGCCAAGCCTTATATCAAAGACAAGAAAATCAAGGGTTGGGAAGAGGAAATCAAAGAACTGGCCAAACATACCAATGTGTTGTGCAAGGTATCAGGGATGGTTACGGAAGCTGATTGGAACAACTGGAAAGAAGAAGATTTTACACCTTATCTGGATGTCGTTTTTGAAGCTTTTAGTACTGACAGAGTTATGTTCGGTTCGGATTGGCCGGTCTGTTTGGTAGCTGCCGAATACCAAAAGGGATTGAATATTGTGGAACATTACATAGGTCAATTCACAGTAGAAGAAAGGGTAAAAGTCATGGGGCAAAATGCCGTTGATTTTTACAATCTGTAAGCTTTGATTTTAAACAATCAAAATATAAGCTGATAAGATTTTTATTCCAAATTGACTTGTTCTTAACCCTAAGATCCTTAGGTGTGACAAGTTTATTTTCTTGTAGATTGAAATTTCCCTCCTTGGAGGCAGGGAAAAAGCATTTAAAAGCAAAACCTCCTTACCGCACTTGTTGCGGTATCTGCTAGAGTTACAGTCAACTCTAGCAGACCCCAGAACAACTTGCCTGAAGGCAGTCAGGAGTCTGGGGATAGTTTTAAATGCGTTTGCCCTGTCCTTGGAGGGACGATAGGTAAGTTAATTGTTGTACCAGTTGATATTTTAAGACTAAACAATTTAAAACTATGATATTAAACAGACCCTTTTTGTTGTTTTGTTTGGCTGTTGTCCTTTTTTCTTGTGGAAAAAAACAGGAAAAGAAAGCCTTAGAAGAATCAAAAAATATTGACAAAATCTGGTACAACCAGCCAGCTACTTCATGGATGACAGAAGCCCTGCCAATTGGCAATGGGTATATGGGTGCCATGTTTTTCGGAGGAGTAGATGAAGAACGCATCCAGTTTAATGAGGAGACACTTTGGTCAGGCGGCAAAGGAGAATGGGATGGATACAATGGAGGAAACAGGGAAGGAGCATATAAGTATTTACCGGAAGTAAGAAGGTTGTTGAATGAGGGCAAGTTTGATGAAGCACATCAGCTCGCCAATAAGGAGCTCTCCGGAGTAATTAAGGCTAGCACTAAAGAAGGCTGGGTGGGTTTTGGAGCTTATCAGGCTTTTGGGGATGTCTATGTGAAAACCGATCACCAAGGAGAAAAGAAAAACTACCGGAGGCAACTCAATATTTCGGATGCCATAGGATCTGTGGATTATGAAGTAGGCAGTGTGACCTATCATTGCGAATATTTTGCGAGTTATCCTAAGCGTACAATTGTTTTGCGTTTTGAAAACAATAATCCTGACGGCAGTGATTATGAAGTAAGGCAGACCTCTCTCCATAAGAATCTGGATGTGGTGTTCAAAGACAACCAACTCATTGTGTCGGGGAATCTGGCAAACAATGGAATGGGTTTTGAAAGCCGTATGTTGGTGGAATCAGTTGGAGGAGAGATTAATTTTTCTGATGGTAAACTGTTTGTTAAAGCTTCCAAGAAACTGACTTTGTACCTTACTGCTGCTACTGACTACCAAAACGAATATCCTTCCTATACTGGTAGGGATTATGAAGCATTGAATAAGAAAAGCATAGCATCAGTCAAATCAGCAAGTTATAGCGATTTGCTTAACGAACACAAAAGGGATTACAGTTCGCTCTATTCCAGAGTGAATTTCCAACTTGGCAATGCTAAAAACGATGCAATTCCTACTGATGAAAGGTTGAAGGCTTATGCTTCTGGAAAGCCTGACCCTTCATTGGAAGCCCTATATTTTCAGTATGGGCGTTACCTGATGATCAGCAGTTCCAGGCCGGGTACCTTGCCAGCCAATCTGCAGGGCAAATGGAACAACAAAACCAATCCGCCATGGGCATCTGATTACCATGCCAATATCAACATACAGATGATTTATTGGCCAGTGGAAGTAACTAATCTGTCTGAATGCCATCTTCCTCTAATCGAATACATAGATAAATTAAGAGATCCTGGGCGCAAGACGGCACAGGAATTTTTCAATACCAGAGGATGGGTGGTCAACACCATGAACAACACTTTTGGTTTTACCGCACCAGGGTGGAGTTTTCCATGGGGATTTTTCCCCGGTGGAGCAGCATGGTATGGACGACACATTTGGGAGCATTATGATTTTACAGGAGACAAGGATTTTCTTCAAAACAAAGGTTATCCGATCATGAAGGAAGCAGCCCTGTTTTGGCTGGACTATCTGACCAAAGATCAGGAAGGACATTTGGTCTCTTCTCCATCCTATTCACCGGAGCAGGGAGGAATATCTACCGGGGCTTACATGGACATTGAAATAGCCTGGGATATTTTTAACAATTGTATCAAAGCTTGTGAAGTATTGGATACAGACGATGCTTTCAAACAGCAATTGATAGGAGCAAGAGACAACCTACTTCCTTTGAGAATTGGTAAGTGGGGGCAATTGCAGGAATGGAAAGAAGACAGGGATGATCCTGACAACAAACACCGTCATGTGTCACATTTGTATGCTTTGCATCCAGGCAACCAAATATCGGTTGCTGATACACCGGAGTTGGCAGAAGCTGCTAAAGTTTCACTAAAAGGAAGAGGAGATGATGGTACGGGCTGGTCTATTGCATGGAAAATCAATTTTTGGTCACGATTGTTGGATGGAAATCATGCCTACAAATTATTGAAAAGGGCGATGCAACTGACTTCTGATGACGGAGTAAATATGATGGATGGCGGAGGGGTATATACCAATCTTTTTTCTACCCATCCGCCATTTCAGTTGGATGGAAACATGGGAGCAACAGCAGGAATGGCAGAAATGCTTGTACAGTCCCACACAGGTACTATTCACATATTGCCTGCTTTACCTGACGCATGGCTTTCGGGGAAAATTACAGGCCTTAAAGCACGTGGCGGTTTTACCGTGGATATTGAATGGGAAAATGGCAAGCTTATAAACCTGTTAGTTACTTCAGCTTACGACACAAAAGCCATGATAAAATATGGAGTCAATATGGTGGAAGGTAATTTCTCAAAAGGGAAGTCCATTCAATTTGATGGAAGTTTGAAAATCATTGAGTAACTCTAAATCATTGGAATCTTACCACTTAATATTTAATATAGCGGCGCAATAAATAACTACTAAACATTTAAAATTCTTTAAAGTAAAAAATATGAAAGTATTAAGCCAATTCCTGTTTTCCATCGTAGTGCTATCGACATTTCTAATCTGTAGTCGGTGTGCCGAAGTTTCCACTCCAAACGAGTACAGTATTATCCCAATGCCTGAAAAGTTGACCAAAGTAGATGGTCAGTTTAAATTGACTGCTTCATCTAATATCATTCTTGATGGTTCTGGAGAGGGAATGACCTATGCAGCAAATGCATTTCAAAATTTGATCACACAATCAACTGGTTTTAACCTGGAAGTTAAAAACGGAAACGAACCAGAAGATGGAGATATATTTTTATCTCTTGACAATTCGATCATAGGAGAAGAAGGATATAAACTTTCCGTGAACAAAGATCAGGTGATCATCAAAGCAAAAAAACCAGCAGGGCTGTTTTACGGAGTTCAGACACTTCGTCAGTTGATGCCTGCGGAGATTGAAAGTAAAAGCAAACTGGATCAGCCATGGAAAATAGCAGCTGTTGAAATTGAAGACAATCCACGTTTCAAATACCGAGGAATGCACCTTGATGTAGCTAGACATTTCTTTCCTGTTGATTTTGTAAAAGAATACATTGACCTGATCGCCATGCACAAAATGAATACCATGCACTGGCACTTGACAGAAGATCAGGGATGGAGAATTGAGATCAAACAATATCCTAAACTGACAGAAATTGGGGCATGGAGAAAAGAAACGCTGATTGGACATGGAGGGGCTAAACTTGAAGACATGACTTTCGATGGGAAACGTTATGGAGGATTTTATACTCAGGACGAAGTAAAGGAGATTGTAGCCTATGCCAAAGAAAGATTTGTGACTGTAATTCCTGAAATTGAGATGCCCGGGCATTCTCTTGGAGCTTTAGCTGCTTATCCGGAATTGGGATGCACTGATGGCCCATTTGAGGTAGCTACCCGATGGGGTGTTTTCAATGATGTGTATTGTCCAAAAGAAGAGACATTCGAATTTTTGGAGAATGTACTCACTGAAGTTTTCGATCTTTTTCCAAGTAAATATGTACATATCGGAGGTGATGAATGCCCAAAGAAAGCATGGGAAGAAAGTGCCTTCTGCCAGGATTTGATCAAAAAGGAAGGATTGAAAGATGAGCACGAGTTGCAAAGTTATTTTATCACTCGTATGGAAAAATTCATCAACAGCAAAGGGCGTGCTATCATTGGATGGGATGAGATTCTGGAAGGTGGTCTGGCTCCAAATGCCACAGTGATGTCCTGGAGAGGAATTAAAGGAGGTATTGAGGCTGCAAAGCAAGGCCATGATGTGATCATGACTCCAGGGTCTCACTGCTATTTCGACCATTATCAAACCAAAGACAAAGAAAACGAGCTGTTGGCAATTGGTGGCTTTACCAGTGTAGAAAAGGTATATTCTTATGAGCCTGTACCTGAAGAGCTTTCTGCCGAAGAAGCAAAATACATTCTTGGTGCTCAGGCAAATGTCTGGACAGAATACATCAAAACACCCGAACATGCAGAGTATATGGTTTTGCCTCGTATGACTGCTCTTTCAGAAGTGGTATGGAGCCCTAAAGCGAACCGGGATTGGAGTGATTTTACCCAACGTATGGATTCTCAATTCAAGCGATTTGATGAATTGGGATTGAATTATGCCAGGCACATGATTCAGCCTTAATAGACATTATCACGGTTGATTGTGCATAGAGAGATTACAAGATTTTTTTCTCCAAAATTAGCAATGAATTGGCGGTTTTTTTAAAAGCAAAATTCTCCATAATAAATCAACCGTGATAATGTCTAATGATTTCTTTAATTTTTGATTCGGTTTAAAAATTCAGATATGACTATTTTATCAGGAAAAGGAAAATATTTTATTGGACTCATATTGACAATATTGGTTTCATGTAGTACTCCGGTTGTTCCTCCGGAACCAGTAAATCCCGTACCAACAGTACAGCAAGTAGCTTGGCAGGAGATGGAATTCTACGGATTTCTCCATTTCAATATGAACACTTTCACCAATCAGGAATGGGGATATGGAGATAAGTCTCCTGAGGTATTTAATCCGACAGCTTTGGATGCCAGGCAGTGGGCAAAAGTCGCAAAAGAAGCAGGAATGAAAGGGTTGATCATTACAGCCAAACACCATGATGGTTTTTGTTTGTGGCCTTCTGAATATACTGAATACTCAGTGAAAAATTCGGTATGGAGAGATGGTAAAGGAGATGTATTGAAAGACCTTGCTGAAGCATGCAAAGAATACGGACTCAAAATGGGAGTTTATTTGTCTCCATGGGATAGAAATCATGCTGACTATGGCAAACCGGAGTATATCACCTATTTCAGAAATCAACTTAGAGAGTTGCTGACTAATTACGGAGAAATATTTGAAGTGTGGTTCGATGGTGCAAACGGTGGAGACGGATACTATGGTGGAGCCAAAGAGGAACGACGTGTGGACAAAAGGAACTATTACGACTGGGAGAATACCATCAAGATCATTCGGGAACTACAGCCAAATGCGGTGATTTTCAGTGATGGTGGGCCGGACGTACGCTGGGTAGGAAATGAGCATGGCTATGCCTACCCCACCACATGGTCGCCGTTGCTTAGGGATGAAGTATATGGCGGTATGCCGGAGTACTCCAAACAATACTCACCAGGCCAGGAAAATGGTACCCATTGGGTGCCGGCAGAAGCAGATGTATCTATAAGGCCAGGTTGGTACTACCACACGTCAGAGGACAACAAAGTAAGGTCTTTGAACGAACTATTGGAGATTTACTACAGGTCGATAGGCCAAAATAGTAATTTGTTGCTCAATTTTCCATTGGACAGACGTGGCTTGGTGCATGAAAACGATGTAAAACAACTTCAAAAGTTGACCAAACAGTTGAAACTTGATTTTGCAGAAGACCTTGCATTGAACAAAACAGTAAGCGCAACAAATGTTAGGGGTGATGCATCCGGGTATGCAGCCAGCAATGTCAATGATGAAAATAAAGATACCTATTGGGCAACTGATGATGGACAAATTACGGCTTCCATCACCATAGATTTGGGTGAACCAACCGAATTTAACAGGTTCCTGGTTCAGGAGCACATTCCTCTTGGCCAAAGGATCAAAGCTTTTTCCTTGGAGGCTGAGGTAGATGGCAATTGGAAAACAATAGATAATCAAACTACTATAGGATATAAAAGGATATTAAGGTTTGATAATGTGGAGGCCACAAAAGTCAGGTTGAACATCATTGATTCAAAGGCATGTCCTGTTATTTCCAATATTAGCCTGTACAATGCTCCGGTGATCGTAGATGCTCCTGTAGTTTCCAGGGACAAAAATGGCATGGTGACATTGGGTACACCTGAAGAAGGGGTGGAGGTTTACTATACAATGGATGGTGGGAATCCCACATTACAATCCAAGAAATATTCCAATGTGTTTGATGTAAACCAACCAGCAACGATTAAAACATTTTCCTATGATCCGGTAACAAAACGTCAGAGTGATGTGGTTGAAAAGAGTTTTGATGTCAGCAAAAAAGATTGGAAAATATTGAATGCACCGGATGAATCTGTAAAAGCCATAGACGACAATCCAAACTCAAATTGGACATTGGAGGGTGGTAAAGGCAATATACAGTTGGTGTTGGATTTGGGAAAACCAGAGACTTTGAAAGGGTTTAGCTATACGCCAACTCAAAGCAGATGGGTGTCGGGTGTAATAACGCACTTTAGTTTTTATACCAGTAAAGACAACAGAAAATGGGCACTTGTGTCCAAAGGAGAGTTTTCAAATATTGTCAACAACCCTTTGGAGCAACAGGTAGATTTTGGTAAATCAGTTAATGGAAGGTACATCAAGATCGTGGCAGACAAAGTTATGAATGATAGTAACAAAGCAGTCATTGCTGAAATAGGAATAATAACGAAATAATAAAACTATTCAATTATGGATTTAAAAATAAAGGATAAGGTAATTATCGTTACAGGTGGATCAAAGGGGATTGGTGAAGGCATTACAAGATGCCTTGTTGCAGAAGGAGCCATTCCGGTGATAGCAGGACGGGATCAGGTTTCTGGAGATCAATTGGTGAAAGAATTTGCAGATGCCGGAAAGGAGTCATTTTTCATCAAAGTGGAATTGTCTTCAGTGGAGAATTGTAAGAGTGTGGTTGACCAGACCCTGGCAAAATATGGCAGAATAGACGGACTAATCAACAATGCTGGAATCAATGATGGAGTAGGCCTGGAAAAAGGAACTCCGGATGAATTCCTGGGTTCGTTAGAGAAAAACCTTCACCACTATTACAATCTGGCACATTTTTGCCTTGATGCTTTGAAGAAAAGTAAAGGCGCTATTGTAAATATCAGTTCCAAAACTGCCTTGACAGGGCAGGGGAGTACGTCAGGATATGCAGCATCCAAAGGGGCGCAACTGGCATTGACCAGAGAGTGGGCGGTAGAGCTATTACAATATGGCATACGTGTGAATGCTGTTATTCCTGCGGAAGTGATGACACCACTGTATGCAAATTGGCTCAAATCATTTGACGATCCAGAAACCAAGTTGAAAGCAATCACTGAAAAAATACCTTTGGGAGGCAGAATGACTACCAGTGAGGAAATAGCTGATATGACGGTCTTTCTGATGTCAGACAGGGCATCTCACATCACAGGACAGTTTCTGTTTGTAGATGGTGGTTATGTACATTTGGATCGGGCTCTTGCTGGTGTAGATAGAAAAAGCAAAACTATATAAACAACTATAGCGATATGAAAACAACAAGATATTGTCTGGCATTGGATCTGAAAGATGATCCGAAACTTATTAAAGAATACGAAAAATACCACGAAAAAATATGGCCGGAAATAACAAAAAGCATAGTAGATGGTGGTGTGGTCAGTTCTCAAATATACAGGCTGGAAACCCGAATGTTTATGATTCTGGAAGTGGATGAAACTTTTTCTTTTGAAAGAAAAACTAAAATGGATCAGGAAAATCCTAAAGTGCAGGAGTGGGAGGACTTGATGTGGAAATACCAGCAAGCATTGCCCTGGGCAGCTCCGGGTCAAAAGTGGATGCTGATGGACAAGGTTTTTGATTTGAAGGAGAATGGGTGAAAATCCCCGGGTAAATTATATATAATTCGTTGGGTCTATATTGCCAAATAGAAACATCAACTATTTGGTAATAAATATTAAATAAAGGAATCAATTTAAAAATTCATTAGATTTGAGAAAAGTATAGTGCATATATAACGCACAGTGCGTGATACTCAAATGTTGTATGCCATGCGTAGGGACGGATAAGCCATCACACATTTAGGCACATTTGATTTTTCCAACGCTCAAATTCAACGCAAAAAAAATCAAAAGAGCCTAAATTACCTTTGCGCCGCGAACCAAAATGAGAATGGACAAAATATTAGATTTTATAGCTAAAGAAACTGATGGCAAGAATTACAAATCTTACAAATACTGCTTTGAATCTGTGGATATTCCAAAGTTGGATTATGAAGATAAAAGAGGAATCCAAGTAAAGAAAAAAGGAGAGACTGATAAAAGCTTAACAACCACAAAATCCCTCAAAAACTTAGCAGATAAAATAGGTAAAAACGGATCACCACTTTTCAAATACTTTTTGGATGGCTCTCGAAGGACATATAAGGTTGACGACATAGCCTATGGAAAAAGGCTGTACCCCATAATTGCAGGACAAATTGGTGTCGCTGTTTGCGAGCGACAAGATAAACACACCTTCAAACCTGTGAACTTAAAAAACCCACTCGTTATTTCAATTCCGGAGAATGCCAACGCCCAAACAACAATCGGTAACAATGACCAGTTTTTCACCAACCTAATTAGGAAATTGAACGGGCAGGAAATCCTTAAAACACAAAAACTAAATTTCAGCAAAATCCTTCCATATAAAAACACGGCCTTAAAGGAGAATGACAAATATGAAGATCGAGGAATAGCCAAGATACAGGATGAAATGATTGCTCTGGAGCAGAAGGTTGTTTTTGAACTTGTCAAAGCAAAGAAACTTAATGCTGATTCTTTTTTGATAAAAGACGGTTCTTTGGAATACATGAAAAGTGGAGAAGCGAGGGAACTATCTCAAATCAAGTCAAACTACGATTGTGTAATAGGGGTTTCAAAAGCATTTAACCCGGAGGCCCTATCGAATGATGTTAGAGACATATCACGAAGCATTGCTGAACTCAAAATCAATCATCGAACACCTGCTTTTATGTATCAAACAGAAAGGATTCCAGACGTGAAATTCGCTGTTTGGTACTTAAGGATTCGTGAAACATTAAGTCCATTTGACGGGGTGTTAAAAATCGAGAAAATACTCGTTAGGGATATTCAGGAAGAAGAGGGTTTGGATTCTGATGAAATAGATTTGATAAGTGCAAACATCATAAATGAACGAAATCCTGTTTGTTATGGAAAAGACGATAGATGGGCAAAGCATCTTTACCCTATTCATTTAACGGAAAGCTATATTAAAAGCAAATATCTAAGTGATATTCATTTTATCAACTTATTTTAGATTATGACAAAAACAATTGGCAAAGTTGCGGCTACTGAGAAAAATCCTACAACTATAGATGAGTTCTATTTTTGGACTAACAAGCAACGGATACTAAATCCTTTTGATGTTGTAAAAGTAGAACATATTGAAGGTTCAATATCCTTCGGAATCATTGAAGAGATATCTCATATCACAGACTCAGCCAGTTATTTGAGCAACTTCATCTCTAGTGATTTTGGTGATGTCAACAACGAGCCAAATATGCACAGGATTGGGATGAACTTTGTAAAAGCCAAAGTTCTAGGAAACGATAAAAGCATCTATACCCCTGTTCTGGATGGAAGTAAAGTTGGACTTGCTGACCAAGCAGAAGTTTTGCAAGCCCTTGGTCTGAAGAATATTAAAAACCCACTGGTTTGTGGATATATGGAAATGTATCGTGCAGAAGATAAAATCACTCTTCCTGTACATCTCAATTCACAATTCTTGATTGGACCAGAAGGAGCGCATTTGAATATTTCTGGTATTTCTGGGCTTGCTGCAAAAACTTCTTATACCATGTTTTTAATGAAGGCTATCCAAGAGCAGTACTTAAAAACTGATAGTAGTGACGATTCAATTGCTTTTGTCATGTTCAATGTGAAAGGTAGAGATTTATTGGCGATTGATGAACCAAATGAAGAATTGACAGAAGAAGAGAAAACTAGGTACACAAATATGCTGGGACTTTCAACTGAGCCTTTTAAAAATGCCAAGTACTACTATCCTTATTCAGACCAATCAAATTCCAAGACATATAGCTATGGGCAAAACTCTGACATTGAGGCACAAATTGACACTAACAAGGGTTTCAAATACAAATATGTATTTGAAGATGATAAGCTGAATTTAGACTTACTTTTTTCAAATATTGAAGATTCTACTGGCACAATGGAATCGATAATCAATTTTATCATTACAGATCAAGGTGGGTTCGGTGACGTAACGAGTTGGTCTCAGTTCATTAACAAGGTAGGTGAATTTACCAAGTCTGGTCAGCAAGGTGGTGACAAGGAAATATCTGTTATGAGCTGGCGTAAATTCAAAAGGGTAATTTCAAAAGCACTAAACAATTCAATTTTCAGTCAACGAGTTGTCCCAGAGAAAAATGAGATACGATTAAGGGATTCAATCAAGGATATCAAAAAAAATGATATTCATGTAATCGATATTGCGAAGTTGGATCAAGACACACAGGCCTTTGTTTTTGGAGATGTCATTCGAGCAATTTATGACCTAAAGCTTGGGCAGGAAGATAGAAACGAAATTGAGATACCTTCAAAAATTGTCATATTTATTGATGAGTTAAACAAATATGCGTCAAAAGATATTCCAAAAGACTCACCGATTCTCAGACAAATCATTGATATATCAGAAAGAGGTCGCTCTTTAGGTATAATCCTGTTTTCAGTTGAGCAATTCAAAAGTGCAATACATGATAGGGTAAAAGGAAACTGTGCTACTCATGCTTATGGTCGAACAAACGCAATCGAAATTTCCAAAGGAGATTACAGGTTTGTTCCACCAGTCTATAAAAATATGATGACCAGATTAGACCCGGGTGAATACATTATTGAACATCCTGTTTTTCGTTCGTTGCTCAATATAAAATTCCCAAGACCGCTTTATAAACAATTCCCGAATGGTTAAGTCAGTAGATACGAAAATAGGCAAAGACGTTATAGAATCATTGACGTTAGGGATGTATGAGGACTCTCGTTTTATTTTCAGAGAGTATATTCAAAATAGTGCTGATCAAATTGACAAAGCACTAGAGGATGGAATTTTTTCGGATTTAGGAGACGGAAAAATTGAAATAGATATTGACGCTACAGCAAGGACAATTTCAATATTTGATAATGCGACTGGTATTGAAAGCAATAAAGTTCAAGAAATCCTTAAAAATATAGCTCAATCAACGAAGGACAGAACTAAAAACAAAGGGTTTCGAGGAATTGGGAGACTTGGTGGCTTGGCTTATTGTGACAAATTGATTTTTGAAACCAGCTTCAAAGGAGAAGAGACAAAATCTATTCTTACCTGGGATTCCCAAAAGTTAAAGGCCATTATCAATAACAGAGCTACGAAGGAAGAGGCAACCGCTGTGATTGATGATGTGACAGAGTTTCAAACTGAAAAGGAATCAGGAGACTCTCACTATTTTAGAGTGACTCTGAAAGGCGTTAGTAACAATGCTTTGTTAGACAGAGAGGATGTTTACCAGTACTTGACAATGGTGGCTCCTGTTCCATATTCAAAGGGCTTTATTTTTAAAAAGAAAATCTGCGATAAGGCAGAAGAATTAAATTTTAACATTGATGAATATGCAATTTCGGTAAATAACGATCAAGTATTCAAAGCTTACACCACGAGTATCTATGAGGGAGATCATGGGAACAAGAAAAAGATTGATGAAATTCATGATATTGAATTTTTTGAAATCAGAACCTCAAAAAACAAATTACTGGCTTGGGGTTGGCACAGCATTTCAAATTTCACCAAAGTTATTCCCAGCGTCAATACGGCAAGAAGCCTTCGATTAAGAAAGGGGAATATTCAAATTGGATTAGATGAAGCCTTGACCAAGCTGTTCAAAGAAGCACGAGGCACTAAATATTTTTTTGGTGAAATACACACGATAAGTTCTGAACTTATACCTAACGCCAGACGAGACTACTTTCTTGAAAATTCAGATTTAGTAGAGTTCGAACGACTGGTTAAGTCAAAATTTGATGAGTTACATAAGCTCTATTACTTCTCTTCAAAAATCAGAAACGAGGTAAAGAAAATAGATGATTTCAAAACTTTCGCAAATGAGTATAATGAGAAATCAACAACTGGGGGGTTTACTGATAACAAGGAGCAAAAAGAGTATCGGGAGAAATTTGAGTTAAAAAGGGAAAAAGCGCAATTAGCAACGAAAGAGCTAGAAAAAGCACAGGAAAAAGCCAGTACCAGTTCTCCATCTCATCAAAAGGTTTATGAAAAAGTTATAGGACATGATGAACCTGAAATTGAACATATAGTTATTGCAAATGATAATGGTAAGCCCAAATACATTACCGATGATATTACCAGCTTGAGCCGTAAAGACAGAAAGTTAGTCTCTCAGATTTATGCGGTTATAGACAATGTGCTCCCAAAGGATATTGCAAACATTTTGAAGGAGAAAATTAAGGAAGATTTAAGCAAGTAAAATGAGTAAGGAAATAAGAAAAATTCTCCTGATAGAACCTGGTTATAAAAACAAGTACCCGCCAATTGGCTTGATGAAAATTGCCACCTATCATAGAATGCTAGGTGATCATGTAGTGTTTTATAAGGGAGATTTAAAGGAGTTTGTTTTTGGCCAAATATTAGGTGACTGCCTAAATAAATTAAGTGAAATAAATGACACAATCAATTGGCTGAAGAAGTCGGATGAAATTGTTGCTTATTTGAAATCTGGTCATTCAACTAAATTGAAAACCTTTCTTGATGAACTCGACCAGAGTTTAACGAATCAAATTCCTCTTTTTGAGATTTGGCTCAAACATTTTTCTGATTACTATAAAAATAGGAAGTACGAAGAAGACCCCAAATGGGATCGAGTTTATATCACGACCCTTTTCACATTTTATTGGGATATTACTATTAAGACAATTGAGGATGCCAAGTGCCTTGTAAAGGATCAGAAAGAACTCAAGATCGGTGGTGTCTTAGCTTCTTTATTGGCGAAAGAAGTGGAGGCAGAAACGGGTATTATACCATTTGAGGGGATTTTGGATAAACCTGGGATGCTCGACCCAAATATTGCTAAAGCAAAACATTTGGTCATTGACGATTTGCCGTTGGATTATTCGATTTTGGATGAGACAGATTACAAATACCCTACTGGCAGTGCCTATTTTACTTTTATGACGAAAGGTTGTACAAGGACTTGTGCCTTTTGTTCAGTGCCAATACTTGAGCCAACCTATAAAGAAAAAATACCTACGAAGAACAAATTTGCTATAATAGACGAACTCTATGGTGAACAACAGAATTTGCTTCTGATGGACAACAATGTTTTAGCATCTCCAAAATTCCCAGAAATCATTCAAGAGATTAAGGAAATGGGATTCGTGAAAGGTGCAAAATACATTGAACCAAATCAATTAAAAATTGCCATTCAAAATCTCAAAAAGGGAGTCAATGACGCTGCATACATAAAACGTAGTTATTCGATTTTAAAGGAATTTATTGAAAAGAGAGTAAAGGGAGAGGTTGCCCAAAAAGTCTATGACATATATGATCAATATCAACTCATCAAATATGAAACAGTTACACGTGAAAATCTACTTAGTGCCAATGAAGAATTGAAAGAAATCTATGAAAAATATCGTAATAAGGCACCAAGAAATAGGTATGTGGATTTCAATCAAGGGACAGATGCCCGATATGTCACTGATGAAATAATGAAGATGATTAGTGAGATTCCCATTAATCCACTAAGAATAGCTTTCGACTATTGGGGAATTAGAAAACAATATGAAAATGCTGTGCGCCTTGCTGCAAAATATGATATCAACCGGCTTTCAAACTATCTACTCTTCAACTTTAAGGACAAGCCGGAAGAACTTTATTTGAGGATGCAAATAAATATGGAGTTGTCTGAGGAACTGAACATTCACATTTATTCATTCCCCATGAAGTACATCCCGCTATTTGGTGAAGAGGCAAAGGATAGACAACATATAGGTAAGCTCTGGAATAAAAAATTCATACGTGCCATTCAATCTATAAGTAATGCGACAAGAGGTATTGTTCCGCCTGAGCGTTCATTTTTCGAAAAGGCATACGGTTCAAATGTAGAAGGATATTTTGATTTGCTCTACATGCCAGAAACGTTTATTATCTACCGCCAATTATTTGAAGAGGAATTAGGTTTGACTGAAAAATGGAAGGAACAATTCCATTCAATAAAGAACAATATGAAGCTTTGGCCTGAAGCCAAAGCTATTATTGAAAAAAACGATTTTTCAAATTTATCTGACAAGACAAAGAACGAGGAAATATTGAAATTATTAGAGTATTACACTATTACGCGTGAAGATGTTAAGAAAAGTGATAGTGAATACTTGGAACTAAGGAAGAAATTTGACCACTTAATTGAAAGTGATCAATTTATTGATTTGACTTTAACCTACGATTATGAGGAACGAGAGCCAAGCCCCACTGTAATCAGCCGTTAATCAATATGCCTGAAAGTCAAAACATAGAATGGAAGCAAGGTTGGCGAGATGAATATCTAAAATGGATATGCGGTTTTGCCAATGCTAAGGGTGGCAAAATTTATATTGGTAAAGATGATAAAGGCAATGTAGTTGGCTTAGAAGATTACAAACGCTTGATGGATGACATTCCCAATAAGATTACATCTGGTTTGGGACTTGTTTGTGATGTGAACCTTCACCAAGAAGCCAGTAAATACTACATTGAAATAGAAGTACATCCACATGATGTACCTATTTCTTTTCATGGTAAATACCATTTCAGAAGTGGTAGTACAAAACAAGAACTCCAAGGTGTCGCACTCAATGAATTCTTGCTTCGGAAGTCTGGTAAAACGTGGGATGATGTCACTGAACCTAGTGCTTCTCTTGATGATATTGACGAAAAGGCGGTAGAAGCTTTTAAAAAAGGTGCTGTGAAAAGTGGTCGTTTACCACAAGTCGAAAACGAAAATGACATTCTTCAGATTTTCGAGAATCTTCGTCTTACTAAGGACGGAAAACTAAAACGTTCGGCAGTATTGCTTTTTGGGAAAGACCCAAGAAACTTCTATATCAATGCGTATGTAAAAATCGGAAAATTCGGAAAATCTGATGATGATTTGTTGTCACAAGAAGTCATAGAGTGTAATGCTTTTGAATTGGCAAACCAAACGTTGGAAATACTGGATAAGAAGTATTTCACAAAATCAATTTCGTATGATGGATTGCACAGAGTTGAAACTACAGAATATCCTTATGAAGCGATAAGAGAAACACTGTTAAATGCTATCGTGCATCGCCAATATATGGGAGCACCTATCCAAATCAGTCTTTATGATGATAAAATCATGGTTTGGAATTTTGGAACTCTGCTAGAGCCGATGACATTCGAAGATTTGAAACACAAACATGCCTCCCATCCACGAAACCCGATTCTTGCGGATGTTTTCTTCAAAGGCGGCTTAATTGAATCTTGGGGCAGAGGAACCTTAAAAATCATTGATGAATGTCATGCCGCAGGATTACCAACTCCTGAAATATCAGAAATGACTGGAGGAATTGTTGTTACCATTTACAAGGATATTTATAATGAAAAACACCTTGCTAGCCTTAATTTGAACGAGCGACAACTGAAAGCAGTCCTTTATGTAAAAGAAAAGAAATCTATATCTAATAGCATTTATCAAGACTTATGTGACGTTTCTAAAGCAACTGCATCAAGAGATTTGACAGAACTGACGGAAAAGCATATGCTGTTGAAACGAACGGGTGAAGTAGGTGCTGGGACGGTCTATAAACTAATTGGCTCATAATTGGCTCAAACGAATCATAATTGGCTCACAATAGACTCATTGGAATAAAAGAAATGGACAGAATGTCAACCCCAAAGCCATACACATTGCCAAGTCGCACAAGCCAACCACACAAACCAAAACTTGTCAAAGAGTATGGCTGCCCACCGCACGGTGGTAAACCGAAAGGAACTATCCAGAACGAAAAACACGAAAACCTAATCGAGTAGATGGCCAGTGAGCAAATAGCCCACTGGTGCACCTCTCACACCACCGTACGTACGGGTCTCGTATACGGCGGTTCATCGAATCGAAGGTTGCGTATTCTGGTAGTAGGAAAGCATTGATTCATACCCTTT
>NZ_JBDKWG010000127.1:0-20547 GCF_040151475.1 Reichenbachiella sp. MALMAid0571 | reverse complement strand
TGTGTTTGAGTTTATAGAAATCTGGTACAACCGTAAAAGAAAACACTCATATCTAGGGTATAAAACCCCCGAACAATATGGGAAAATTAATTGTTCAATATGCGCTTAACTTTTTGTCCGGTTTTTTGTTGTAAGTCCACTTCATTTTTATACTTTTCCCAAACGAGAATAAGGTGAAAATGCCAATACAAAAGAGTGCTATGCCTATTATAATTTGATTTACTTAGGACTGTTTACAGAATCACTGGCCATTGACCTTTTAATTTTTAGCTTGTTAAGCTGGTCGGCAATGTATGCTTTTTCTTCTTCCAACGACATGTTCATAATATCATGGCTCACCTCATCACGAATTTCTCTCATCCGCTCCACCATCTTCGGAAATTTAGTTGTTGTCTTCATTTCTAAATATTTCGTTGGGAGTTCGTATTTCTGTCATTTGATATCCTTCCCTAAAGTTAATGGAATTATATCCTCTTATTCGTTCCAGATTGACAATATGTTTAAAATTCCAACTTACCAAAACATCTGCCTTGCTAATTGTTGCTAATGCGATATGTTGACAGTCTGCCATACTTGTACGTCCAACTACCTTTTCGGTTATATAGGTTTCGGCTAATTGTCTCGCTTCATCCGTAAGTTCCACTCGCTCTATTAGTTGCTCTGGAAGAGACTCAAAAAGTGCAACAATATGCTCAGGAGCCTTATAAATTTCCAGTTCTATTATTTCAGAAATCAAGATGATAGTTCCCTGAGTCAAGATGGTTTCAAAAAAAGGTTTGGTTTGCAATTCAAATTCCGAATCGAAATAACCGCCAAACACTGAGGTATCAATATAGATTCTCTTGATCATATTCAAAGCTCGCTAAATACGTTAATAATTGCAAGAAGCTTGATGATTGGAGCTTATAAGAGCAGTAGAGGAACGTCCTTTCATTCGTAATTTGTTGGGCTCAGTTTTATCCAGTTTGCCAAAAGTAATTCTAGATCTTCAGAGTTTTCAAGTTCGTAATACTTATCGTCGAGTTTGTCAAGTTCGTCACCAAAGTCAATGTTAACGATGTTATTCGCTATAAATTTGGAAAATCCTCGCTCACTTAGTTGTTCGGGGTTAACAATTTTTAGTGCTTGTTCTAATAAATTAGCAGATTTATTCGCATTTATACTCTTCAACATCCTTAAAGTATCATAAGCAAACTGCCATAAGAGTTGTCAAAATATTGGATAAATCCACCGTTCATTATCTGTTGATTGAAAATGCCTATAAGATAAAGCTTTGAGTGTTTCTTCGAGTTCGTTGACCGATTGTCTCCAAAGTTCATGGTTTGACCAGTCAGTTACCTTATTCATGAGTTCCTTACCAGCCAGTTCATAAAGGTTGTCGATTAAATCTGTATTTGAAGTCTTTTCTTGCGACATACAAGTAATTGGGTCTAACAATTAAATAACCTCACTTTTCCTCCCTCTCCCCTTCAAATATATACCCATTCCTTTTATTATTTTAGGGCATTACCCTGTTTATTACCCCCTTGATTACTCCCGTATTGCATAGATTAGTGAAAAAATAAAAATTAATATGACTATAGAATCAGGAAAATCAAGACGGGGCTTTCTAAAATCCTCGGTGGTGGCGATGGCAGGTGTCATGATCGTACCACGTCACGTATTAGGAGGCTCGGGTTACACAGCCCCGAGTGATCAGTTGACCAAGGCCATCATTGGAGTAGGTGGTATGGGACGGGGACACATCGAATATGAAGGCACTAAGCTCCTGGCTATTTGTGATGTCGATACCAAACACCTGAAACTGGCGTTGGATGCTGCCGGCGGAAATGACATCAGAACCTATTCTGATTATAGAGAGCTACTGCAACAACCTGATATAGATATAGTACACATTGCTACTCCACCACACTGGCATGGTTTAATGGCTGCAGAAGCTGCTCGTGCCGGAAAGGATATCTGGTGTGAAAAACCAATGACAAGAACCATAGGAGAAGGCAAGTGCGTAGTGGAGGAAGTAAACAAACATGGCAGGATGTTCCGACTCAATACATGGTTCAGGTTTAAAAGCAACTTTTACGGTTTGGGCACGGATGTCAAGCCTTTGAAAAAAGTAGTTGACAGTGGCGTTTTAGGATGGCCGCTGAAATTTACTGTAAGTGGCATCACTGGCTACAACTGGAAGTTTTACTGGAGTGGTAAAACCAACCTCACTCCTATGGAGGTTCCTGAAAACCTTGACTATGACAGATGGTTGGGGCCAGCACCATACAAGCCTTACAACCCGGAAAGGGTGCACTCCAAATTCCGTGGATATTGGGACTATGATGGCGGTGGACTAGGTGACATGGGACAGCATTACCTCGATCCGGTTCAATACCTTTTGGGCAAAGACGATACCAGTCCGGTGCGTGTGGATGTAGATGCGCCACAACAGCATGATGATGCGGTAGGTTCTTGGAGAAGAATTGAATTCACTTATGCCGACGGATGTAAAATTGTCCTTGATGGAGAAAACAAAGACAAGGATGCAGCATACATCGAAGGGCCAAATGGAAAGATTTTCAGAGGTTTTAAGTCTGATATTAAAGACATCAAAAAACTGGCAGAAACCCTGCCTGATCCGGAACCACAAATCACAACTTTTTCCGATTCAGTACGCACAAGGCAAAAATTTGCTTTGAATGAAATGAATGGACACAGATCGTGTACCATGGTAAACATGGGCGTGATTGCCGTGCGTCTGGGACGTTCGTTAAACTTCGATCCAGTGAAACAGGAATTCATTGATGACGATGCAGCCAACAGGTTGCTGGATCAGCCAATGAGAGGACCATGGACTTTTTAATTCAAATCATACAAAATATAAACGAACAATGCTTGGCTGATCATTCGGATAAAAAGAGCAATGTTTCAAATAACATAGGAATGAAAACAAGACTGATATATTTTATTTTATGCCTGATGATATCTTTTCAGGCGATACCGCAGGACGTAAGAACTACCGAAACAAAAGTAGCCGATATTCTGGCTCAAATGCCCACTGACGATTTGATTCATCGCAATAAGTTGATGGCTGAAATGGCCATATTGGGTGACAAAGGGTTACAAATGTTCACCGATAAAGTAACTGCTCCCGGAACCGGAGACGATACCGCCGTAAGATTGGCCATCAATGGATTGGTACGCTACTCTGGAGAATGGGGCAATGAGGAAGCAAAAATGGTGGCAGAAGATGCCTTGATTAAGGCATTGGAAAAAACCGGAGACAAAGAAGTGAAAGCCTTTTTTCTGTACCAATTGAAACTGGTAGCTAACAATAAGTCGGTAGCAATTGCTGCCAAGTATTTGCAAGATGAAAGGCTAGGGTCAGATGCCATAATGCTGTTAATGACAGTAGCTTCTTCAGAAGCAGAAAATGAATTGATCAAAGCCCTTGGCAGTGCCAAAGGTGAAAATCAAGTATTGATGGTGAAAGGCCTGGGCGATATGAAATCGAAAGCCGCTAATACTGCTATTGCTAACCTGTTGGGATCTGATAACAGCAGTTTACAAAGAGTAGTACTTTATGCCCTGGCAAATATTGCCGATGCATCATCCGCAAGTGCTCTTTTGAGTGCGGCAAAGACCGCTGGATATGGTTATGAAGCTACCAATGCAGTAAGTGCATTGACACGCTATGCTGACAGATTGGGAGAAGATCAGAATCTTGCCCTTTCTGAAAAAATCTGCAAAACCATCATCAAAAGCAGTAAAACGACAGCTCAGTTGCACAACAGAGCAGCAGCTTACAGCATATTGGCCAAATATTTTGGCTATGAAATTTCAGGTGATTTGATGAAAGCCATCGACAACCCGGATAAGCCTTATAGAAATTCCATTTTGCTTACCGCCGAAAAAATTGGTGGAGTTGCGGATACTAAAGCATGGATTGAAAAATCTAAGTCGCTTACTCCTGCTATTCAGTCAGATATAATATTGATGCTCGGAAGACGCAAAGACATGGCGGCCATTCCTTATTTGAAATCTTCACTCAACAGCAGTTCATCTGAAGTAAGGGGATCGGCTGCCTATGCACTCACCAGCCTTATTGGGGCGGATGCACTTAGCGATTTGATTTCATTGGTAAAAAGAACGTCATATACAGATGAACTGGCTTATATAGAAAGCCTTTTGATTACTATTTCGGACAAAAAGCACATTAGCCCATTTTCAGAGTTGCTTAAGAGCTCATCTGCTCCGGCACAAACTGTCGCCATCAATGTGCTTGCTGCTAAAAGCGCATCAGGATTATTCAATCAGGTTTTTCCTTTTACTTCAAATGGTGACGCCAAATTGAAGGAAGCCGCTTTTAAATCCTTAAAAAGGATTTCACAAGAAGAAAATGTGGATCAGTTGATGGACCTTCTGTACAAAGCGAATAGTGATTTTGAAATCATGGAAACACAAAAAGCATTGATTAGTGCTGTTGACGGGATTTCATCTGAAGATGAGAAAACAAAGCCATTTCTTGCTGCTTTGAAATCAAAAGGTCAGAAAGAAAGAATTATCACCATTTTGCCTGAGTTGGGAGGCATGAATGCCTTGAATACCATCAAAGATTTGTTTGAGAAAGGAAGTGGATCAGACAAAGAAGCAGCATTTGATGCGTTGGTGAACTGGAAAAACGAAGATGCTTCCATCATTTTGTACAACATAAGCAAAACCGATAAAGGGGCATTTAAAAGCAAAGCATTCGATGGTTTTGTGAAGCAGGTAGCTTCATCCAAATTGCCGGATGACCAAAAATTGTTGCACCTGAGCAACATCATGCCTTATGCCTCTTCCAATGATCAAAAAAACAGTGTGATCAAAGCACTCGGAAACGTCAAAACTTTCCTCAGCTTTTTGTACGTGTCTGGCTTTTTAGATGACAAAGCAGTACAGCAGCAAGCTTGTGAGTCTGCCATGCGTATTGCGCTTCCTCCAAATGGAAGAAAAGTAGGTTTGTATGGAGATTTGGTGAGAAAAGGGTTAGAAAAAGTAAACAACATTATCAGTGGCCCTGAAAGTCAGTATTATAAAATAGACATTGGAAATTACCTGGATGCCATGCCAACCGATGTTGGTTTTGTATCCATGTTTAACGGCAAAGACCTGACTGGATGGCAGGGGCTGGTAGGCAATCCTATATCAAGGGCTAAAATGAAGCAAAATGAGTTGGTAAAAAAACAACTTGAAGCCAATGAAAAAATGCTTGAAAACTGGAGTGTTAAAGATGGAACTATTGCCTTTAGTGGTCATGGAGCCAACCTTTGTTCAACAAAAGAATATGGCGATTTTGAAATGATCGTTGATTGGAGAATTTCGAAAGATGGAGATAGTGGTATTTACTTAAGAGGTACGCCGCAAGTGCAAATTTGGGATACTTCCAGAGTAGATGTAGGAGCACAGGTTGGTTCAGGTGGATTATACAATAACAACCCTCACGAAAGTAAGCCACTTAAAGTCACAGACAATCCAATCAATGAATGGAATACTTTCCGTATAATTATGATTGGCGAAAAAGTAACTGTTTACTCCAATGGTGTGTTGGTGGTAGATGACGTTACCATGGACAACTACTGGGACAGAAAGCAACCTATTTTCCCTACCGGATCAATAGAACTACAGGCTCATGGTACTGATCTTGCTTTTAGAAATATATATGTAAGAGAAATAAAAGCTGGTGAATATAAATTGTCTGAAGATGAAAAAGTTGCCGGATTTACTTCTCTGTTCAATGGCTCCAATCTTGATGGATGGCAGGGAAACAAAACGGATTATTTGGTGGAAGACGGGGAAATCGTTATCAGGCCAAAGCGAGGTGGACATGGCAACCTGTTCACCGAAAAAGAATACAGCGATTTCAATTTCAGGTTCGAATTTCAACTGACTCCTGGTGCCAACAATGGCTTGGGAATCAGGGCTCCTCTGGAAGGCGATGCGGCTTACGCAGGTATGGAATTGCAGATACTTGACAACACTGCCTCTATTTACAGTGGGTTGCAAGAATATCAATATCACGGCTCTGTGTATGGAGTGATTCCTGCCAAAAGAGGTTATTTGAAACCTGTGGGAGAATGGAACAGCGAAGAAGTGATCGTTCAGGGATCCAGAGTAAAAGTGATTTTGAATGGCACTGTTATCGTAGATGGAGACATAAAAGAAGCATCTAAGAACGGTACATTGGATCATAAAAATCATCCTGGCCTGAACAGGACAAAAGGTTACATTGGGTTCCTCGGCCATGGAGATGTGGTGAAATTCAGAAACCTTAGGATTAAGGATTTAGGGAAATAATATTAGCTGCTCAATAAAAAAAGATAACAGGAAAGAGGCTGTCTCAAAAGGGACGGTCTTTTTTTATAAAAAAACGGAGGCATCCCTCTATTTTGCTATAGCTTTTTCAAAATAGTGATCTCTTTTTTCTGGAAATACACACCATTGCAATAGGTTGTAATATTAGATTTATTGCTTGATACTTAATAAACCGATAAAACAAAAAAGCCACTTTACATATATGTAAGTGGCTTTTTGCTCCTTCTCTTGGGCTCGAACCAAGGACCCTCTGATTAACAGTCAGATGCTCTAACCAACTGAGCTAAGAAGGAATTTGCTCTCATTTCAAGCAGTTCTTGAAATTGGAATGCAATATTAGTTGCTATTATTTAATGCGCAAAACAAAAATTCAATATTTTTTCTTCAGGAGCATAAAAAAATTAAGGCTTGCTGAACACAGCAAATTCTTCTTCATGGATTTCCCTATTTTCATTAAAATCAAGCCATAATGTCTTTATAATTTTCTGATAGTCTTAAAATCAAGTCATAATGTCATTAAAAAGTAGTAAAAAATGAGATGGCATAATATTTACTAATACCCTTATCGTAGTTAAATGTTAAACTTAAAATTTTTAAAATTATGTCACTTATAAAGTATAATCCAACAGAATTAAGACCAGTATCTTTTAACAATCTATTTGATCGTTTTTTTAATGATCATTTTGCAACACCGCAAAAAAACGGAGGTTACTCTTTCGTTCCACAGGTAGATGTAGCAGAAACAGAGAAAGCTTTTGAACTTCACTTTGTAGTTCCGGGAGTTGACAAGTCAGGTCTTAATATTGATTTGCAAGATGGAAAACTAACCGTCAGTGGAGAAAGAAAAATTGAAAATGAAAAAAATGAGAAAAACTTTCATTCCAGAGAAAGTTATTTCGGATCCTTCAAAAGGTCTTTCTACCTTCCCGACAATGTCAACGAAGAAAAAGTAGAAGCCAATTATAAGGATGGAATCCTTAGTATCGTTATACCTAAAGATGAGAAAAAAGTGGTCAAAAAAACCATTGCTGTGAAGTAAGTTAAATTAGGTCAGTTCAAAAAAGTCCGCATTTGCGGACTTTTTTGTTAAATATTGTTAAGGAAAACATCATTACTGATCTGTTATCGTTTCCTTCGTAATTGCGTATAATTAATGAATCAACAGAAAGTTAAAGACCATGGATAAAAGACAATTTCTATTTGGATTGCTATTCGCTTCATTATTTGGAGGAATAATAGCACTGGGAGGATATAAGTTAATGGAACCGGATACACCCAGTTATCCGGCAGCTATTGAGAATCAGAATATTCGATATTCCAATTTCACAATGGACACATCTGAAGTGGTCATTCCACAAGGATTAAATTTCGTGTTTGCATCCAAAGTGGTGACCCCTGCTGTTGTACATATCCGAACTATGTATGAAGCTCAGTCAGCAAGCCGGGGAGGAGCTCAAGGCCCTTTCGATGAATTACTTCGAGACTATTTTGATGGACAAAGCCCACAGGGAAGACAATCAGCCGGATCAGGTTCTGGCGTAATTATTTCGGAAGATGGATATATCATTACCAATAACCACGTGGTGGATAAGGCAGATGAAATAGAAGTAGTCTTAAATGATAATCAGTCATATAAGGGAAAAGTAATAGGAACAGATTCACAAACAGATATTGCATTGGTCAAGATAGAAGCAAACAACCTTCCAACTGTGAAAATGGGAAACTCCGACAAAATTCAAATTGGAGAATGGGTATTGGCAGTAGGAAGCCCTTTTGGAGACAATTTTAGATCCACTGTTACCGCAGGTATTGTGAGTGCCAAAGGCAGAAACATCAATATAATAAGAGATAAAAACAATTTGCAAATCGAATCATTTATTCAAACCGATGCTGTGGTAAACCCGGGTAATTCCGGCGGCCCATTAGTAAATGTAAGGGGAGAATTGATTGGCATCAACACTGCAATTGCTACTCCCACGGGTACTTACGCAGGTTATTCCTTTGCTGTACCTGCTACGTTAGTAAAAAAAGTAGTGGCAGACCTCAAAGAGTTCGGTGTGGTACAAAGGGCCTTGCTCGGCATCAATATTAGGGATGTTGATTCAAAACTAAATGAAGAAGAAGATCTGGGAGTATTGGAAGGTGTATATGTAATTGCTGTACAAGAAGATAGAGCTGCAGACGAAGCAGGTATTGAAAAAGGTGATGTGATCATCTCAGTGGATGACCAAAAAGTAACTAAAACCGCAGAGTTACAAGAGAAAGTTGCTTTGCATCGTCCTGGGGATAAAATAAAAGTGCAGTTGATCAGAGGAGGAAAAGAAAAAACAGTATATGCTGTATTGAAAAACACACTTGGTACTACTAACACTGTAGCTTCGAGCAATAACTTTATCATTTCAGGTGCAACATTCGAGGACGTATCCAAAAAAGATAAAGAAAACCTTGACCTTGAAGGAGGAGTGAAAATAGCTAAACTAGAGAAGGGAAAATGGAAAGACGCAGGCTTAAAAGAAGGGTTTATAATTACTGGAATAGACAAACGTAAGATCAACAATGTTGAAGATTTGTCGAGCTTACTGACTCGTACAGCTCCCGGAGATGGATTACTGATAGAAGGAATCTATCCCAATGGTGAAAAAGCATATTATGGAATTGGTTGGTAAATAAAACACCAAAGAAAGTCATACATTTCAAATTTCATTTTAGTAAAAAGTCCGCTGGTTGCGGACTTTTTTTATGTCAAAAAAATTATCAATTGATCGTACAAACCTTAGATTTGTCTAAACTAAAACAGCATTACAAATGAAAGATAATTTTGGAATTGCATCAGCTCTTAAAAACCTTGGCATTGAGGACGATAACAATGGAACTTCCACGGGTGCTTATTGGGTCAAATCTGGTGTGAACGAAATAGTCTCTGTATCTCCTGTAGATGGAAAGCTTATCGCTAAAGTTGATCTTGCCACAAAAGACAGCTATGACCATGTGGTGGAAAGTGCTCAGGTCGCTTTCAGAGAATGGCGCATAATTCCTGCTCCCAAGCGAGGTGAAGTTGTCCGTCAACTTGGTGATGCTTTAAGACAGAATAAAGAAGATCTTGGAAAACTCGTCTCTTACGAAATGGGAAAATCTTACCAGGAGGGTTTAGGAGAAGTCCAGGAGATGATAGATATATGTGATTTTGCTGTAGGCCTTTCCCGACAATTATACGGGTTGACTATGCATTCTGAAAGACCCGGTCATAGGATGTATGAGCAGTATCATCCGTTGGGTATAGTTGGCATTATTTCCGCCTTTAATTTCCCTGTAGCTGTCTGGGCCTGGAATGCCACACTGGCCTGGGTATGTGGTGATGTATGTATTTGGAAACCATCCGAAAAGACACCTCTAACAGCAATAGCCTGTCAAAATATTACTTCGAAAGTATTTGAACAAAATGGTGTTCCTGAGGGAGTCAGTAATCTGGTAGTAGGTGATGCCGAAATTGGTCAGTTAATATCCAATGACGATAGAATCTCTTTGGTCTCAGCAACGGGTTCTACCCGGATGGGTAAAGCCGTTGGCGAAGCAGTTGGAAGAAGGCTTGGACGGTCTCTTTTAGAACTTGGTGGAAACAATGCCATCATCATTTCTAAAGAAGCAGATTTAGATATGTCGCTGGTTGGTGCAGTTTTTGGAGCTGTAGGTACAGCTGGTCAGCGTTGTACTTCAACAAGGCGTTTGATTATTCACGAAGAAATATTTGAAGAAGTAAAAAACAAACTGGTAAGTGCTTATGGGCAGCTAAAAATCGGGAATCCATTGGATGAAAATAACCATGTGGGGCCTTTAATTGATGAACATGCAGTAACCCTATATAATGAAACACTTGAAAAACTGGCCGTTCAGGGTGGCAAGCAGATAGTAGCCGGTGGAGTATTAAAAGGCAATGGTTATGAATCCGGTTGCTATGTGAAACCTGCCATCTATGAGGTAGAAAACCATTTTGAAATTGTCCAACACGAAACCTTTGCTCCAATATTGTATTTGATCAAATACTCCGATTTGGAAGAAGCTATCGCCATCCAAAATGATGTTCCTCAAGGTCTTTCATCAGCTATTATGACCAAAAACATGCGAGAATCTGAATTATTTTTATCTCATGCTGGTTCCGATTGTGGTATCGCCAATGTCAATATAGGCACTTCAGGTGCAGAAATAGGTGGTGCATTCGGTGGTGAAAAAGAAACAGGTGGTGGCCGGGAATCAGGATCAGATGCCTGGAAAGTATATATGCGAAGACAGACAAATACCATAAATTACTCTACCAGCCTGCCACTGGCTCAAGGCATAAAATTTGATTTGAGTTAAAAAAATATTACTCTGACAAAACACTTTTGGGATATGTGTCTCATTTTATAAAAAATATCAATTATGCTAAAAAGACCAAGAAGAAATAGGAAATCGGCTGTGATTCGCAAGATGCTTGAAGAAACAAAATTGTCCACAAGTGATTTCATGTTTCCTCTTTTTTTATTAGAAGGCAAAAAGAAAAAATCCGAGGTAAATTCTATGCCCGGAATATTCAGGTATTCAACGGATTTAATGTTGAAAGAAATAGATGAATGCATGAATCTTGGCATTCGTGCTTTTGACATTTTTCCTGTAGTGGATGAAATACATAAAGATAAGACCGCCTCAAAAAGCTACGATCCTGACTTTTTTTACAACGAATCCCTGTCCATTATTAAAGAAGAATTTCCTGAAGCGTGCATAATGACAGATGTAGCTATGGATCCTTATAGCAGCGATGGACATGACGGTTTGGTAGATGAAAACGGCAATATTTTGAATGATGAAACCCTTGAGATATTGGGTTCTATGGCACTTACGCAAGCCGAAATGGGTGTTGATATTATTGGTCCTTCTGACATGATGGATGGAAGGGTAGAATACATTCGGGATTTGTTGGATGAAAACGGTTTTGAAAACACTTCCATAATGTCATATACAGCTAAATATGCCAGTGCCTTCTACGGTCCTTTTAGAGATGCACTTGATTCAGCTCCAAAATTTGGTGATAAAAAAACGTATCAAATGAATCCGGCCAATCAACGCGAAGCAATTATAGAAGCTGATTTAGATGAAGAAGAGGGTGCAGATTTTCTGATGGTAAAACCTGCATTGGCTTATTTAGATGTCATTAAATTATTAAAAGATAATTACGACCTTCCTATTGCAGCTTACAACGTATCGGGAGAATACTCTATGGTAAAAGCTGCCGGAAAAATGGGATGGCTCGATGCTGACAAAGTAATGATGGAGTCTCTATTGAGTATTAAACGAGCTGGTGCTAAAGTAATTCTTACTTATTTTGCCAAGGAAGCGGCATACTATCTGAACAAATAAAAAAACATCCCGATTCGTGTCGGGATGCTTACAAATTTTATTCATAACCTGCCTCCATAGCAAATTAGACCCTGTGCGTTAGTTAGAGTTGACTCTCTAAGCGAACTTTATATTACAAAACTAAATTTTTACAGAGTTGATTTTAGAACTATTCGATAAGTAGTGAATATCATACGATAATTGGCTCGTATTTTTAGGTGATTCGATTAATCAAGCCAAATCTTCGACGAGTTCCTTTTTTGACCAATACCAGGACAACATAAGTCCAGAGGTTAAATGCCATATACCCCACCATGCTGCTACAATAGCCATTCCTCCAAGCCCTTGAAAAAAATCAAATATCAAAATAAGTCCTAAACCGGAGTTTTGAATCCCTGTTTCAATGGAGATAGATCTTCTGTCAGCTAAAGGTAAGCGGATTGACTTTGCTGAAAAATACCCAATCAATAGAGCCATTCCATTGTGAAGTGTCACCAGCAATATAACCGCTGCAATGTGATGGAGAAAAATGTCAAAATTAGCAGCCAGAGCTCCCAAAACAAATGCACCAAAGATTACAAGTGACATTTTACGAATATGTCCACTGATTTTCGAAGACAAATCCGGTCTTTTTGCTGATAGTAGCATCCCCAAAATCAGTGGAATCAGCAATACCATAAATATAGTGATAACCACATTAGACATCTCCAGATTAACCTCTTGCAATATCGCACGTGTTGGTGCATAAAAATTACTCCATAATGCCAAATTGAATGGTGTCATAAATATGCACAAAGCAGTAGAAATAGCAGTAATACTTACTGATAATGCCACGTTCCCCTTAGACATCATTGAGAAGAAATTGGAAACATTTCCTCCAGGACATGCCGAAATCAATATCATTCCCAGTGCCACACTGGCCGTTGGTTGTATCAATAATATTAAAAGAAATGTTCCCGCAGGAAGTAAGATAAATTGTGCAACTAATCCCGTAAGGATTGGGACTGGTGTTTTGAATATACGTCTGAAATTCTCAACCTTTAATTCCAGTGCCACTCCGAACATTATAAATGCCAGACAAACATTCAGAAGAAGAAGTGAGTCTTTATTGAAATTTAAAATAACCTGATCTAAAGATTCTTGCAAATTGAAAAGTGGTAAGTGTAGAAACTCAATTTAAGGAAATATATAAACATCTTATCACTTAACACTTGCCAGCACTTCATTGTACTCGTTAGAGTTATTTAGCACCTCAATAGCTTTGTTTACGTCCACATCTTGCTCAAGAGATGCTTCCACTACACCCCTTTTGAGGTAGTAGCGTGATATTATTCCTTCTTCCAAAAGTCTGGTTATCTCTTCTCTGTAGGTAGTCAGTCCATTGGACTTCAATGAAGTGACCTTGGCTTGGAGTTGGTCAATTTCATCCAACAAATTCTTATATACTTTATCACTTTCAGACGCTTTTCTTAACTCTGATATAGTTTCTTCCGCCAAAGAATTATTTTCAAAATCTTTAGTTTTCATCCAATCCATAAATTCAGAATACTCTTCATTGGTCAGGTGAAAACTTTTCGCATCAGCGATCTTTTCATGCGAAAAGTAGTATTTAGTCGCATATTCAAAAAGGAGTCCACTCTCGGCCAGATTTGCAGAATAAGAGGATAGGGATACCACCTCGGTTTCAATATCCGGATCTACACCTCCACCGTCAAATACTATCCTGCCGTTAGTTGTTTTAAAAGTTGATTTCAAAGAGTCAGGAATGCTGCCAACACTTCCATCCGACCTTCTATGGGAATAATCTAAAGCCTGAATACACCTACCGCTTGGCACATAATATTTTGCAGTAGTCAACTTCAACTGAGCATTGTAAGACAAAGGTTTTGTCATCTGAACCAGGCCTTTTCCGTAAGATTTTTGTCCAATAAGAACTCCCCGGTCATAGTCCTGCATTACCCCAGACACAATCTCTGAAGCTGATGCACTTTTGCTATTGATCAGTACTGCCAGAGGGATTTTCAAATCAAGTGGTTCTAACCTTGTATTGTAGAGGTAGCTTTGCTTTTTCGTTTTGCCCTTTGTATGGACTACTTTTTGTCCTTTAGGTATAAAAACATTGCATATATTCACCGCTTCATTCAGCAATCCTCCGGGGTTTTCACGCAGATCAAGAACTATTTTTTCTGCGCCTTGTTCTTTCAATTCCTTTACCGTTTTTCTGACATCTTCTCCGGCATCTCTTGTGAACTCACTCAACCTCAGATAACCAATATCTTCTGTAATCATGCCTTTATAGCTGATATTGGGAATGACAATCTTTTCTCTTTTCATCGTTAAATCGAGTGTCTCTCTTCCCAGGTTTCGACTGATGGTGAGTTGCACTTCAGTTCCGGCCTGTCCTTTTATTAATTTACCAAATTCTAAATCAGACTTATCTCTCACATCAACTCCATCCATTGAGATAATCTCATCAGATATTTTAATTCCCGCTTGGTCTGCGGGTGAATTCTCATAGATCATGAGCACCACATGCTTTCCATTTACCTTATTGGATTGGATGCCTATACCACCATATTCACCGGTAGCCATCGTGCGGTAATCCTCAATATCGTCCTCCTGAATATATACTGTATATGGGTCAAGCTTTTTGAGCATTGCCTTCACTCCAGTATTCAGTAGTTGGTTTGGATTTATTTCATCTACATAGTTCTCATTCAACTCCTGATAAATAGAAGTAAATATTTCCAGATTTTTGGCGATCTGAAAGTATTTATCCCCTGTAGGTGTAAATGAAAAAAGACCAATAGATACAACTGGTACAATGATCAATAACACATATTTTATTCCTTTTCTCATATAACTTCCTTCGATAGACATATAACCTTACGGCAATCGGGTAAAATGGATTTTTGAATGCTAACTATTTGTCAACGGTAATTTTGAAGCCAATTTATTGAAATTTTCCGATTTTATCTGTTAAAAACTATAATCTCTGGCTGCAATATTTAAACGCAAAGACAAGGAAGAAAATTGAGTATTGAAATTATTTATTGAAGACTCACTTTCCATCTTTCTGTAAACATGTCTTAAATCCACAAAAAGATTGTGTTTCAGTCTATAAGAAACAGTAAGGTCAACAAATAAAAGTTTGTTGGAAACACCGTCTCCTGTATTATATCCATAATCAGTATTTGATCTCACATTATCAATCCTAGAATTGTAAGATTTTAACACATCACTGCCAAAATTTTCACCCTCAGGATCAGTGCCGTAATCTGCCTGAATCACTTTTCCGGTGAGATAAACCTTTTTCAGGGGCTGATATCTTGCTATGAAAATCTTCTCTTTAAAATTAGCTCCCAATGGATGAGCTAAAGGCTGACGGTATTGTGTATAATTGGTGAAAATAGACTCGTGCGAATAAGTAAAAGGACGAGCGTAATTGTACTCTGCCTGCAAATCCAGATGAGGTATTTTAAATGCATCATAATACTTTCCACCTAGCTGATAGGCATATTTATTACCCCACCATCCCCTACCGGATTTTAATTCTCCAACGATCAATTCATCCAATATAAATTGTCCATAGAAAGAAACTCCCTTTTTTGCATTCCATTTAAAATCAAACCCCAACAGGGCATTGTCCGGACTTCCTGTTTGTTGTTCAATAGTGCTGTAAAATATTACAGGATTCAAATAATTGAATTCTATTGCTGTGCCCGTACTGTCTCCTCTATGAAAAATAACCGATTCAAAAATTCCTAAATTGAGCTTTTTAGAGACATTAATACTCAGATGATGAAGCGTCATAAACTTTTTCGGAAATTCTTTTGTACCCAGTGAACCAGTTGCTGTATAGGGTGCATCTGCAGTTAGTTCAGCATACAGGTTGGTATATTGCAACTTCCATATTTTAGTCTGGATTTTGATAAAAGGATAGGAAGCAGAAATGTCAGAAAGAAGCATAGACCTGTACCCGTTCCCCACAAAATTGCGGTCATGCCCAAACTGAATGCCAATATGCTTCGTAGCATTGAATTGGATATAGCCTCTGGCTGTAAAAAAATCATACCCATTTCCACCAAATAGTTTCCAAAAGCCTTCATTGGGAACAATACCACGGCTGGAGGAATAGTCTTGAACATATTTTGGAAACACCGCCTGATTTTCGGTCAAAAAAGTATAAAAAGAAATTTTATTGTCAATCTTACCCCGAAGTTCTACTCCTCTCGAATTGATGTATGGACTGGAAGTACTATTGGCATCATGTCCGGTACTGAAATATAAAACAGGTTTTACATGCAAGTCGAAATCTTTGGTGTCCACATGCACAAAATCAGGTTTCTTCTTGTAAAAAACTTTCAAAAACGGTTTTTCACTGTCTTCATCTCCATTTTTAAAATATTCCCAATTGTCTGTTTTCAGGTATTTTATATTGGCTTCATCAAAAGAGGAAGTGTTATATTCCAATGAATCGATAAAATCAGCAATGGATTTCCTTTTATATGGCTTAAATGAAGAATGGATTTGATTTTGAGACAAATCGGAATTCAAAACCTGATAGCGGTCTATCAAATAATAGTAATCTGCATTCAATGGGGCATACGTGCTCTGAGCTTTTGTCCAAAAGTTCAAAAAAGACATTCCGGCAATTAAAAAAAAACATTTGATTCGCATCTTTATTATAAGCTCTTACTGATAGCAAATATTTTGAATTAATTTGGAATGAGCTAATTACTGGCTGTATGAAAATATTTTTCATGATCTTTCTTTTTTAATTCTCAACATTAATTTGTGTTTTAATCTATTCTTTCTACTTTTGCACTCCTTTTTAGGGAAATTGAAAAGAATCAAACATCATACAAGATGAAAAAAGACATACATCCAGAATACAAAGAAATCGTTTTCCACGATACATCAAGTGACTTTAAATTTATCACCAAGTCAACTATGACTTCTAGTGAAACCATCACTTGGGAAGACGGCAATGAATATCCATTGGTAAAAGTGGAAGTTAGTTCTGCTTCTCATCCTTTTTATACTGGTAAAAAACTATTTGTGGATACTGCTGGTAGAGTGGAGAAATTCAACAAAAGATACAAAAAGAAATAATCCAATTCATTTCGGATATAAAGGTCTTCAGGAATCTAATTTCTTGAAGACTTTTTTATTTTTGCCCGATGAAGATTTTCCTGCTCGACATAGCTGAAACGAGGTTGCAGTTATTACCACTTACATACACCCGATCCATAGGGGAATTAAGAGTCGGAATTCTGAAAATACATGAAAAGTGGTCTGCTAAACTAGGTGCTGAGGTCAACCTTATTACAGAGCCTTACCTTGGTAAAACAGAAACAATTGGTGATGGCACACTTAACCTTATTATAAATGCCTCGCTCTGTCCTGATGACCAGCTAATCAAAGCTCTTGAAAACCTACAAGAAAATCAAAAGCTTACTCAAAACGGAAAATTTTTAGCTTCAAAAGCTGCTTCTATGCCGACTTTTAACCAAGCAGTCGATGATCAATTGATCAGTGTAGAACATTCAGGAAAGGTAGATTTGATAGAAAGGCCATGGGATATTTTCATTAAAAATGGAGATCAGATCAGGTTAGATTTTGACCTGCTGACTAAAGGACAAAAGTCCATAGGCGTGGAGGATCCATATACCAGGATCTACAATGAAAAAAACATTTTCCTTGAAAAAGGGGCTGAAGTAAAAGCGGCAATTCTGAATGCGGAAAATGGCCCAATATATATTGGTAAAAATACCAAAATTCATGAAGGTAGTATCATCAGGGGGCCATTTGCCTTGTGTGAATATGGCCAAGTGAATATGGGTGCAAAAATAAGAGGAGACTCTACCTTTGGTCCCCATACTAAAGTAGGAGGTGAGGTAGCCAACTCTGTAATCATGGGGTACAGCAATAAAGGACATGATGGGTATTTGGGAAGTTCTGTAATAGGTGAATGGTGCAACCTCGGAGCTGACACCAACACATCCAACATGAAGAATAACTATACACAAGTAAAAATGTGGGATTATACCAAAGATTCATTCATCAACACAGGATTACAATTTTGTGGATTGATTATGGGAGATCATTCCAAATGTGGTATCAATACGATGTTCAACACTGGTACAGTGGTCGGAGTGAGTGCAAATATTTTTGGGTCGGGGTATCCCGGAAATGTCATCCCTTCATTTAGTTGGGGTGGCTCAGCAGGATTCACAACTTACCGTTTAGATAAAGCCAAAGAAACTGCCACTATTGCCATGCGAAGAAAAACCAAAGGATGGACTGATCCTGATGATGGCATCTTTGAAGAAATTTTTAAGCGATCTGAAAAATACAGGGTTTGGGAAAACAAAAATGAATTATGAGATTCTCTGATATCATCGGTCTTGAAGAAACCAAACAGAAACTTATCTCTGCGGTTAAGGAAAACCATGTGGCACATGCCCAGCTGTTTTTTGGTGCTGAGGGAAGTGCCAATCTTGCCATGTCATTGGCCTTCGCTACTTACATCAACTGTACCAATCCATCCGATACCGATTCCTGTGGTGAATGCTCTTCATGCAAAAAGATTGACAAACTGGTACATCCCGATGTGCAATTCGTTTTTCCTGTAAGTTCTACTAAAAAAGTAACTGGAAAAAGTGTAGTAAGCTCTAGCTATCTGCCCGAATGGAGAAACTTCGCTTTGACAAACCCATACAATGGTATAGAACAATGGTCTTCCTTTTATGGTGCTGAAAACAAGCAAGCCAATATTTCTAAAGAAGAAAGCAGAAATATTATTAAGAACTTATCTCTGAAAGCTTTTGAAGCAAAGTACAAAGTCATGCTTATCTGGTTACCGGAATACATGCATGTGAATGCCGCCAATGGTATTTTAAAAATACTGGAAGAACCACCTGCTCAAACGATTTTTTTGTTGGTAACAAACGATTACGAAAAATTACTGACAACCATACTCTCAAGATGTCAATTACTCAAAATCAGGACTTTTAGTGAAGATGAGGTAGCGCATCATTTGGAAAAAGCTCATGGTGTCGATTCAGTAAAAGCCAACAAAATAGCAGCACTGGCAGAAGGGAACTTAAATAAGGCATCCACCCTTATCAACGAAATAGAAGATGATGCACACAAAATGTTTCGGGATTGGATGCGACTGTGTTGGACCAGAAATTTCTCAGAACTTACCGCAATGAATGATGTATTTTCTTCTATGAATAAATCAGCTCAGATGACGCTGTTGCTCTACGGGCTCAATATGATGAGAGAAGCACTTATCGCAAAACTGGCAACCGTCAACGAACTGAAATTAAACGAAGAGGAAAGTGGGTTCGTTAAAAATTTTGGAAAAGCACTGAGTTTGACTGTTTTGGAAAAAATATCAGGAGAACTCAATAAAGCCCATTATCATCTGGGAAGAAATGCGAGCCCAAAAATTCTCTTCATGGATATGTCCCTGACAATAGGAAGGTTGATGACATCTAAATAGCACTGAAAAATGAAAATAAAGATAGGAACCAGGGGAAGTAAGTTGGCGTTGTGGCAAGCATATCATATTCAGGATTTGTTGGAAAAAAAGGGTGCAGAAACAGAAATTGTTACCATCGAAACCAAAGGAGATAAAATTTTGGATGTGAGCATTTCCAAAATAGGAAGTAAGGGTGTTTTCACAGAGGAAATAGAAGAGCAACTGGCTTCCGGTGCTATTGACATTGCCGTACATAGTGCCAAAGACATGCAATCAGAATTGCCAGATGGTTTCGAACTTATTGCTATCGGTGAAAGAGAAAAAGCAAGTGACGTACTCCTTTCAAACAACAAAAACCTTGATTTAAATAATTCCAACTTGAAAATTGGCACCTCTTCAACAAGAAGAATTGCTTTTTTGAAAAAATATTATCCGGAAGTTAGCACAGTACCTATCCGTGGAAACTTGCAAACCCGGATCAGAAAAATGGAAGAGGGTCAGAGCGATGCACTATTTCTTGCCTATGCCGGAGTACATCGTATGGGATACAATGATCAAATCGCATTGGAAATGGATGTACAGAAATTCACACCAGCAGTAGGACAGGGAAGCATCGCTATTGAAACTTACACTTCTTTGAGCAGCGAAAAACGAGAATTTGTTCGCAATAGCATCAATCATAAGCCATCAGAAATTGCCATCAAAGCAGAAAGGGCTTTTCTTAAGAAAATGCAAGGAGGATGCAGTGTACCAATCTTTGGTTATGCACAAGTCATAGAGAATCAAGTAGTCCTAAAAGGTGGCATCATCAGCTTAGATGGAAGTAAATTCGTCGTTTCAGAATCACAAGCTCCGATCACCAACCCAGAACTAGCAGGAGAATCTCTTGGAAAATATGTTTTGGAAAATGGAGGAGCCGAAATATTGGAAGAAATAAGGAAAGAGCAAGGATAAATGGTCATATTAAAAATAAAACTCACTCTCGTCATAGCGTGAAAAAATCTTTATCCCCCATTATTTTATTTTCAAGCAAAACCACCAATTGCGATTTTGCATGGCCTGAAGCATAAAAAAGCTTTTCAGACCCACCCCATGATTCATTGTTACGAATTATAATACCTAAGTCCGGTAAGTAAAAAAACATTTCTTCATCATCTGCAATATTAGGATCATCCTGCAAAAACTTATACACTCTGTACATCTGCCCGCTAATTTGAAAATCCCGGCTGGAAACATATTTCACTTCATTGACAGGACTTTTAGTAGAAAATGAATAACAAACGCTTCTCGATCTCTGATAAGAATAAGAAAAACGATCATAGCATATTTCGAATAATGTATCCCCG
>NZ_JBDKWG010000126.1:0-63346 GCF_040151475.1 Reichenbachiella sp. MALMAid0571 | reverse complement strand
AAATTAGTAGTAGTTTTCATGACTCTTTAGTTTTATTTTGAAACATTGTAATTATGAAACAAAGGTCATACATCCGGCATCCCCATATATCGGGGTTTTTCCAAACTTAAAAATTTAGGGGTTTTACCTAGAAGGAGATTTCGAGGTAAATAATGGATAGGGAGTTGCTATGGCGGCTCTTATAAGTCACCATCCCTTAGTCTTGTTATCTCTATGAGATACCTGCCTGTGCAGGTATGACATGCTTCGTCATTTCTGCGGAGGTAGAAATCTCATGAAGTATTTTTAAATATTCAATTATTAAGTAATAATTACTTAATTTTACAGTAATTATGTTTGAGTTTGATGTGAACAAGAGTAAATCAAACCTTGCTAAGCATGGAATTGATTTTGAAACAACTGGTAGGCTTTGGACTGATCCACAGAGGATCGAAATTCCGGCACGCACAGTTGATGAACTCAGGTCTATGCTAATAGCCAAATTAAACGACAAAGTTTGGTCTGCCATTTTTACTCATGTAGAGGAAAGCATCAGGATTATTTCAGTACGTAGAGCACGAAAAAATGAAGAAGAAATTTATTACAGCATCTGAACTGGAAAAAAAATTCGAAAAGGGAGAGGATGTTATCGAGCATTTCGATTTGTCACAGGCTACAAGGCCTGGTCATCAGCCTCGTCGTGTTAGTGTCGATTTTCCGGAATGGATGGTCAACGGATTGGATTCAGTTGCAAAACGACTTGGTGTCACCCGACAAAGTGTGATCAAGGTATTTATCTCCGAAAAGCTAAAAGAGGACAGTCTTTGAAAATTACTTTATTTAAAAAAAAATCCTGTAAGGTTTTTAAAACCTTGCAGGATTACGATCTGGAAAGGCATTCTCAATCCACAAAGTTCACGTAATGCTCCCATTTTGCTATTACAGCTTTGAAATCTTCAGGGAGTTCGGAATCGAATTGCACAAATTCGTTGGTAGAAGGATGGATAAACCCCAAAGACTTGGCGTGTAAGGCCTGCCGGGGAATGATCTTAAAGCAGTTATCCACAAACTGCTTATATTTAGTGAATGTTGTTCCTTTTACAATCTTGTCGCCACCGTAAGTTGCATCGTTGAAAAGGGGATGCCCAAGGTATTTCATGTGTGCACGGATTTGGTGCGTCCTTCCCGTCTCCAGATTGCATTTGATCAGGCTCACATACCGGAGGTTATTCAACACTTCGTAGTGGGTCACAGCAGTTTGGCCATAGTCTCCATCCGGAAATGGGGCAGTGATCCGACGGTCTTTCAGGCTTCTGCCAAGGTTCACATTGATGGTGCCTTTTGCTTCTTCGGGCTCTCCCCAAACCAGCGCATAATAGGTTCTTTCTATGGAGTGATCAAAAAATTGCTTTGCCAAATGAGTCATGGTTTTTTCTGTTTTGGCTATCACCAGCAGACCGGAAGTATCTTTGTCGATTCTATGAACCAGGCCGGGTCTGCCGTCATTGTTGGGCATGGTTGGCAGGTTTTGAAAATGCCATGTCAGGGCATTCACCAATGTTCCTGACCAGTTTTGATAGGCGGGATGCACGACCATTCCCGGTTCTTTATTCACGACCAACAGGTCATCATCTTCATAGATGATATTTAGAGGGATTTCTTCAGGAATGACTTCAGTATCACGTGGAGGCTCAGGAAGCGAGACGGTAATCACATCATTGGGATGTACTTTGTAGTTGGGTTTGATCTCCTTGTCGTTGACCAACACAAAACCGTCTTTGATGCCGCTCTGTATTTTATTTCTGGTGACATTGGGAAGCCTGTCCATCAAAAACTTATCAATCCTGAGTAGGGTTTGATTTGGGTCGGCTACTATCCTGTGATGCTCGTATAATTCGTCTTCTATTTCCTCGTACTGATTCATATCGGCAAAATTAGCTATTAGTTCAAAGCCTTGTGCCAGATGTGTAAAAAATATACCTGCTTTTCTGGAAATGAAGATGCTTATGTCATGAGATACCTGACTTATACAGAAATGATAAATTAAGGTGCTATACAAAATTCTAAGGTTTCAGTATAAATACAATTGCCCTGAAAATTTGCTGTTAAATCATATCAATATTCTAAAGCGGGTTTAAATTGCAATATGTTCGAGAAAGGAAGCTCAACACCTCTTCAAAAAATTGAAAATACATTTTTGAAATCCAATAGAGTCAATCTTTTTATAAAACGAGAAGATTTGATCCATCCTACCATTTCAGGAAATAAATGGAGAAAACTAAAATACAACTTCATTGAAGCTCAAAAACATGGACATAAAGCTATTCTGACTTTTGGTGGGGCATTTTCCAATCATATAGCGGCTACTGCCTCTGCGGCTAATGAATATGGCTTTTCATCAATTGGTGTCATTCGGGGAGATGAATTGAGTCCGGAATCTAATCCTACTTTGCAGCATGCGCATGATCTGGGAATGAAACTCTATTTTGTTTCCAGACAAGACTATAAAAACAGAAACGAACCAGGCTACCTGGATGAGTTAAAAAGGAAATTCGGAGATTTTTACGCCATTCCTGAGGGAGGTTCAAATGCTTTGGCAGTGAAAGGTTGTGCCGAAATCGTATCTGAAATAGAGATTGATTTTGATTGTATCGTCACAGCGGTGGGTACTGGTGGTACTTTGGCTGGGCTTTCAAGTGGTATCGGAGTAAACAGAAAGACACTTGGAATTTCTGTACTGAAAAGTGCCAACTATCTGGATGAAGAGGTTGCAAAATTAATTTCATCACATCAGGAAGTAAAAACAAAGAATTGGGAAATAAACCATGACTATCATTTAGGGGGGTATGCCAAATTCAATGACCAATTGATACAGTTTATCAATGATTTTAGAGTTGATAACAATATTCAACTTGATCCGGTTTATACAGGAAAAATGATGATGGCTATTTATGAATTGATTGAACAAAAATATTTTGAATCCAATATTAATGTTGTTGCGTTGCATACTGGTGGTTTGCAGGGAATTACAGGATTCAATGCCCTGCATGGAGATTTAATAAAATATTAGAAGTGAGAAGAAATATTACAAATTGGTTGATCATAATATTAGCGTGGCAATTGGCCAGTATTATGTTTACCTTCATAGGAACGTCTTTTTTTCAATCGCTCATTGAAGTGATTGATATACTACCTGTTGATCCACAAAACAAATTTTTTCAGTATTCCATTTCTCATCTTCCCTTGGTTGAAAGTTCTTTATTTGGATTCTTTTTTGGTAATCTTTTTTATATCATCCATTGGGCCACTGAAAACACGGCGTTAAAAAAGAGATCATTTGGGCAGGTAGTATGCATCCAGAGTGTCTTGTATATTCTGGCTTTTGTGTTGGTGTTTTTCATGGTGTCATTTGTGATGAGCCATGTTGATATATTTCCCTTTGATGATTATCAAAAGATACTTTTGATCCTTGAAGAAACACCTCCTGTTTTTTATGCATTTTTCTCTTATTTTCTAATAATTATAATCATTATCAATTTTTTCATTGAAGTAAGTAAAAAATTTGGACCGGGAAATTTGTGGAATCTTTTCATTGGTAAATACCACACTCCAATAGTAGAAAATAAAATATTTATGTTTCTGGATCTTAAAGATTCTACCGGATATGCGGAGAAATTGGGACACATAGAATATAGCCGTCTGATTCAAAGTTGTTTTTTGGATTTGAATACTATAGTGAAAAGACACAATGCCCAGATCTATCAGTATGTAGGGGATGAAGCGGTGCTGATGTGGGACAAAAAAGAAAAGGATGCAGCCAGAGATTGTATTCGGCTCTATTATGCATTTCACAATGTACTCTTGAAAAAATCTGATAAGTATAAAAGTCGCTATGGCTTTGTGCCTGAATTTAAAGCAGGAATAAATGAAGGATCTGTTACTGCCGCAGAGGTTGGAAGTATCAAACGTGAAATAGCTTTTCATGGAGATGTGTTGAATACTGCCTCCCGAATTCAGAAAGTTTGCAATCAGTACAAAAAGAATTTACTGGCTTCTGAATCTTTTGTGGAATTACTAGACGAAGTTGACGAGTTCAATAAAGTATTGATAGGGTATATTACCTTGAAAGGCAAAGCCATTCCTATAAATATATACAGTGTAGAGTTGGTGAAATAACAGGGAGTTATCTATTGATTTCTATTCTAAGAACTGTATATCGGCAATGCAAAACAAAAGGAAGTACCTTCTCCTAATTTACTTTTGAGTTGGATTTTGGCATCATGAATTTCTAATATTCTTTTCACAATTGCCAGCCCCAGGCCGGTACTGTTTTTATCCAGAGAGATTCTCTTGTCGCCAATATGATATCGATCGAATACGAAAGGTATTTGATCTTTTGGAATCCCACTTCCGGTATCGATTACTTCTATTTCCACCTGATTGTCTTTGTTGTTGAGCAAGAGGGTAATCTCACCATTTTTTGGCGTGTATTTTATTGCATTGTCTATTAGGTTTTGTAGTACTCTTTCTATTAACCTCACATCTGCATACACCAGACAGGGTTTACTATCAAGTTTAGATTTGATTTTTATTCCTTTGGCATTGGCAAGGATAGAGTACTTCTGAGAGATGTCATCCATTAATTCATTGATAAAAAAGGGTTCTTTTATCGGTTCCACATGTTTTGCCTCTAGTTTGGAGAGTTCAAAAAGTTCTTCTACAAGTCCTTTTAGCTTTTCTGTACTTTCCAGAGCACGGTTGAGGTATTTGGATTGTTCGTCTTCCGATAAGTTGTCTTTTTTTATCATTAACGTTTCAATATAACCATGGATAACAGCCAGGGGTGTGCGCAGGTCATGTGAAACATTTCCCACTAATTCTCGTCTCAGGTTTTCCATTGATTTGAGGTCTTCAATGTTGCCTACTATTGTGTCTGCCATTTCATTAAAAGACTCGGCCAATTGATTGATTTCTCCTCCCTTAGTTACTTTGATTCTGGCACTCATTTCGCCACTTCTAAATCGGTTCACTGTGTCAATCACTTTTTGTAAATTTTTGGTGATAAACCAAATGGCTAAAATGCCAATAAGCAAGGCAGCAACTAAGGTGATTATTCCATATCGATAAGCCAGTTGTATAAAATAACTTCCCGCCAATTTTTCTGATATAGTGTCATATTCTTCACTGGCAAGAATAACATAGACATAGCCCAATGTTTGTCCATTTTCTTCTACCTGTGCTGCCGAAAATACTTTGGTTTTACCGGGGTTTCTTGGGTCATCACCCAAAATCATTTCAGCTCCTTTTGTTGCTATAAAATTATGGATTGGTGTAAGGTTTACTTTTTCCAGTTTCACCTTTTTATATGGTGCTACATGGTCAAGTATTTTGCCATCTGATCCAAGGAGATATACTTCTATATATGGATTCACACCCATCATGGAGTGCATTATTTTATGGGTAGCTTCTTCGCTCAATTTTCCATCAGAAAATGGCTTTATTTCATCAATTAGTCCCTGAGCTATTCCGGCATTTAGTTTTTGGTTTTTCTCCATAAAATGCATTTCTGCCATATTCCAGGACAGGTAGAAATACAAAACCCCTATGGACAGCAAAATGAAGAAAAATACCAAGGAGAGTTTTAAGAATAAATTTCCGGTGGTGGTCTTTTTAATTTCCATAATCAGGTCAGTTCATCGTTGAATCGGTAGCCAATTCCCCAGGTGGTCAATATATATTTTGGTTCATTGAGATCGTCTTCTATTTTCACTCTGAGACGGTTGACATGAGAGTTGACAGTGTGCTCATATCCATTGAATTCATAACCCCAGATCAGGGACAAAAGCCGTTCTCTGGTGTAACTTTTCCCCGGATTGGATGCCAATAAATACAACAGGTCAAATTCCTTTGGGGTAAGGTCAATGCGTTCACCGGATTTGAGTACTTTTCTTTTAGATTTGTCAATATTCAATCCGCTGAAATTCAGTGCAGTATCTCCTTCAAAAGAAGAACCTACGGTCATATCCATTCTTCTGAAAATGGCTTTTACCCGAGCAATGAATTCTCGTACACTAAATGGTTTGGTGAGGTAGTCATCCGCTCCTGTTTCCAGTCCAAGTATTTTATCAATTTCTTCCGTACGGGCGGTGAGCATCATGATAGGCGTTTTTACTTTGTTGGCCCGTAAATCCCGGCAAATGTCAAGACCATCTTTTTCCGGTAGGTTAATGTCCAATATGATGAGGTCGAAAGGCTCTGAAATGGCTTTTTCATATCCTTGTTTGCCATTGATTTCCATAGTCACTTCGCAGTATAAATCCTTAAGGTGAATCTCTAATAGCTCAAGGATATTTTTGTCGTCTTCTACTATTAATACTGTCTTCATTCAATTTGTTACTAAGAATAACTCAATACGGATTGTCCAAAAGTAATTCAGAAAGATCACAAAAATATCACAAGCGAATATCGGTTGATTCGTAGTAGTGTCAACATAAAAAAAGCCACTCCATAGCTGAAGTGGCTTTTAAGGTTCTATTCGACCTTTGATTTATTTCTTCTCTTTCTCCTTGTTGAAGTCTATTACTACAGGAGTAGCAATGAAAAGAGAGGAGTATGTTCCGACCATAACACCTATCAACAAAGCAAATGAGAAGCCTTTTAGGATTTCCCCACCAAAAAGGAACAATACAATTACCACGATTAATGTAGTGATAGAAGTAATCATTGTTCTACTGATGGTATCATTCAAAGATTGGTTAAATACTTTTTTCATGTCTGAGCCTGCTTTGATAGCAAGGTTTTCCCTTATCCTGTCAAATACAACCACCGTATCATTTATTGAGTAACCAATGATTGTCAGCATCGCCGCAATAAAAACCTGATCTACTTCAAACGAGATTCCAATCAGATTTGCAATAGCAAAAGCAGAAAGTACAAAAAGAGTATCATGGAAAAGAGCAATGATCGCTCCAAGTCCAAACTGCCATTTTCTAAACCTGATAACAATATAGAGGAATATGGCAATTAAGGCTAGAATGACAGATTCTGTAGAAGCATTTTTGATGTCATCGGCAATGGTTGCTCCTACCTTTGATGAGCTTGCGATGGTAAATTTGCCTGCATCTAATTTGGTATCATCCTGGATATACTGTAGCGAAGTATGCGCAGCAACTCCTTTGACCAATGCAGCTTTTACTGTCGCATCTGCCGCATCAGATTCATCACTGATCATATAACTGGTAGTGATTTTTAATCTGTTGTTTGCTCCAAATGTTTTCACTTCAGTGCCTTGGTTATCAAATGTTTTTGACAATGAAATCTTAAGAGCAGAGGGCTCCACCGGATCGGTGAAAGCTACAACATAAGATCTGCCTCCCTGAAAGTCAACACCTAATGTCAATCCTTTGGCTATCATGGCTATGATTCCAATTCCGATAAAAACAGAAGAGAAGATATAGGCCACTTTTCTTTTTCCTATAAAATCGAAATTAATATTTGACAATAAGTTTCTGGATAAAGGTGTGTCAAATGAAATTTTACTTTGCTCTCCTTTTTTGCTCATCCACTCTACAAATACTCTGGTGATGAATACAGCAGAAAAGAATGAACAAATGATACCGATCATCAATGTTATGGCAAAACCTTTTACTGGCCCTTGTCCCAGTGAGTATAGAATGATACAAGTAAGTAAGGTAGTTACGTTGGCATCTACAATAGAAGAATACGCTTTTTTGTAACCGGAAGAAATAGCTTGTTTTACTCCCGCACCATTTTTCAATTCTTCTCGGATTCTCTCGAAAATCAATACGTTGGCATCAATGGACATACCAATGGTAAGTACAATACCTGCGATACCAGGGAGTGTCAATGCTGCGCTGAACTGAGCAAGAATTCCCAAAATAAAGAAAATGTTAAAGAGCAATGCAATGTTGGCTACAAGCCCTCCTTTGGCATAGTATGCAACCATAAACAATACAACTATAATCAAACCTGCTAAAATGGATATAATTCCCTGTGCTTGCGCAACTTTACCCAGAGTAGGTCCGATCACTACATCTTCTACAATAGTAGTAGGTGCTGGTAAAGCACCGGCTTTCAGAATGTTAGCCATGTCCTGAGCTTCTTCTAATGTGAAGTTTCCTGTGATCTGAGAACTTCCGTTAGGGATTTCTCCCTGCACATTTGGAGCTGAATACACATAGTTGTCAAGTACGATGGCAATTCTCCTGTTGATATTTGATGCAGTAAGTTTTTTCCATTTTTTTGCTCCCGTAGCATTCATATTCATGCTGATGGATGGAGATGATCTCTGGTCGATATCTTGTCTTGCGTCGGTGATAACTTCACCTGTTAGTGGAGCTTTGCCTCCACGACTTGTTTTGATGCTGTACAATTCGAGAATTTCATCACTATCAGCAGGATCTTGATTTTTTACAGGCTTAATAGCCCATAAGAACTTCATCGTGGCAGGAATAATTGATTTAACATCTTTCCTTTTCAAAATTTTGTTGATTTGAGCAGTATCCTTGAGGTTGTAGAATAAGCCTCCAAACCTTTGATCAATAAGACTGAAAAGTGGAGATACCTGGCTGTTGAAAGCAGCAGAGTCCAAAGACGTACTGTCACTTTCCAATTGTGAAGCCAAGTCGTTTTCAGTTGAGTCGGTTGTATTTTCAAATAAATCATTTATAGCATCAGAATCATTGGTTTTTTCATCCTGTGCAGTTATTGTTTTTTCCAAAGCAAGCTTGGCCTGCATTTCTTTTACCAATAAATCGTTGATGGCAGAAAGCGTTGCACCTATTTCATTCACTTCATTTACTTCCCAGAATTCCAGCTTGGCTACACCCTGAAGTAATTTTCTTACCCTTGCCGGGTTATCGACCCCCGGAAGTTCGATTTGAATACGTCCTGTGCCCGGAAGACGCTGGATGTTTGGTTGAGAAGTACCAAACCTATCAATTCTTGTTCTAAGGATATTGAACGAACGGTCTATTGCTCCGTTTACTTCGTCATTTATTACTTGCAGAACTTCTTCATCGGTAGATTTCAAGCTGATTTTGCCCTGATTTGCTTCAGTGGCAAAGATGTAACTGAGTTTTTCTCCTGGAGCTAATTTTTGGTAGGCACTGTAAAACTCATCCACAAAATCAAGCTGAGTTCCTTTGATTGCCTCTTTAGCGGTTTCCAGGGCTTGGAGAAAGTTTTCGTCCTGGCTATTGCCACTGATCCCTTTTACAATTTCGATTGGTGAAACCTCAAGTGTAACATGCATACCCCCTTGCAAATCCAGGCCAAGGTTCAATTCTGTTTTTTTGATTTCCTGATAAGTAAAATCAATTCCAAGTAAATTGTAAACAGGCTCTTTCCATACAGAATCCAGATAAGCTTGTTTTTTTACAAAATTAGTATTGTTATTGATATCAGTGGCTGCTTCTATGGCTTCTTTTTGTACCCTTCTGGAGACAAATGTGAATGATAGATAATACAGACATAATGCTGATATAATGACAGTAAGTAAGATTACTCCACCTTTGTTTTTCATTTTATTATAGATTAAAAAGTTTTGATTTGATAATATAAAAATTTGCTAGTCCATTGATTAATGGATTGCAGTTGGTTGCTGGAAAAATATTGGAATGATTAGGGTGCGTTTGGTGAAATAATCCACCTAAACAGAATTTTCAGAAACTTTTCAGGCGTTTCTGAAATGTACTTTAAAATTTGAGATTGAACTGTATTGTATTCAATGGTAAATACTTCAATGAGTATTTCTTCGAGGTTGAAGTTTATTTGTAAAACAGGTGCTACAGCATCAAAGGATGAAACCTGAGTTTCAGGTTGTTTGTCCTCTTGCTTGTCGGTCTGTTCACATTTGGTTACAACAGGGCAGGTTACATAATTTTTCAGCACAGGTACCGATACTATTGCCAAGGCAATAACCACTCCTGTGACGATCAATAGTGTTTTGTGCTTTAATATGTTGTGCAACCTGTTCATAAAAGTTCACAAAAGTACCCATAAAAAAGTAAATTGCAAGAGAAATGCTTATTGAGCTTTTAATGCTTCTCATTATTCCGCAAGGAATTCAAAATAGAAATGAAAAAACTTCCTCTGGTTTCTGTATTCTGTCTTTGCTACAATCATGAAAAGTATGTATCTCAGGCCATACAGTCTGTACTTAACCAAACCTATTCAAACATAGAATTGATAGTGGTGGATGATGCCAGTACAGATGGAAGCAAAGGGGAGATCGAACAAATATTGAAAAACCAGCAGTTCACTTTTCTTTACTTACCTGAGAATGTCGGTAATACAAAAGCCTTCAATAGGGCTTTTGTTCGGTCCAATGGTAAATACATTATTGATTTGGCAGCAGATGATGTGTTGGTTCAGGACAGAATTGAAAAACAGGTTGCTTTTTTTGAAGAGTCTAGCAATAGTACAGGGGTAATCTATTCTGATGTTGCTTATATAGATGGAAATGGCCAGCCATTGAGTCATCATTTTTCTAACAAGAAACACATACCATATACAGGCAATGTATATGAAAAACTGATAAGTACTTATTTTATTCCACCTCCGTCCATGATGATGAAAAGAGAAGTTTTGGAGCAGTTGAACGGATACGATGAAAACCTCGCTTATGAGGATTTCGATTTTTGGATACGGTCATCAAGAGACTGGCTCTATGCATATCAGCCTGAAAAGCTTACTTTGGTTCGTAGGCTTGAAGATTCCCTGTCGTCAAAGGCATACTCCAAACATGACAAGCAATTGTATAGTACTTATGTGGTTTGTAAAAAGATAAAGTCGCTAAACAAAACCGAATCGGAGAATAGAGCACTTAGGAAAAGGTTGGAATATGAAATCAGGCATTCTGTTTTTTCAGGAAACTATCAGGAAGCCAAATTGTTTGTTGCATTATACCGGGAGATGAAAGCCTTGCCAATTACCCTTCGTTTGTTGGAATTGTTGAACAGGCTGAAAATAGATTTTTCGTTTCTAAGGAATCTGTATCAGAAGCTGGTTCGTTTAGTCAAAAAAAATGCACCTTACTGGTTTTATTAGTGAGAATAGGTTTTCTATAGGTAAACTTTTGTATATTTGCATGATGTTCAACATAATTACCAGAAGAACATTAAACAGGTATTGCGTGCAATATCCTGAGGCTGCTGAACCACTCAAAAAGTGGTATTATGAGTTGAAAAGGGAAGACTTTAATAATTCAAACGAGCTTAAAAATGTTTACAAAAATGCAAGTATTGTTGCAGATAACAGGGTCGTGTTTAACATTGGAGGCAATAAATACAGATTGGTGGTAAGAATTAATTTTGCTTATAAGGCTATTCAGATTAAGTGGTTTGGGACTCATAAAGAGTATGATAAAATAGATGTGGTGAAGGTACAATTAAAAAAATAAGGCTATGGAGATTAAAGTTTTAAAATCAGAGAAAGAGTACGATTGTGCACTGGATAGAGTGGATCAAATCTTTGAAGCAAAGCCAAATACAGCAGATGGAGATGAGTTGGAGTTGTTATTGATTTTAATAAAGGATTATGAAGATAAGCACCATCAGATATCTTTACCAGATCCATTGGTAGCTATCAAATTGAAAATGGACGAATTGGGTTTGAGGGCAAAAGATTTTGTGCCTACTTTGGGAAGCAAAGGATATGTTTCTCAAATATTGAATGGGAAAAAGCCACTGACAGCACCTATTATGCGCTTATTGCATCAAAAGCTTGGTATCCCTGCGGAGATATTATTGTCATAATCAAAATCACCTCCTGTTATCATCGCTCATAAGCATGCTGATATAGCTGTCATACCTTGTCTGGGATATTCTACCTGTTTTATAAGCTTCTTCAATAGCACAACCGGGTTCGTGAGTATGGGAACAATTGTGAAACTTACAACTGCCAAATAAATTTCGTAACTCAGGAAAATAATGGGTCAATTCTTCCTTTTCGATTTCTGCCAGGCCAAGTTCTTTGATCCCGGGTGTATCTATTACGTGAGTATTTTGATTTATAGAAAACCGTTCGGCAAAAGTAGTAGTGTGTATTCCCTTGTTTGAAAATTCCGATATTTCAGATATTTTTTGATGAGCTTCAGGCACCAGGCTATTTATGAGAGTTGACTTTCCTACGCCGGAATGTCCTGAGAGCAAGGTAGTTTTGTTGGATAAGATGGATTTAAAATCATCCATACCTTCATTTTCCAAAACGGAAACCATGTAACTGTCATAGCCAATCATTTGATATTCCATCATTTTATCTTCCAGTTCTTTGATTTCTTCTTTTTTCAGGAGATCTTTTTTGTTGAATACAATAATGGCAGGAATTCTAAATGCCTCGGCCGTTACCAAAAAACGATCGATAAAACCAAAAGAAGTCTTGGGAGTGGCAAGTGTGGCAATTAGCACTGCCTGATCCATGTTGGTAGCGATGATGTGGCTAAAGCCTTTTTTCTTTGGTGACTTACGAACGATGTAGTTCTTTCTGGGTAGGATGTCATTTATAATCCATGACTCAGAGTTGGCATTGTCGGGCTGTATTGTTACAAAATCTCCTACTGCTATTGGATTGGTGATTTTTTTGTCTTGTAGTTTGAACTTCCCTTTCAGCCGGCAATTGTATTCCAATCCGGAATCATCGGCTACCACATACCAGAGTCCCATGGATTTTACTACCGTGCCTTTCATTTGGGTGAATTTATTGATTTTATGGATTGCATCTTAAATCTTGTTTTTCAGGTATTCAACAATCATGTCTGTGGCTCCTGTATTGTTTTTCACATAATTCTGAGCGACTTCTCCAAGGTGTTGCCTTTTTTTCTCATTAGCAAATAGAGCTTCAAACTTATTTATCATCTCCGAAGTATCTTGTACCGCAATTCCTGCACCAGTTTGTGCAAGTTCTCCTGCCTCTCTAAATTTTACGTTTGTCTCGTCATGACCAAAGAATACCGGAACACCGTGAGTGGCAGCTTCCAGCGTATTATGCAATGTTTTTCTAAATGCACCACCTATGTAGGCATATTCACCATACCCATACAGCGAAGAGAGCATGCCCATATTGTCAATGATTAGAAAACGGGCATCCTTGAGTGAGTTAGAGTTATTTCCAATTTTAGAAAACCGCACCACACCGTCTCCAATTTGATCTACAACTTCCAATACATCTTTTTCACCTATGTTGTGTGGCGCAATGACGAATTTTAATTTGTTTTTATATGTCTGTAAAAATGGAAGTAAGACCTCCATATCACTTGGCCATACGCTACCCAAAACCATCATTTTTTCTCCGGACTTGAACATCTCTATTTCCTTAATTTCTCTTTTTTGACTGGCAATATCCAGCACCCTGTCAAATCGAGTATCCCCGGAAAGTGAAATGTTTTTAAAACCCGAGTCTTCCAGTAATTTTTGAGAATAGTCGTCCTGCACAAAGAAATGGTCAAAACATTTCAGCATATTTCTGTGCAATCCTCCATATACCTTAAAAAAAGGTTGGCTTTTTCTGAAAATGGAAGAAACGGAGAGTGTTATAACCTTATTGTCTGCACAGGTTTTTAGAAAATGATACCAAAATTCATACTTAATGAAAACAGCTACTTCAGGCCTGGCCAGTTCTATGAACTTTTTTGCATTTTTTGATGTGTCAGCAGGAAGGTAAACCACCAGATCAGCTCCATTATAGTTTTTCCTCACCTCATATCCTGATGGAGAAAAGAAAGAAAGTAATATTTTTAAAGATGGATCAAGGTGTTTGAGCTTCTCGATTATTGGCCTTCCTTGTTCAAATTCACCTAAGGAAGCCGCATGAAACCAGATGACATGGTTGTGTTTTTCTCGGGAAAATTGTTCCAGCTTAATCCAAACATTTTTTCTTCCTTCGGATAGTTTTTTAGCTTTCGGGTTAAAAACGGAAGCAAATTTAATCAGCAGGCTAAATGTGGAAATCCCCAGATTGTATAGTATAACGCTCATTATCGCCAAAAATAGAAAAACCTCTCGCTATGGAGAGGCTTTTGCTGTATTTTATATTTTAACCTGAACTTGTTCAGGATCAATATTAGTGAGAGGCCAAATAGCTTGCTACACCTTCTTTGGTGGCTTGCATTGCTTCTTTTCCTTCTTCCCAGTTTGCAGGACAAACTTCACCATGTTTTTCAACATACTGAAGCGCATCTACCAAACGAATCATTTCATCAATATTTCTTCCCAATGGAAGGTCATTGATTGTCTCGTGTCTTACAGTACCTTCTTTGTCGATCAGGAATGATCCTCTGTACGCTATTGGAAGCCCGGTAAATGAAAGCCTTCCTTCTTCGTCGTAATCCCAATCACCTGCCAATACGCCATAATTACTTGCAATTACCTTGCTTGTATCTGCTACTATTGGATAAGTTACTCCTTCAATTCCACCTTGGTTTTTTGGAGTGCATAGCCATGCCAGGTGTGTTTCTTCTGTATCTGTAGAAGCTCCTACCACCGCTACTCCTCTTTTCTCAAACTCAGCCAGTTTTTCCTGAAAAGCCAAAATTTCAGTTGGGCATACAAAAGTGAAATCTTTAGGATAAAAGAAGAATATTACTTCATTCTTTCCAATGTACTGCTCCAATGAAAAATCTTCAACAATTTCTTCTCCGTTGATTACTGCCGGTGCAGTAAATAAAGGTGCTTTTTTTCCTACTAATGACATTAATATTATGTTTTAAAGTTAATAAATGCGTTTCAATTTTGCACAAAAGTAAATTATAAAACAGAAGTAGCAAGGCAGACTACAATCAATAATGTTTATGTCTTCATAGACGGTAGGCATTTGTTGATTATTTAGTACTTGCTAATTGATATCTTCTGCACTTCATACTTTGCAGGCTTAAACAATAGGGTTTTAGGGGCTTGTATAAGGACTTACCTTGTTAAAGGGTAACTTTTGTAGAAGAGTAAAAATCGCAGTAACTTTATATTGGTATTATCAAAAAAATAAATTATGAAAAGCCTGACCATTAAACTGATTTTAATTTTTCTTGTCTTTTTACACGCTGTTTCAGCCAATGCACAAGAAGGGGATTTTGCTGATATTTTTAGAGGAACTCCAGACGATGCAGCTTTGTATTTGGAAAACTATGTAAGCCCGGCGATGTTGTCTTTTAGCAATGGCATGGCTGCAGGGTGGTACAATACAGCTAAAACCCATAAACCTTTTGGAATGGACTTGTCATTTTCACTCAATGTGGCCAACATGCCAACTTCTGAAAGGTTGTTTTCTTTCAATCCTTCGGAGTACAATTTTTTACGTGTAAAAGGAGCTAGTGGAAATACCGAAATGCCTACATTGGTGGGAGGATCTACCAGTGAGATTCTAATGGTGCAAACTACACAGTCAATTGAAATTGATGGAGTAACATATCAATACGAACAGACTAAAGAGTTTGATGCACCTGGTGGATTTGATGTGGAGGATGTCCCCTTCGTTGGAGTGCCAGCTCCCACCTTGCAGTTGGGTATTGGGATATTCAAAAATACAGACATCAAATTGCGCTTTGTGCCTGAGCAAAATTTTGAAGACTATAGTGTGAAAATGTTCGGAATAGGTGTGCTTCATGATGTCAAACAATGGATTCCCGGAATCAGGCAAGTGCCTATAGACATATCCATATTCGCAGGCACTACCAAATTGCAGGCAGAATATCATTTTGAAGGAGGAGATGATGATGGTATAGACTGGGAAGTAAAAAACGGTTTGGCAGAATTTGAAGCAACTGCTTCAACATTTCAGGCTGTGGTTTCTAAAAAAATATCTTTTTTTACTCCTTATTTCGGAATTGGTTTCAATACGGTGAGCACTTCTCTTGTAGTAAACGGAGATTATAAACTCTTCAGACTCACAGATGTGAACAATACTTCAAATTATTTTCAATACCAAACTGTTTCGGGAAATGACGATCCTGTAATGCTTAATTTCAATGGTGGAGGTGGCATGCGAACCACTTTGGGCTTTAGGTTGAAATTCTTCATTTTAACTCTAAATGCCGATTACACCATTCAGAAGTACAATACCCTGTCTCTGGGGCTGGGGTTTACTTTTAGAGAGAATAGTTAATAAAAATATACTTTTTGGATGAATAGCAAGCCTTCCAGTTAATTTGGAAGGCTTGTTTGTTTTATTCATTTTATAGAAAGTTTTCAGATTGTTGTATATTCGGCCTAATTTTAAACTTTAAAACTTAAAATAAAAAATATGATTAATCTAAGACACATTTTTCTGGGTCTTCTAGTTGGTGCCTGTATGTTGTGTAATCAAAACGTCAATGCACAAGGGGATTTGGATTTTGATCAGGTACTTAAAGCCGGAGCAGAAGATGCCAATACTTTTTTGGGTGAATATATCTCCCCATTTGCCAAAGGTTTCGGATATGGTATGGCCAGTGGCTGGTATAATACCGCAAAAACACACAAATCTTTAGGGTTTGACTTAACTGTTACTGCCAATTTAGCAAAAGTACCGCAAAAGGATTTGCTTTTTAATTTCATTGGTTCTGATGCGACAGTTTCAAAGTATAATAATCTGAGATTGGTAGGAGGAGGTTCTGCTAATTTACCTACAATCTTCGGTGGAGAAACATCTGAACAGTTACAAACTTCTTATACTGAAAACGTGAATGGAACAGATTATACTGTAGATCAGACATTTGATGCTCCTCCGGGGATTGACGTGGAAGATTTTGGGGGTTATGTACCAGTACCAATGGTTCAGTTGGGACTAGGTTTGGTTAAAAATACGGATTTGAAAATAAGATATATTCCTACTCAAAAAAGCGAAGAAGATGGGTATGAAGTTGGATTGATCGGTTTTGGTATTATGCATGATTTCAAACAATGGATACCAGGTTTAAAGCAATTGCCAATAGACATGTCTGTATTTGTGGGATACACTAAGTTGACTACTGATTTTGATTTGTCTGGCTCTGATATTACAGATGATGGCACAGCAAGCTACAATGTAAATGCACTTACTTATCAGGTATTGGTATCTAAGAAACTGTCAGTACTTACTTTTTATGCAGGACTGGGTTATAACAGCGTTTCTTCCAATCTAGAAATGTTAGGTACTTATGAAATTGAGACAGATGATCCTTTGTTCCCTTTAATACTAGAAGATCCCGTTCATCAAAATTTTGACAGCAGTGGAGCAAGAGCAACTTTAGGAATGAGGTTGAAACTGGCAATATTGACTATTCATGGAGACTACACCATTCAGGCGTACAATACAATATCACTTGGAGTAGGCCTGTCTATAAGATAAACAGAACAAAAAGGACAGAAAAAAAGCCCTCCGAATGGTGGGCTTTTTTTTTGATAAAAATGTTAAACAGGTGTATGAATAAAATTTGTGTTATGTACGAGTATATACTGGTAGGTCAAAGAAAGTAACCCCCGGTGTTAACTTTTTTTTAATTTATTTTAAATTATTTATATAAATCACAAATTATCATTGATTTTAGAGCTTAAACCGCATATTTTGTAAAATAAAAAAATATGAAAAAAGTATTATTTGTTTGTCTTGGTAACATTTGCAGGTCGACGTTGGCCGAAGCAATCTTCAATCATAAGTGCAAAATCAAGGGCGTTGTAAATTGTTCTTCGGATTCTGCAGGTACCGGAGCATACCATATCGGTGAACAACCGGATGTCAGATCCATTCAGGTGGCGCAAGAAAATGGTATTTATATCAATCATAAGGCACGTAAGTTTGAGCCCGAAGACTGTGATGAATTTGATTTTATTTTTGCTATGGATGAGTCTAATTATAGAGATATAGTAAGTATATCAGGGTACAAGCCTGAGCACTTGTACCTGCTTAGAGATTTTGATTCCGGGAACAGTAGAAATGTTCCAGATCCCTATTATGGAGGTATTGATGGATTTAACAATATTTTTGAAATGATGTCAGAAGCCATTGATAATTTTATAGAAACAGAATTGAAAAAGGATTAAACAATGGTTGATTTTTTTCAATCCGTTCTCACCAGTGCTCTTGGAAAAAATGACGTGGTATTGAGGCACCAACCGATAGGCGGAGGGTGTATCAATCAAGCGGTCAGGCTGACAACTGTAAGTGGAAATTATTTTCTGAAATGGAACAAGGCTCAGGTGGATATGTTCGAGAAAGAATCACTGGGGTTGAAACTTTTATCCAAATCCGGTAAGGTCAGTATCCCAAAGGTCTATCAGTCGGGAGAATTAGAAGGCAAAGGTTATCTGTTGATGGAATATATAGAGCCTGGCAAAATGGATCGTGGTTTTTGGCAGCAATTGGGTAATGGGCTGGCGGAGATGCACAAAAGTACTAATGCTCAATTTGGGCTGAATCACGACAATTACATTGGAAGGTTGTATCAGAAAAATACATTTCATGCTGACTGGGTAGATTTTTTTATCAATTGCCGACTTATTCCTCAAATAAAGCTGGCGAGAAACGCAGGTTTGATCAGTACAGATATAGTAGCCAGATTTGAAACACTTTATTTACAATTGAACGATTTGATGCCAGTCGAAAAACCTGCTTTATTGCACGGTGACTTGTGGAGTGGAAATATTCATTGCGATCAGGAAAAAAGGCCATATTTGATTGATCCGGCAGTGTATTATGGGCATAGAGAAGCGGAGCTGGCTTTTACTCAATTGTTTGGAGGTTTTGATGAGCTTTTTTACAACAGTTATGAAAATACTTATCCATTGATGTCGGGTTTTGATTCTAGGGTAGATTTGTTCAACTTGTATCCTTTGCTGGTACATCTCAATTTATTTGGCTCATCTTATCTCGGTAGTATTGTTAATACTCTTAAAAAGTTTGCTTGACATTTCTTTAATTTCGCTTAATATTCTTTCATTCACTTATTATGACCAAAGAAAATATTACTTCATCGATCGGAAAAACGCTGGATCGGTTCATCAACAACAAACAATCTGAATTTCCTTTTGCCACAGGAGAGTTGTCGCAACTGCTACGGGATATTGCGCTTGCTGGTAAGATCATCAACAGAGATGTGAATAAAGCCGGATTGTCTGATATAGCCGGAGGTCATGGCAGTACCAATGTGCAGGGCGAAGCACAGCAAAAGCTCGATGTAATTGCTGATCAACGATTTGTGAGGGCACTTACTAATGGAGGAGAAGTATGTGCTATAGTATCAGAAGAGGAAGATGAGATCATCCATGTGAATCCAAACAGCAGGTATGTAGTAGCGATGGATCCGTTGGATGGTTCTTCCAATATTGATGTGAACGTGTCCATAGGAACTATTTTTTCGATATATCGACGGCTGTCCCCAGTAGGAGGGCCAGTGCAAATGGAAGATGTACTTCAGAAGGGTATCAATCAGGTGGCTTCCGGTTATATATTGTATGGGTCTTCTACGATGTTGGTTTATACCACAGGTCACGGGGTAAATGGCTTTACCTATGAACCAAGTCTGGGAGAATTTGTACTGTCTCATGAAAACATGAAGTGCCCGGAAAGTGGAACGATTTATTCCATAAATGAAGGAGCCTATTACAGCTTTGAACAGTCTGTGCGTGATTACATTGACTATTGCAAAAGAGAAAAATACAGTGCCAGATATATTGGTTCATTGGTTTCCGATTTTCATAGAAATATGCTGAAGGGAGGAATTTATATTTATCCCAAAACGGAAAGTGCACCTAATGGGAAACTCAGGCTCATGTATGAGTGCAATGCACTCGCCTTCATTGCAGAGCAGGCAGGAGGTGTGGCTACTGATGGTATGGACAGAATTATGGAGTTGGAACTGACAGAACTTCATCAGAGGTCACCACTTTTTATGGGGTCAAAGAAAATGGTGGAAAAAGCTCAGTCATTCCGCTAATAGATTTATTGAGCTTTATATTTTTCTCTGGTTTTTACTTTTTGAAGTTCTCTTTTTATGATTTCTCCAGCTATTCTTCGGCTCAGGTTTTCCGGAGGTTCTTCGGTGAGTATTTTTTTGAATACAGATTCATCCAGATCTATTCTGTAAAGAGAATTCAACAGCCTGTTCATGTCTTTGTCCAAAAGATAGCTTACAATAGAGGTCAGCTTCTTTTCTAAAGAATCAAATGTGTTTTCTTCCAGCGTCAGTTCTTGATCAGCAATAGAGAAATGGTTGCTAATGAGTTGTATGCTTTGAGAAACTTCCTGTTGTTCGGTCAAGACTACTCTTCCTTTTTTGTCTCTTTCTTTTCAACCTTTTTCTTGGCCTTTTTAACTTTCTCCTTCTTTTCCTCTACTTTTTCTTCAAACAAGTCGGGATAGTTTTTTGACAGTATGTTGTACCAATTGCTGAGTTTTTTTATATCCGAAACATACACTCTGCTTTCGTCATAGTCTGGGAGTATGAATTTTAAGAACGATTTCAATTCTTCTGGATCAGAAGCACTCGTTACTCCGATATCCCCTTTGAATTCCGTATGAACTTTTTTCATCACATCTATCAAAGGAACAGAGCCCTCTTTATTGGTAGTATAAATAGATATTTCACCCAACACCGAAACCTTGGAGTGCATGTTGACCACCAATTTCTTCTTCTGATCATCCAGAGATTCCAGTATCATTCCCCCTTTTGTTGGAGCCAATACCTTGAACAGTCCTCCTTTTCCTGATACCGTTGCTATTTCATTAAAATCCATACGCTGTGTTTGCTTTTTTAATTCGACCCAAAATTAATTATTGATATCGGAAATGAAAGATAATATTTCTTTTTGTCCAACTTTATTCACGGCAGAACTCACAAATCTTGCAGGAAGCTCTTCCCATGTTTTCTTAAGTGTATTTTCAAATGTTGAAATATTGGATAGTGTCTTTGAACTATTTTGTTTGTCGGCCTTAGTAAATATTATAGAAAATGGGATACCATTCTCTCCAAGCCAGTTGATAAAGTCAAGATCAATTTGCTGAGGTGGTATCCGGGAATCAATAAGCACAAAGACATTGAATAAATTTGCCCTTTCTAGTAAATAAGATCGAATCATTTTATCCCATTTTTCTTTCAGAGTTTTACTTACCTGTGCCCATCCATAACCAGGTAAGTCCACCAGATACCATTCATCATTGATAAGGAAATGATTGATGAGTTGCGTTTTACCCGGTTTTCCCGAGGTTTTCGCCAACTTGGATTTATTCGTCAGCATATTGATCAGCGAAGATTTGCCTACGTTGGAACGCCCGATAAAAGCATATTCGGGTTTTTCTGTCACGGGACATTTCAAATGATCAGTATTGCTGATAACGAATTCCGCTTTTTTAATTTTCATACCAGTGGTGGATTAATTACCTCAATTTTTCCGCAAGTTGGACAAGTTTTGACATAATTCTGCCTCCTTCCCAATAATTCATAACTTTGAACACCTTATTATTGCAGCAAAATTGAAGAATTTGGAAGTATTACCATATAAAGATAAGAATCAGGGAAAAAAGGAACAGGTGGCTGAAATGTTCAACAATATCAGCAAAAAATACGATTTCCTCAATCATTTTTTAAGCCTGGGTATTGATATTCTTTGGAGAAAAAAGGCCATAAGCTTACTGGAAAATGATGCCCCAAAGACCATTTTAGATATTGCTACCGGAACGGGTGACTTTGCTATCGAGGCTTTAAAACTGAATCCTGAAAAGATAACAGGTGTTGATATTTCCGAGGGAATGCTGGAAGTAGGAAAGAAGAAAATGATCAGGCTTGGACACGATCAAATGATTGAACTTCAGTTAGGGGATTCAGAACGGTTGTTGTTTGATGACAATAAGTTTGATGCGGTTATCGTTGCTTTTGGAGTTAGGAATTTTGAAAACCTCGAAAAAGGATTGACCGATATGTTCAGGGTATTGAAGCCGGCAGGAAAGGTGGTAATCCTTGAATTTTCACGGCCATCAGTGTTTCCTTTCAAACAACTTTACAGCTTTTATTTTAAAGCTATTTTGCCGTTGATTGGAAAAATTGTTTCAAAGGACGATTCAGCATATACTTACTTACCTGAGTCGGTTCAGCAGTTTCCTGATGGCAAAGACTTTTTGGGTATTTTAAGTAAAACAGGATTCAAAGAAACTAAATGCACTTCACTCACATTTGGAATAAGTTCAATATACACGGGAATAAAGTAATATTATTCGTTTTGTTGGTGGGAGGTAGTTTTAAGAGCTATGCCCAAAACACAAAAAGAATAAATCTGCCCACTTATGATGACAAAATAGTCAACTATGGTTTTTTGTTGGGTGGGCATTCTTCCAAATTCAGGATACAGTATTCTGATGCTTTTGTTTCTCAGGATTTAGATTCTATCCACTCCATAGTTCCTGCAAATCTTGGAGGTTTTAAGCTCGGTTTTGTGGTGAATTTCCATCTTTTTCAATACCTTGATTTCAGGGTATTACCCACGGTCGGATTTTATCAAAACAATCTCACCTATAGATATACAGATGGAACCACTTTGACGGAACTGAGAGATCCCACCTTTGTGGAGCTTCCGCTTATGTTGAAGTATAAGTCGGTAAGAAGAGGAAACACAAGGATGTATTTGCTGGGAGGGATTAGTCCTTCGATAAGGGCTGCAGGCAAGGGAGAAGATGATGAAGAAAAATTGCTGATTAAGAGTACCAATCTGGCCTTTGAGATTGGCGTGGGTTTTGATTTGTATCAACCGCTTTTTAAATTTTCACCAGAATTACGTTACTCTTATGGATTGGTTAATGTGCTTGAAGATACACCGAATATCTTTAGTGCCGGACTTAAGAAAATCACAACTCACAACCTGACATTTTACATTACTTTTGAAGGGGGGCCTTCTGAGTTGAAGTCCCATAACAACAAAAGGTAGAAGGTTATTTGATTTCCTTACTGTTTGTAATGGTTTCTGTCTTTTGTTCTATCGGATTTTCATTTTCTGTGTATTTCAATTTATACATCAGATAAAATAGAAAATTGAATTTATTGACAGAATAGTAGCTGGAATCTATCTCAGTGTTTTTCTTTTCCTGTGTCATTTCCAGATTTGAAGGCTCTTTAATTTCGGGCTTTTTTACCGGGGAAAGGCTACCGGCTGATGGTTCAGTAGTTTTTAGTGCTTGTGAAATATACATGCTGTCTTCGTCATTAGAATCAGCAAATACTGAGAAAGAAAGGAAAAAGGTTAGTATTGTTAATATAAAATTTTTCAAATCAGTTTTCAAGTTAAGTTATTGTCTGCAACGAAGTTATGGAATAATGGTTACATATTCATAATATCAGCCTAAAATATGATCAGGGTAACTTTTTACTTCTTCTTAAGTATTTTAAACGACACTTTTATAAATGTCTAATAATTTATTCGTACTCATTTTAGAGGAGTGATTTTCCATGAAATTGTTTCTTGTTGTAGTGGCATTATATATTGATAAATTGTCTGACAAAATCTTTATTTTATTAGATAAATCGTCAGGGTTTTCGGGTTTTGCTATTAATCCTTCGGCTTCAGTTATCATCTCCTCAGGTCCTCCGCAAGATGTTGTTATCACAGGTTTTCCACATGCCAGAGCTTCTAGTATTACCACCGGGTTGTTTTCATTACGACTTGGAAGTACGAATGCATCACATTGTTGAAGGTAGTGCTTTACTTGATTTCTGTCAAGATTACCGAGCCATACCACATTGTTTCCGAGTCCTAATTCATTACAAAGCAGTTGGTATTCTTTTTCATTTTCTCCCGTCCCTCCAATTTTCAATTCAATATGGAGTTTTGATTTCAGAAGTATTTTTAGTGCTTTGAGTAAAATGTCTAGTCCTTTTTGAGGGACAAGTCGTCCAATAAAAAGCAGAGAAATGGGATCATTGCGGTCAGATATTTTTTGCTTTGGGGTAAAAAAATCTTCATCTACAAAGTTGTTGATCACGCATAGATTGGCTTTGGCTTTCCCGGCGATAGATCTTTTTAAAAAGTCACTCACACAAATGGTTTTGGAGGCTTCTGCTAAAGGTAGAGTTACAAGTTTACTGATTTTACCATTTTTTTGATAAGAACTGAAAGGGAATGGTGTCATATGTTCGGTAATGACAAATGGAATATTGAGATTCCTACTTAAATGCATTGCAATATATCCCCCTGGATGGGACACATGTGCATGTATCAAATCTATTTTACCAAATTGGAGTTCAAATTCCCTGATGTTCTTTGTATTGGCAGTAATGATGTTTTTAATATTTCCTTTTAGAATCTTCCTCGTCCATGTGTAAGCCGGAGAGAAATATTCCTTACAGTTTGGAGCTAACAGAATTTGATGATTGTCGGGTTTTTTGAATAATTTAACTAAAGTCTGAAAAGGTTTTGCAATCTTTAGAAGCAGAGGCTGATGATTTGATCCCCAAGTACTGATTCCCACATTATGTTCAGGGAAATGTCTGGCAAACAAGATAGCCTGTTCTTTTATGAAAATCCCGGTATTGGGATTCTCAGGGCTTGGATACCAGGATGGGACGATCAGGATGTTCAAAACTATTGGTAGTTAAATTGCTTTAGGTATGGATTTAATTTTTCTGACACCAACTCTTTTTCTGAGGCATTGAGGAGTTCTTTCCATTGTCCTATTGATGTTGTTTTTATTGGTGTATGTAAATTTTTGTGGTGAGACTCTTGGTACTCTTTTATATCAGGTACCTTATTTTGAAAATTCAACATTTCTGTATCAAATTCTCTATTCAGATAGTGTATTATTTTCTTTAGTTCTGTTTCAGGAGTTGATACCAAATCTTCATATTTCACCAATAATACATTGGTTCTTTTTTTCAACCAATTATATTTTTTGATCGATTTAATCCATAAGTCTGAAGAATGCTCAGGGTTTATCAGTTTGTCAAAAGTTTCTGGTTTCCCCTTTTTATATGCAGCAGTTACATCTCGCCCATCCCGCACAAGAAAAATGTATTTGGCATTGGGGAAACAACTGTAAATCTCATTGAGATATCTTGTGTTCATAGGTGTGGAGTCTCCCCAAAGGACATTAGACTTTCCGTTTTGACCCGCACAATTGCTATAAATGTGATGAAGGATGTTTTCCATATTTCTTTGCTCTCCTTCAAACAGAAATGCCTGATTAGTGATGATACCAGGATCAAAATTCCATGAATGACTCCCGGTTTCTTTTACTAACTCACCATAGATTATTTTCACCAAATCTCTCCAAAGGATATGGTTGTACAGTTGGAATTTGATAATGCTGTTGCCAATGAAATACTGCTCAGGCGGTAAAAAAATCTCAGGATGTTGGTTGAGTATTACATTTAGCAATGTGCTGCCATTTCTACCAGAACCGAAAATAAAAAAAGGATCTTCACTTGTTTTAACCCTACTTCTGAGCTTGTATTTTTTTGGAAAAAGAGCAAACGCTCTAAGTAGCAGTCTGGCAAGCTTAATTTTTTTCATCTTCGAATTCACCTTTTAAGAAAACTTAAAGATCATATTGTTTTTGTAGGATCGGAATTGTGCCATCTTCTTTTTATAAAATGGTATTCTTAGATCGTGTCTTTCAAGCATTTCGAGCAACCATTTTCCTTTTTCATTTGTTTTCAAATACTTTTCAATATGATCAGGTATATGAGATTCCGAAAACAAATCGTGGTAATGTATGCTGATCACATCCTCAATTTTGGCAGCTGAATGACTGGTCTGCACCAGTTTGTGGTGTAAATGTATAGGGTAATTATAGTTGTTTCCAAATTCGGAAACGTTCAAATTAAGAGCAGATGTAGTGGCAGCCAGTGAGATTTGATCCATGAAAAATAATCCACTTTTCGGAATTAATTTTTCTGACATCAGCATTTCAAAATTTTGTTTCCATTGACTATACAAATGTGTACTTCTTTTAGAAACAATATGACCAGCATTCCAGTAGGCTAAAATATGCTGTGAATCCACGGTAGTAGTGATATAATTTCGGGAACTCACACCCAGGCATTTATACAATCTGTTCCAATAGGCAGAGTTAACATCCGTATTTCCATCTGATCCTGATCCTTTTATGTCCACAGGCCTTAGCCTGACATCATATTCGCTTAGATTGAACAGTTCATCTGGTTGGTTAAACAGCACGACATCTGAATCTAAGAAGGTCAATATTTCTGTATCAATGTTTTGCTCTGCCCACGCACAAATCAGAGGTTTATTTGCTAAAGGGTAAAAACCGTAGTTTTTATTCAATTCAATATCTATGAAGTCAACATGGTGTTTTTCAAAGAATAGTAGTGTTTCTTTAGATACCTTTTTTGATTTTCTTGGTTGAAAACTATAAATGGGACAGTCTTTAACAGCTCCTCCAAATTGCCTGATGGAACTGATCAGGATTTTCGACATATTTTCTAAAATCCCTTTTTCTGTACAAATTATTATGCTCGCCTTCTTCAAAAACTACATCTCTATGTGATATACTAGTCGGTTGGATTCTATACCTCCCATTCTTTCCTTAAAAGTAATCAGACTTTTTTGTGGAGTACCATCTGCCGAAGAGATTCCTAAATCCAGGTATTGATACCCCTCCTTTTTGTATAAGTCAACCAAATGATGAGTAAGGAAAGTAAGGGGGCTGTAAATTTTAAAAGTCCTGTCAAATGCAGGTAAATAATTATATACTACACGATCGTTTACTATTACCACAACAGTAGCTGCCATAATCTGATTGTCCGGATTTCTAACGGTAAAAAGTTTATAGTAGTGAGGTAAGTTTTGAAATGCTGTAAATAAGTTTTCTGGAGAAATATTGATTCTGATTCCTACCTGACTTCTACAATTATCTATGAATTTATGAATTTCAGATAGAGAATTGATAAGTTCCTGTTTTATCACAAATCCGGATTGGATACATTTTTTTATTTTCCGCTGTTGCATCTGATGCACCGAATTCAGATAATTATTCTTGGATAAATCGATATGATGGTTGATTTCATTTGATAGTACTTTGAACCCGCAATTTTTAAGAATTTTATCAAGTCCATTTTTCTGATTTTTTTCGGCAAAAAGTGGAGGTTGTTTGATGATAATATCTTTTATACCCTGACTACCAAGCTTCTTTGTTATACTTTCAATAAACGTCTTTAGTATTTTATTGTCAATCTTACAAGGGATAGACAGCCCTGCATAAGGACAATAGAGTAGAGAAATGGCTTTATTATCCTCAATATCAAAGCCTATATTGCAAATTGGTTCATCTTCTGACAATTGGGCACTATAGTTGACCACCTGCCGGTTTTTATTTAGTTCGATAAATTCTTTAGAGCTAAATAATAGCAATCCTTTACCAAACAAAGGTGCTTTTTGAGACTCAATTAGTTTGAGACGTAGAGGTGGTTTATGCAATAATTTTTCTGACATTATGCTTAGGTGTAATTCACTTTTTCATTGCCATAACTATAAATGTATCTATTTTTGACCAATAATTTGAAGCTCCTCCATATCCCTTGCATATATAACCAGAGATTTCCGAAATGAGAAAGTATTTGATACTGATTTTGTTGTTTTCTTGTTGTCAGGCCTTCTCCCAAAAGTTAGCTTTGTTTGATTATCCGGAAAGGATGTCAGTGGTAGAAAAAGCTGGTTATTTCATATATAACAACGAATATGAGAAGGCAGATAGTGCTATATTGATTGTGGAAAGAATTCTGCCTGGACACCCTATAGTTTATATGATGAGGGCGTTGAATATTGCGTGGCAAGAGATGCCAATCAGAACCACAAGTGAAGTGTTTCCTGCTCATTATGAGGCTTTACAAAAAGTAATTGAAGCGGCAGAAAAGCTTCAGGAAGAAGCTGATGATCATCAGGAAGGAGTGTTTTTTGAAATGTCTGCCAGGGGATTACTCACAGAGTATTATGCCAGAGAAGGCAATTATCTTAAAGCTCTTGGGGAGGCGAGGAGAATGTATGGCCTGGCCAGGACAGGATTTGACTTTGTCGATGAAAATTCAGAGTTTTTATTTTCCACAGGGCTATATAACTACTTCAGAGAAAAATATCCTGAAAGACATCCTATTTACAAACCATTTATGTGGATTTTTAAAAGTGGAGATATTGAAAAAGGGTTAGTTCAACTTGATCGTGCTACTAAGATTGGTAAGTTGATCAAAATAGAGGCACACCTGTATTTAGCCTACATATACCTTCGGTACGAAAATAAGTCTTATAAGGCCCGGCATTATTTAGAAAATCTGGTGAGTGAGTATCCTAACAACTGTTATTTCAAGTCCAAACTTATTGAGTGCATGGTATCTCAAAATGACTATGAACAAGCTATGCCGTTGATTATGGAATTGCGTACAAAACAAGATCGATATTATGTTTTGTGTAGCGAAGTTTATTTTGGTGTCTATCAGGAAAAATACAAAAAGAATAATATACTCGCAGAGCAACATTACAAAAGAGCACTTGAAATGAGCAATCAGTACGAGAATAAGGGACTCTATTATAAGAGCCTTTGTATGCTTGGAATGGGAAAAATTACAGAAGAAAGAGGGAATAAGTCAGAGGCTGAAGATTATTACAAAGAGGCTGTAGCTATTGATGACAATGATCAGGTAACAAAAGAAGCGAAACAGCGATTGAAGGAACTGTAATGGAAGACCGTAGCTACAAAACTATTGCTAATGAAGCCGGGGGTTTCTACAAAGAAAAAGGCAGTAAGTTTATAGCATACGCTTATCCGGTAAAAAGCACCACTGAAGTAAAGAAAAGAGTAAGTGAATTAAAAAAGGAATATTATGATGCCCGACACCATTGCTATGCCTTTATTTTGGGAGAAAACAACCAACAAATTGTCCGTGCGAATGATGATGGAGAGCCCGGACATAGTGCAGGAGACCCTATTCTGGGGCAAATCAAATCTTTTGAATTAGAAAATGTACTGGTAGTAGTTATCAGGTATTTTGGTGGTACTAAGCTTGGTGTGAGCGGATTAATTCAAGCCTATAAAACTGCTGCAGAAGACGCCCTGTCTAAAGCCAGAGTTATAGAAGTAGTGGTGAAAAGAACAATTGAAATTCATTATCCTTATACCAAAACCAGCGAAGTGATGCGACTGGTTGGCGAATTTGAAGTTGATGTCTCAAGTCAGCTATTTGAAGAAGCTTGTCTGATAGTAGGGAAAATACTTCCATCAAAGTTTAACCAATTGAAAGATAAGATTGCTTTGGTTCAGGGTGTTAAGTTGATATAGCAATTTCAAAAGAGGTATGATGTGCTAACCACCCGGCTCCTCCTGTAAAACAAACCTGACAGTACTTACAAAGTAGCAAAAATGCTTTAAAGGAACATACTGTCTATTTATCTACACTTAATGTCCGACTATCGAAAACTTTGAACTACTGGTTCAAGCCTGGCGTAAATTTGTCGTGTTGCAATATTTAGAATACTTAATAATATCTAGTTGATTATGAGTTGGTTATGAGTTTGTTATTTCTAAGAAATGAGTGGTAAAGTAACCGTTGATTTATTTCTGGCAGAGTTATTAAGTTGGTTTATTTAATTCAATAAGTTGAAGTTTTCACCAAGTAATATGATGTGTCGCAAGAGTGTTTGAACAATGCAGTTTTACTTGAAAAAAGTTTAAAATCTGATTTCAGTTAGTTTGAAAAGAAGAGTTATAGCGTTTTAGCTGAGTTGCCATCTGAAATCATCCATTTTCACCGATTTTCTTTCAATTGACTAGGTTTTCCAGTTTAAACCGTGTCTAGTTTTGCCCAATGTTAACCCAAAAAATGCTGTAGAGCGTGTATTTATGAAATTATTAGTTTACTCATGTCGTGGATTTATTGTTATTATTACCATGATATTTCTTTTGTTTGGTGTAAGTTTTACCGGTAAGTCACAATGTACTGTTGGATACGTATCTGGTAATTTGACAGTAAACTTACCTTGTACAATATCGTCTAACGTTACTATTACAGGAGACCTCACCTTAAATGCTAATCTAACAGTAGTTGATGGGATAACTGTAACGGTAACAGGCCAGCTTAACAATTCTTATTCAGGATCTGCCAGAACAATAACCGTTTCTGGAGGAACGATAAATACCAATAGTGTAAACTCAGGTCAGAACACTACATTGTCGCTGGATGGAGTAGTGGTAAATGTTACTGGTGCCTATACACCCGGCTACCATTCAGGGTTGAGCATGTCTGGTGAAGCCGAACTTCACATTGGCACCTATTTTCAGGACAACATTCAGCAAAATTCTATATCAATAGATAATTCTACACTCACTACAGGAACTTATTTTACCTTAAGTGGGTCAACAGGATTAAGTCTAACTAATGGTTCGATTATGGATATAGGAACAGCTATGTCTATGAGCGGGGGATCAGGAAAGCAATTAAATGTTTGTTCAACTTGTTCATTGGATGCGGATTCGTATTCTAGTGGAGGGATGTTTACATTAAATATAGATGGTGATATGACAGTCACAAATACTGTGTCATTGACCAATGGTTCTCAAATAGTGAATATTGATGGTACTTTATTTGCTGGATCATTGTCAAGTACTAATGGAAAGACATATAATATTGCTTCAACTGGTTTGTTAGATGTTACAGGTAATATTAGCACAGCAGGTACTCATGTGTGGGTAATAGATGGAGAAGTTAATTCAGGTAATTTTAATAGTACACACCCATCCACCTATAATATTAAGTCAACGGGAGAATTAAGTGTAGCAAATGATTTTACGAGTTCTGCTACTCAGGGATGGACGATAGATGGAATATTCAATGCTGATAACTTTACAAGTTCGCATGCATCGACTTATACAGTAGGATCCACAGGACAATTTGATGTTGCAGATTATTTGAGATTCACAAGTGGTACGCAAACTATTAACCAAAGTGGGATTTTTAACGCAGGTGCATTCAAAACAAGTGGATCTGCAAGCTTTACATTAAATCCTGCTGATGGGAATTTTAATATTGCCAATGCAGTTACTGTTTCGGGAGGTAATTTTACTGTAAATGGAGGGAACGGTGACTTGAGTTTTGGAGGTGATCTTAATATAAACAATGGTAATTTTTCGTTGTACGATACTCTGTCAGTTCCCGGCACAATAGAAGCAAATGGAGGAAATGATATCCGAATATATCCTCGTGGCAGATTGATAGCAGAATCCGATTTAATAATCCATAGCAATGAAAGTCTTATTGTAGGGACTAATGTAGCACCACCACCTTACGCAGATTTGGTAATAAAAGGAAATCTTATTTCTGAAGAGAGCGGAGATATTACAGTAAACCAAAATGGTAGAGTTGCTGTGTATGGAGATGTGAGAAACGATGGGTCTGGTGGCACTTTTCTTAAAATTAATTCGGGAGGTCAGATGTATGTGGATGGTAATATTGACTTTAGTGGAGGTGGTGATGATATTATAAATAATAATGCTTCCAACCCTTATGGTTTGTATGTTAATGGTACTGTAACAAATTCCGGAGGTGGGAGTGATACAACGGACAACATAGGAAATAAACAAGACCTGATAGATACCAACCCTGATTTCAATGCCTGGCTCGGCGAGCAACCTAACAGTCCTCTTCCAGTAGAACTTATTAGTTTTGGATATTCTTTTACAGATGGTTATGTTTCTTTGTTTTGGAAAACAGCTGTGGAAATAAATAATGATTACTTCAGCATAGAGAAATCCAACGACGGGGTTAATTTTTATGAAGTGGCTACTATTTCTGGAAATGGAAACTCAAACAGCATTAGGTCATATAGTTGGACAGATGACAGTGATCTTATGGAGCTGACATATTACAGACTGAAACAAACTGATTATGATGGAAAATTTGAGTACCTGAGAGTATTGGCTGTAAGCCCCACTTTTGGCAGTTCTCTGGATGTTTATCCTAATCCGGTTTCTTCTGGTTCACAGGTTTTTCTCAGGGGATCTATTGATTCTCAAACTAATTGGTCGCTTTTTGATTTGAACGGAAATGAAATGTCTAGTGGTACATTTGACCGAAATACTACTATTTCTACTAGCAATTTTAGAAGTGGTATTTATATGCTGAAAATTAGCAATCAGCAAAATGTTGTGTCTAAAAAATTGATAGTGCAATAAGTTGAATTGATTCTCTTACTTATAGTTCAACTCATTTCGTTTTTTATTATCCTTGGGGCAATAAAAAAGTGGGATGATAAAAATAGTAAAAGCTTCCTCTCTTACTCAATTTGAAATAATAGAAAATCTGGCTAAGGAAATTTGGACAGAACATTATACACCTATTATAGGTTGTGAGCAAGTAGAATATATGCTTGAAAAGTTTCAGTCTCAGCAAGCCATCGAATCTCAAATTGACGATGGTTATGAATATTTTCTTATTGAGACCAATGATTCGAGTATTGGATACCTAGGTGTTAAACAGGAAAAAGATGCACTTTTTTTGAGTAAAATTTACCTGCACGCCTCCTTCAGAGGCCAGGGGTTGGGTAAAGCAGCTTTACTTTTTGTAGAAAGCCATGCAAAAAGTTATGGTTTGGATAAAATACGCTTGACAGTGAATAAAAACAATACAGATAGTATAAAAGCGTATATTAATGTTGGATTTGTTCAGAGAGATTCTGTAGTAATAGATATTGGAGGTGGATATGTGATGGACGATTACGTTTTAGAAAAGAATCTGGAATAAAGGGGGAAAGATACCCTGATATTAATTTCATGTACAAATCAGGCTCTTCAGAGGATCAATTAGATAAAAATCTACATTTCCTCGTATAGAATTCCTACATTCAACTAATTTTAAGTTTTTCGAATGCGATGATAGAATTAACATCATATCAAATCATATTACTCTTTATTTTTGGAGGTTTAATTGGCGTTGCAGCACCTTTGGTTTTGGGACGCTTTATCCGTCCAGACCGTCCAAATGAAGAGAAAAACACCACCTATGAGAGTGGGGAAGATCCTATTGGAAACTCATGGGGCAAGTTCAATATCCGGTTTTATGTTGTAGCCCTAATATTTATTTTGTTTGAAACAGAATTGGTATTTCTTTTTCCCTGGGCAATTGTTTTTGGCGATAAAAATCTGATTGAAGCCACGGAAGGTATCTGGGGCAAATTTGCATTTGTTGAAATGAGTATTTTTATTCTCATTCTTGTAATGGGCTTGGCGTATGTGTGGGCTAAAGGTTTTCTGGAATGGGACAAGCCAGAGCTTAAAATAAAGAAGTTTGATTCTAAAATACCGGACGATTTATACACACAGATAAATAGTAAATACTCCTGATGCAGAAAGACAGTCAATTAAATAGCGGTGGTGTTATTGTGAGTAAATTGGAGGACTTGACCAATTGGGCAAGGCTGTCCAGTATTTGGCCCATGGGATTTGGCTTGGCTTGTTGTGCTATTGAAATGATGGGAAGTATGGCTTCCGGATATGATTTGGACAGATATGGTGTGATTCCCAGAGCTTCTCCCAGATTATCGGATGTAATGATAGTAGCGGGTACAGTTACCTATAAAATGGCAGACAGAGTAAGGAGGTTGTATGAGCAAATGTCTGAACCGAGGTATGTTATATCAATGGGCTCATGTGCCAATTGTGGAGGGCCATATTGGGAGCATGGCTATCATGTGGTAAAAGGAGTAGATAAAATTATTCCTGTAGATGTATATGTACCAGGATGTCCTCCAAGACCAGAAGCGTTGATCGGTGGTATCATCAAATTAAGGGAGAAAATTGATGGAGAATCTTTGATTGCTCCAAGACTATTGATCAATGCCATGAAGGAAAAAGTTTGACACTTGGATAAATTCGAAGACATAAAGAAAATACTGTTATCTGCTTTTGGAGAAGAGATAATATTAGGTGAGGATCTGAATTGCACTCCTAAGGCGATTTTGATCAAGGCACATAAAATTGATGTTGTTTGTCAGGAATTGTTTCAAAACAAAGAAACATATTTCGATTCGCTATCGTGTCTCACAGGTATTGACAATGGTTTGGAGAAAGGCACGATGGAAGTTGTTTACAATTTATATTCTATTCCTTTCGAAGTTTCTTTGATGTTAAAGGTTGAAACAGACAGAATGAAACCTGAAATTCCTTCTGTTGCTTCGATATGGAAAACTGCAAACTGGCACGAGAGAGAAGCTTATGACCTGTTGGGCATACATTTCATTGGACATCCTGATTTGCGTAGAATTTTGATGCCTGCTGATTGGGAAGGGCATCCCTTGCAAAAGGATTATGAAGAGCCGCTTGAATACAGGGGAATGGAAACCATAAGAAGAGAAGATGACTAATGCCTGAGATTCAATACAAATACCATAAGGACAACCTGAAAAAGTCTGAGCCTAATATCTATAATAAAGATAATCTCCGCTCTGAAGAAATGGTCATCAATATCGGACCACAACACCCTTCAACACATGGAGTATTGAGGCTTGAAGTCGTTACAGATGGAGAAATAGTGGTAGATGTAGTGCCGCATTTGGGCTATTTACACCGTTGTTTTGAAAAACATGGGGAATCTGTACCATTCAATCAGGTAATTCCTTTTGTTGACCGATTGGACTATGTGGCAGCAATGAACAATGAACACGCTTATGCGATGGGAGTAGAGAGGATGCTGGGTATTCAGGATCAGATTCCAAAGCGTGTAGAATATATACGAGTACTGGTAGCTGAACTTAATCGTATTGCTTCTCATTTTGTAGCAGTTGGCACTTATGGATTGGATATAGGTGCTGTATCGCCTTTTCTTTGGCTCATGAGAGACCGTGAGCATATCCTTAGAATGCTCGAATGGGTAAGTGGTGCACGCATGCTTTACAACTATATCTGGATAGGGGGATTATACTATGATTTGCCTGTTGGTTTTGAAGAAAGATGCACGGAATTTATCAATTACCTGAAACCTAAGTTGGTTGAGTTGGACAATGTTTTAATTAATAATAAAATATTTGTTGACAGAACTGCTAATATTGGCGTTTTAGACCGTAATCTCGCTATCAATTTCGGTGTGACGGGTCCAATGCTTCGTTCTACAGGGCTCAAATTTGATCTGCGGAAGGTCGATGGTTATTCTGTATATCCAGAATTGGATTTTAATATTCCTGTGGGTAAGGGTGAAATGGGACAAACCGGTGACTGTTGGGACAGAACCTGGGTAAGAGTAGAAGAGTGTAAAGAATCGGTTAAAATCATTGAGCAGTGTCTTGAAAAACTGAAAGGTGATCACAAGCGAACCAAAGAATTTGACCCTCGACAAATTGCACCCAAAAAAATAAGGCCAAAAGCTCAGGATTTATATGTTAGATCCGAAAATCCCAAAGGAGAAATTGGTTTCTTTTTCAGAGCAGATGGACGATCCGATATTGCCATCAGATGTAAGGCACGTTCTTGCTGTTTTTCCAATCTTTCCATTTTACCAGAACTGTCAAAAGGATATATGATTGCAGACCTGATAGCTATCGTTGGTTCGTTGGATTTTGTTTTGGGTGAGGTAGATAGGTAATCACCAATTTCTTTTGAATATTGCACATTGATGCCTGATGAGTTAAATTTAGAATATGAACTCACTGGATAAATTGACTAAAATACTTACGTCTGAACAAATAAGGCAGGTTGATCAATTTACTATTGAAAACCAACCAATTTCCTCAATAGACCTTATGGAGAAAGCATCAAAAGCCTTCGTTTCCTGGTTTTTGAAAAAACATGGAATTCGTGACAATGTCAAGGTGTTATGTGGAACAGGAAACAATGGTGGAGATGGTCTGGCAATTTCCAGATTGCTTTTAGAATATGGATGTCAGGTAGAAACCTATTTTATTGGTACTGGATCAAATGGTACTGAAGATTTCCAAGTCAACTTAAACAGGCTGAAAAAATTATATGATCCCATCCTGATAAAGGCAGAATCGGACTTTCCTTTGTTAAACCAGAATGATATAATAATTGATGGGATTTTTGGATCGGGTCTTTCCAGACCTGTTAAGGGGCTTCATGCTTTGCTGATTAATCATATCAATAGGAGTGCAACTAATGTAATTGCAATTGATATTGCATCTGGGTTGTATTGTGATCAAAATGCTTCTGGAGAAATGATAGTTAAATGTACTGAAACTGTCACTTTTCAAATTCCCAAGCTCGCATTTTATCTACCTCAAAATGATGATTTTACCGGAAATTTGTTTGTTGTTGATATTGGGTTAGACCAAAATTTCATAGCGAAACAAAAAGCCAGGCATTATTTGATTACACCTGAGTTTATTAAATCAATTTTTAAATCAAGAGGGAAATATGCTCATAAAGGAAATATGGGTAGAAACCTGATTGTTTCAGGGAGTAAAGGGAAAATTGGAGCTGCTGTATTGGCTTCACGGGCTTGTCTTCGATCAGGAGCTGGTCTGGTGACTGTTTATCTTCCAGAGTGTGGATATGAAATTATGCAAACTGCCGTTCCTGAGGCTATGGTGATTACAGATACACACCAAAATATGCTTTCTAATGTTCCTGATGTTAATCAGTACGATGCTATTGGAGTAGGCCCGGGAATAGGTGTGGATAAATTAACTGTTGATGCGTTGGTTAAGTTATTGAAAAAGGTGAATCAACCTATGGTGTTGGATGCGGATGCTTTAAATATTATTGCCTTGGAAGGCTTGATTGATCTAATTCCTGAAAAAAGTATTTTAACTCCTCACCCGTTAGAGTTTAAAAGACTGGTTGGAAATTGGAATGATGATTTTGAGCGATTAGAAAAGCAGATTGAATTCTCAAAAAGAAACAAGGTGGTTGTAATACTCAAAGGAGCACATACCAGCATTACTAGTATTGATGGGCAGGTGTTTTTTAATACCACAGGTAATCCTGGTATGGCTACCGCAGGAAGTGGTGATGTGTTGACAGGGATTGTCACTGCATTGCTTGGTCAGAAATATGATTCTTTGGAAGCCGCAATACTAGGTGCGTACTTACACGGGTTGGCAGGGAATTTGTATGTTAAAGAAAATTCAGAAGAAGGATTGATTGCAGGTGATTTAATTGATCTTTTGCCAAAGTCCTTTGCAGAAATAAGGGAAGGAGATAGTTAAATTGTATTAAAGATAGAGTTCAATACTTGACGCTATATATGAATAGTAATATATATTCATTGTAAAGTGATGTATTTAGATTTAAATTAATTGCGGTAACGACAGTTTTTTCTAAAAATTTTATTATCTTCAAGGAACTTTAGTGAAGTCTTAACGTATTTTGAATATAAGTTATAAAAACCTAATACTACTTGTCATTAAAAAAGACCATATTGTCATTGATATTAAGCATAGGATTCCTTGTAGTTCAGGCTCAGGATTCTACTTCCAATGTCAACAGGTCAATTGAATCTCCTGATTTTGAAAATACCTCACTGGAAATCAAAAATCAGATAGAAATTTATCCTAACCCCTCTGTTAACTTTCTCATTATAGAAATCAAAAATTCCGAGCTAGATCGTGTTGAGTTTGAAATGAGAAGCATAATCGGTAATAAAGTGACAATAGTGCCGGAAGAAATAGGTAGAGATAAGTTCAGGATTAACGTGAAAGATTTCTCTACCGGGTATTATTTCTTAGTAGTGAAAGATGAATTCACCCGATTCAAAGAAGCACACAAATTTTTGAAAAAGTAGCAATTACTTTTATTTTCAAAAAAGCATTCCATATATTTTTAGACATTGACTACCTGCAGGGCTTCTTCTACATATTCGAAAGTAGAAAGGACATCAGCTTTGCCATCGATAAAAGCCACATCGTGTTCAAAGTGAGCAGATGGTAATTTGTCTGCTGTGATAATTGTCCAACCATCAGACAGTTGTCTTACATTTTTAGAACCCAAATTTATCATTGGTTCGATTGCAATTACCAATCCATCTTTAATTTGAGTACCTCTTCCTCTTTTACCAAAGTTAGGAACTTCGGGTGATTCATGCATCTCTCTTCCTAATCCATGACCTACCAGTTCTCTCACTACACCGTATCCATTTTTTTCAGCATGATGCTGAATGGCAAAACTTATATCACCAATTCTGTTACCTTTTTTTACCTGTTCAATTCCCAGATTGAGACATTCTTTTGTCACCTTAAGTAGTTTTTTTACTTTAGGATCGACTTCTCCGACTTCAAATGTGTATGCATGATCTCCATAAAATCCATTCATAAATACGCCACAGTCTATGCTAATGACATCTCCATTCTTCAAGGGTTTATTGTTTGGTATGCCATGTACTACCTGTTCATTCAAAGACATACACAGTGTATTGGGAAAATCGTAAAGTCCCAAAAATCCAGGAATGCCTCCGTTATCTCTTATAAATTCTTCAGCGATTTTATCTAAATACAAAGGTGTTACATCAGGTTTAACTTCTTTGGCTATTATTCCCAATGTTTTTGACACCAATTGAGCACTTTGCCTCATCAGTTCAATTTCCTCACGTGTTTTATATTTAATCATGCTTTAGAATTTGTGGAGGGCAAAATTATATTAATTATACTTTCTAAAAAAGAAAAGCCTGACCATTGGGAAATAGTCAGGCTTTTAATAAGTTTTTTTGTTTTTAGATTACTCCTTCTAAAACATCCTTAATTGGAACCCTTTTACCATCCTTATAAGAAGCTATAAAAGCATCTTTTACCCCAATTTCTCTAAGGTATTTTTTGAAAGTATCAGCTTCCCAGTAGTCTCTGAACATTCCAATAGTATATTTCATCAGACCGTCTTTAGAGTCAGATTGAAATGCAGGATTGTTCTCGGCAAATTTTTTCAAATCTTTCTTAGCGAATGCCCCGATCTGTACAGTAAAGACAACACCACTTGTACTTTGTACGCTTCCACCAACTGGTGCAGAAGATGCTACTGGCTGAGGTTTGCTGGCAGCTTCTTTTTTAGCGGCGGCCAAATCACTCCTCAAGGAAGAAACCTGATCCTGATATTGTGCAATTTGATCGTCCTTGTCTTTTAGTTTGTCATCTACTCCGGTTACCTCTTTCTTGAGACTGCTCACCTGAGATTTCAATGACTTGTTTTCTTCGAGCAAAGTTTGATATTGATCAGGAGTAAGTTTTTTGATACGCTTTTTCCATTCTTTTGCTTCCTTTTTGGACATCTGTGCGCTTGCATCCGTAACGATTGCTACACAAAAAATAATGGCAAGTATTCCTAATATATTTCTCATGATTAATTGATTGGTTCACTTATTAAATTACTAATGTACAAAAATAACTCTATAAAAGCCAAATTTGATTCTTATACTGTATTGTTTATTGTTTTTCCATACTTCCTACCATTTTGGAAGGAACGACCCACTGATCGAATTGCTCATTGGTTAGGAATTCCAGTGCCAAGGCAGCTTCCCTTAGAGTAGTACCTTCTTTATGCGCCTTTTTTGCGATTTTTGCTGCCTTTTCGTACCCAATGTGAGTATTGAGTGCGGTAACGAGCATCAATGATTTTTCTAATTTTTCCTCTATTACTGGATAGTTAGGTTCAATACCAACAGTACAATGATCGTTGAATGACAGACAAGCATCACCTAATAATCGGGCAGAAGTCAACAAATTGTAAACCATCATCGGTTTAAATACATTCAATTCAAAATGACCATTCATGCCTCCAACAGAAATAGCCACGTCGTTTCCTATTACCTGAGCGCATACCATAGTCAGTGCTTCACATTGTGTTGGATTGACTTTTCCTGGCATTATTGAAGAACCTGGTTCATTTTCCGGTATCATTATCTCTCCAATTCCGCTTCTAGGCCCTGAAGATAACATTCTGATGTCATTTGCGATTTTCATCAGGCTAACCGCCAGTTGTTTGAGTGCACCACTGCATTCTACGATCGCATCATGAGCTGCTAAAGACTCAAACTTATTTTTTGCTGAAACAAATGGATGGCCTGCGTGTTTTGCGATTGTTGCTGCAACAAGATCGGCATAGCCTTGCGGTGTGTTAAGGCCTGTGCCAACTGCCGTTCCTCCTAAAGCTAGTTCTGACAAGTGTTCAAGTGTATTGCGAAGTGCTTTTAACCCATGATCCAGCTGAGATACATATCCGGAAAATTCATGCCCAAGGGTCAAAGGAGTAGCATCCATAAAGTGTGTCCTGCCTATTTTCACAACTTTTGCAAAAGCCTTAGCTTTGTCATTGAGTGTATAGCGTAGTGTTTCTATTTTGGGAATAGTGTCATCCACTATCATTTTATACCCTGCGATATGCATGGCAGTAGGGAATGTATCGTTTGACGATTGAGATTTGTTGACGTCATCATTTGGATGAATGACTTTACTATCGTCTGATAAAGAACCCCCATTGAGCACATGTGCCCGATTGGCTACTACCTCATTTACATTCATATTGGATTGTGTACCAGATCCGGTTTGCCAAATTACAAGGGGAAATTGGTCGTCTAGCTGACCGGATAATATTTCATCACAGACTTTGCCTATCAGATCGGACTTTTCTTTGGACAAAACCCCTAGCTCACAATTTGTTTCTGCGGCTGATTTTTTGAGTATGGCAAATGCCTTTACTATTTCAATTGGCATTTGCATATTTGCACCACCAATTTTAAAATTCATTTTGGATCTCTGGGTTTGTGCACCCCAGTATTTATCCGCAGGCACTTTTACTTCGCCCATGGTATCATGTTCTATTCTGTATTCCATTTGTATAACTGTATAATATTTAAAAATGTCAGGATTATAATTATTCTCTGTTCGCTGTTTTTACGGAAAAGGGAGGCATACAGATAGAATAATATTCGCAAGGCTGATCAAAGGGATTACGAAATCTTATTCGTGCTCCTTTTTTTAATAGTATTGATTGACCTTTTTCTATTACCTCTCGGTCTTTTTCTATCTTAATTTCAAGTCTTCCCTTTGAGACGATCACTATTTCATCAAATTCAGGATTTTGATAAGGTTCTTTCCATCTGGGAGGGGCTTCACATCTACATATACTACATCCCTCATACTTTAAACTGGCGTTTCCGAAATGTTCTTCAATGAGCTTGTCGTCACCTGTAGGTACAATAAACGGATCAGTTTGTTTGATGTATTTTTTCATAGCACAAGAGAGAAATATCTCTCCCTTAAATTTAACTTAAATGCAAGTGTAAAATAAATAGGTTTCTAGTAATAATCAGACATTCAACATTTATTCTAAAAAATGAAAAGCAGAATTTATCAGAAGCATATTTTATTGACATAATGCCACAGTACTACTCCAATGCTCACAGAAATATTCAAAGAGTGTTTGGTGCCAAATTGCGGGATTTCCAGGCAGGCATCCGATGCGTCCACTACTTCCTGATCCACTCCGAATACTTCATTGCCAAATACAAAACAATATTTTTCATCCTTTTGTGGTTCGAATTTTTCAAGCGATAAGCTCTTTTCTGCCTGCTCAACAGCTATTATTTGCCAACCATCTTGTTTTAGTTTACTGATCGCATCCAATGTATTTTTTTGATATTCCCAATCTACGGAATCAGTTGCCCCCAATGCTGTTTTATTTATGTCACGATGTGGAGGGATTCCTGTGATGCCACACAAGTATATTTTTTCAACCATAAAGGCATCAGATGTCCTGAATGCAGAGCCTACATTGTTTAAACTCCTGATGTTATCCAAAATCAGAATAACAGGATTTTTATCCGAAGATTTGAATTCATCAATGGATATTCTTTGTAGCTCTTCGTTTTTTATTTTTCGCATATTGAATGCAAAGAAATGCATTGAAAGGTTAAAATAGAAATGGTTAGACCTTATTGTCCAGGGGATATTTGAAGAGGTAGTCCAATTCACTTACGGGTTTTGTCAGAAGTTTTAAATTCCATTTAAGATTCTTTAATATTACTGAAAAAAGGAAAACGATGCTGATCAATCATATTGTGTCGTACTTTATTTCTAATAGCAAATAACAAAAGCATATATATGGGTAATCATACATCGTCCAAAGTTGTTTTGGATGCAAAAGCGAGACTGGGAGAAGGAGCTATTTGGCATCCTGTTGACAAAATACTCTATTGGGTAAATATAGAAGGTAAGTCATTGCATGTGTTTGATCCTGTCTCTCAAAACGATAAAGTGTATGATGTTTTTGAAAGGATTGGAACGGTTGTTCCCGTCAAATCAGGAGGTGTATTGCTTGCACTGCAAGATGGTATTGCTCATTTCGACTTAGAAAGCGGACAAATAGAATACAAAATTGACCCTGAGAAAGATTTACCAGATAATCGGTTCAACGACGGGAAATGTGATCCACTGGGAAATTTTTGGGTTGGAAGTATGCCCTTGGATGAAAAAGATGCTGTTGGATCAGTTTATAAAATTAGTCCTGATTTTTCAGTAGAAAAAATGATAACAGGTGTAACTGTGTCCAATGGAATATGTTGGTCACTGGATTGCAGGACAATGTATTATATCGATTCTCCAACCAGAAAAATTGTGGCGTACAACTTTAATAAGAATGATGCTACAATTTCAAATCCCGAAGTTGTTGTCAATGTAGAGGAGCGTCTGGGTTTTCCTGATGGTATGACCATTGATTCAAACGGGATGCTTTGGGTGGCACTTTGGGGAGGAGGGGCTGTTGGCTGTTGGAATCCTAAAACCGGCAAGCTGATAGAATCTATACAACTGCCAGCAATAAATGTTACCTCATGTGCGTTTGGAGGAGAAAACCTTGACCAATTATATATTACTTCTGCCAGACAAGGTGTGACACCAGAGCAACTGGAAAAGTACCCCAATAGTGGTGATGTATTTATGGCTGAAATGGGAGTAAAAGGAATTCCTGCCTGTTTGTTTGGGTAGATATTCTCATCAAAAATATTTTATCATAAAATCCACAATTTTCCTTTTGAATTCTCCGAAAGGTGGATAGAATGCCGAGGTATTTGTCAACCCAATTCTCTGCTTGATGACCGACTTTGCATTTGAAAAATCCTGAAAGCCATAGTATCCGTGAGATTTCCCAATTCCACTTTCATTAACACCGCCAAAAGGTAGATTTGGATGAGAATATTGAATTACAACATCGTTGATGCACATAGAACCGGAAGAGGTTTTTTGCTGTAGTTCGTTGGCAAACTTCCTGTCTTTGGTAAAGACATACAGTGCCAGGGGTTTAGGCTGTGAATTGATATGATCAATGATATCTTTAGCAGATTCATAGATATTCAATGGCAGGAGAGGCCCGAATATCTCTTCTTTCCATATAGTGGCATCAGAGGGGACATTTGACAGCAATGTAGGTTCCATGTATTTTTGATCAGAGCTGTTTTCTCCTCCCATTTCTAATACGGCTCCTTGGTCTAAAGCATCTTGTAACAAAGTAGAAAGCCTTTTCGAATGTTTCTTATTGACCATTCTGGAATAAGAATCAGAATTTTCGAACCCTGAAGAGTCTGAATCAAACAGCTTTCGGGTTTGGTTTTTTACTTCGCTTACGAATTTGTCCTTTACTTCACTGTCAATAAACAAATAATCCGGAGCTATACATGTCTGCCCATTGTTTACGAATTTGCCCCAGACGATTTTTTTCGCAGCATCTTTTATGTTGGCTGATTTATCAATAATGACAGGTGATTTTCCACCCAGCTCCAGCGTTACCGAGCTTAAGTTTTTGGCAGCAGCAGCCATTACAATTTTTCCTACGTTGGTACTTCCGGTAAAGAAAATATGGTCAAAAGGAAGTTTAAGTAACTCTGTGGTTTCTTCTACAGCTCCTTCTATTACTGCAACAATTGACGGGTTAAATACCTCTTTCACCATTTGGGTAATTAAAGCTGAAGTGGCAGGAGTGAGTTCTGATGGCTTTAAAATGGCTGTGTTTCCAGCGGCTATAGCTGAAACCAATGGCACACAAACCAGGTTGAAAGGAAAATTCCATGGAGCAATGATTAGAGTAGTTCCCTTGGGCTCATAGTGAATGTAGGCAGAAGTGCCCAGATAAGTCAGCCCTGGTGAAACATACTCTGGTCTTGTCCATTGTTTTATATACTTAAGTGCCTTGTTGAGCTCGGAGGTAACGGTGAATATTTCCGAAATATCAGTATCTGTTTCCGGTTTTTTCAAATCTTGATATAACGCTTTTCTGATCCGGTCTTTATTGTCGAGTATCCAGGATTTTAGGGCTTTGAGTCTTTCAATACGGTTTTGAATAGACTCATACCTTAGTTCGAGGCTTTTTATCTTTTGTGCCTCGAACGTAGATTGAATAGTAGTAATCATTGGGTAGTTGTTTTTTACTAATCCAATATACTAACAATATCTTCTTTAGATAGGTTTTTGACGAAGCTTTCCTCTGTTGTGATCAGATCAGACGCCAATTTTCTTTTGTTTTGCTGTAGCATCATGATTTTTTCCTCTACGGAATTCTTGGTGATGAACCTATAGGTGAATACCGTATTTTTCTGCCCAATTCTATGAGCCCTGTCAATGGCCTGTGCTTCTATGGCAGGATTCCACCATGGGTCAAGCAGAAACACATACTCTGCTTTGGTCAGATTGAGCCCAAGGCCACCTGCTTTGAGTGAAATTAAAAATACTTTTACCGATTCATTATTTTGAAAACGGCTGACTTGTGCTTCCCGGTCCTTGGTACTGCCATCCAGGTAGCAATAGTCTATGTTTTTTTCTTTCAGATAGCTTGAAATAATACCCAGATGTTTCACGAACTGTGAAAATACAAGGATTTTATGGTTTTTGTTAATGGCATTTTCAAGCATGTAGCTGATTTCTTTTAATTTACCAGACTCACCTTTGTATGATTCATCGATCATCTTGGGGTGATTGGCAATTTGTCTCAGCTTTGTCAAACCCTGAAGTAGTAAGAACTGAGATTTACCAAGTCCACCTTCCTCTATTTGGCTCATTATTTCATTTCTGTAGCCTGATTTTACTTCCTCATAAGCACTTTCCTGTTCTTCAGTCATAGAGCAATATCTGACAGTTTCTATCTTTTCTGGCAGATCAGTGGCTACCTGAGACTTGTGCCTTCTGAGTAAAAATGGTTTGATGATCGTGTACAGCTTTTTTGTTTGCTGTTCGTCTTGTTTTTTTTCTATAGGCAATTGGAAGTTGTTTTTGAAAAAAGTTTTCCCACCCAGCAATCCGGGGTTGAGAAATTCCATTTGTGACCACAGATCCATGGTTGTGTTTTCAATCGGAGTGCCTGTTAGTATCAGTTTGTAACTCGATTTTAGATGCTTTACTGCTTTGGCAATGTTGGAATCAGGATTTTTGATTACCTGAGATTCGTCGAGTATGATGTAGTTGAAATAAAAATCTTTTAGTAAATCAAGGTCTTGTCTGATGAGACCATACGATGTGAGCACCAAATCGTAGTTTGCAAATTGGCTGACATCTTTGACCCTTTTTACTCCGGTATAGTTCAGTATTTTTAATTTTGGAGTGAACTTTTCAGCTTCTTTTTCCCAGTTGTAAACTAGCGATGTAGGCATTACAAGCAGGTTGACACCTCCATCTTCTAGCTCCTTTACATTTTGAAGCATGGCCAAAGTCTGAACTGTTTTTCCTAGACCCATATCATCTGCCAGACAGCCACCAAATTTATACTGCCTCAGAAAATTCATCCAATTGTATCCGGCTTTTTGGTATGGACGCAGATCACCTTTAAATCCTTTGGCTATTGGATAGTCCTCGATTTGTTTGAAGGAATTGCTCAGTTTTTCCAGCTTTCTATTGAGTTGAATTTTGGCTATTTCGGATTCTTTCAACTCATTCACCAGTGCCAGATGATGTTTCTTCAAAGCCAAACCTTCCTGACCCTCAACATCTTCTGAAAAGGCAAACAGCTCGGAGTATTCAAGAAACCATTCTTCGGGTATTACTGCCACTTCTCCATTTGGCAATTCTATCTCTCTTTTTTTCTTTAGAATATGGTTTCTAATAACCTTGAAAGGAATATTGAAATCTCCAAATTTGATTACGGCGTGGATATCAAACCAATCAATATTTTCATTGACCTGAATGGAAATGGAAGTTTGTCCAAGAAAATATTTTTTGCCTTCTCCTCCATTTTGGCGGAGTGTAATGCCTGATTCATTGAGAAATTTCTCATTTTGACGAATCCATGAAAAGGCAGTAGAGGTATTCATAGTTGCCCGGGCATGCCTCAACGACATGTTGGCTTCATTCAGAAAGTGAATATATTTTTTTTCCTTGTTCAGATCTCGTTTTATCCGGTAAAAGATATAGTTGTCATCCTGTTTATCCACATGTACGCTTACTTCTTTTATTTTATCGGCGGTATAGCTGTAGTTTCCATAACCAAAGGAAAGTTCAAACAGGATTTTATCCTGACTGTCTTCCTGATTTGCAGCAACTCCATTTTCTCCAAATAAAGAAAGTGTTTTCGAACCGTTTGCCAGTTTGGAAAATGTAAGAAGGGGTTTTACCGGGTAATTTTCTGTTTTGATTTCAAAACCCTTTGCATACACATCAAAAGATCCTACAAGCTGAGCAACAAATTTTCTGTAATAGTTGTCCTCTATTTTTTTAGGTACAGAAATAAATTTTTTATCCAAAAAAGGTTTGATTTTATTTCCGTCAATGTTTTTGGCAAAATGATAGAGTTTGTTTTCTAAAACCAGAAATGCAGGATCGTTGCAGAGAATGTATCCGCCTTTGTATTGATAATCTACTTTTTCTCCGGCATACTTTATAGTGGGAAAATAATGAGTATCCTCATCGTTTCTTCTAAAGTGGAAAAGGACAGTTGCAGGTTCTTGTAATACTTCTATTTTTTTCCAGGTAGGTTCGCCATCTGCTCCCATTTCAAACAGCATTTTGTTTTTCAGCAGGGGCAGAATTTTTGATCGTCTTATTTCGAGATACCGTTTGATTTCATTTTGTATAACTTCATTGCCATCTTTGCCATTAAAAATCTTTAGAAAAAAATCATTGGCTTTTACATTTTTCTTATTGAAATGTCTGGCTACAACGTCTTGTTGCATCGAATCCATCAATTTGATCAGTTGATAATCAGTGTCATCGAGTCCCGAGTCGAATTCTTTTGCGTTTTTAGAAGAGATGTTTTGATGAGAAAATGTAAGCCTTCCTTCTTCATCTTTTTGGATCACAAAAGATTCGAATATATAGCCTAAATATTCGTGTTCAAACAATGTATAAATTAGCTGAAATGGATTAGTGAGAGATACGTTCATTTACACGTGTTGAGATCAATAAAATTCTAAGTTAATAATGTGTTAAATCTTGCAATTTAGTCCAATTGAATGAAATAGAAAGGATATATGAAGTAATTTAGAAGATAAAAAAATATAATATTTATGCCTTAAATTGTGTTTTTAAAAAGTAGTTTAATATCATACGTTGAAATGATGGAAGTATTTCACCGAATACCTTTATTTGGACTAAAAATCAAGGATTTTAATAACAAAATACCCTATGCTGTTTAGCGAACTAGAAACTATATGTAACGGAGAAGTGTTGCAACAGTCCGGCGATGTAATTTTATCAGAGTTGTGTATTGATACACGGAATGTTTCCATCCAAAAAGGATCTGTTTTTTTTGCTATTCAGGGAAGCAATCATGATGGGCATAAATATGTAGAAGAAGCATACAACCAAGGGGTTCGTTTGTTTGTGGTAGAAAAAGATGTCGCTGAATTAAATGAGGCAAGTGTGCTGAAAGTTGCATCCTCTATAGAAGCACTACAGCGAATCGCATCTTATCACCGAAGTTTGTTTGATTACCCCGTATTGGGGATTACAGGCAGCAATGGCAAAACCATTGTGAAAGAATGGCTTTCCACATTGCTGGGGCAGGCTTATCAGGTTGTAAAAAGCCCAAAGAGTTACAATTCACAAGTGGGTGTGCCACTTTCAGTGTGGCAAATGAGTGCAAACGACAATTTGGGGATATTTGAGGCAGGTATTTCCAAAACAGGTGAGATGGCTAACCTTGAAAAAATAATTAAACCTACCATTGGAATTTTTACCAATATAGGAGAAGCACACAACCAGGGATTTAAATCCAAAGTTGAAAAAGCTGAGGAAAAGGCATTGTTGTTCAAAGGCTGTCAGAAAGTAATCTATTCAAAGTCGGAGAAAATAGTAGAAGATGCTTTACTTCAATATATTGGTGATAAAAGTAAACTTATCGGATGGACAGTTGAGCATCTAGAGCAAAATATGCTGCGTATTTCCTTTGACGGGCATACCGTCAATCTTAGGTTGAAGTTTAAAGAACCTTATTTTATTGAAAATGCGATTCATTGCGCTGTGGTAATGAAGGTACTTGGCTTGGATGAAAATATCATTCAGTCGGGGCTAAACAATCTACCTGCGGTGAAGATGCGTTTGGAGCTTAAGCAGGCAGTTGGCCAGAGTTACCTGATAGACGACACCTACAACAATGATTTGCATGGGATGGAAGTGGCGCTTGATTTCCTGAGCCGACAAAATCAAAAAAGAACCAAATCGGTAATCTTCTCTGATATTTCTCAAACGGGAATTGAGGGGGTAGCTCTTTACAAGAGAGTCAATCAATTGTTCAGGAAAAATCAGGTTTCTAAAGTGATAGGTATTGGTAAAGAGATTGAAAAATACAGGTCAGAAATTGATGTGCCATCAAACTATTTTCCAGACACGGATTCTTTTCTGAAATCCAATCACAAGTTAGCTGATGAGGTAGTGCTTGTGAAAGGAGCCAGAAACTTTGCTTTTGAAAGAATTGTATCTCAACTGGAGAAAAATATTCACAGAACTGTGTTGGAAATCAACCTGGAAAATGTGGTTCATAATCTCAATTATTACCGGTCTAAGTTAAAACCGGGAACTAAAATAATGGCGATGGTGAAGGCTTATGCCTATGGTGGTGGGATTTTTGAAATTGCTAATTTATTACAATACCACAAGATTGATTACCTGGGAGTAGCTTACATAGATGAAGCTGTGGAATTGAGAAAGCATGGAATTTATGTTCCTATCATGATTATGAACCCCACTTCAGATTCATTTAGATTGTTGAAAGAATATAATCTGGAACCTGAAATATACAGCCTTGATTTGCTTCATGAATTCATATCCTATTTTGAAGATACAGATGGTATTCCCAGTATTCACCTTAAGTTGGAATCTGGAATGAACAGATTGGGATTCACAGCCAAGGAATTGACGCAGGTACAACAATTGATTGCCAGAAACAAGCAAATAAAAATAAGAAGTGTTTTCAGCCACCTGGCAGGAAGTGAAAGTCCCCTGCACGATTCTTATTCTGAATCACAGGTGAAACATTTCATCCAAATGGCAGATCAGGTTTGTGAGTCACTTTGGTACAAACCCCTCAGACATATTGTCAACACCGGAGGAATTAGCCGTTTTCCTCAATATCATTTTGATATGGTGAGACTCGGTGTGGGGTTGTATGGGTATGATCCTACAGAGCAGGAGCAACATCAATTGAAAGCCGTAGGTACTTTAAAATCCAATATTTCTCAGATCAAGAAAATAAAAAGGGGGGAAACAGTTGGGTATGGAAGAAAGGGATTGGCAAATAAAGACATGAGTATTGCTACGATACCGATTGGCTATGCAGACGGGTATTTACGGGCTTTTGGAAATGGCAAAGGGTCTATGTTAGTAAGAGGCCAGTTGGTTTTCGTATTTGGAAATGTATGCATGGACATGACCATGCTGGATGTGACCAACGTCGATTGTAAAATCGGGGATGAAGTTATAGTATTTGGAGAAAAACCAAGTGTAAAGGAATTGGCAAATCAAATTGGTACCATTCCGTACGAGATCATGACCAATATAGGGCAAAGAGTGAAACGTGTTTTTCAGAGTGAATAACTGTCGGATTATCCACCACAGCCTAGAAATTTTTTCAGGCCTATGTCGGGTATTCCTATAGTTTCTTCTGGCTGATTTTCCTGATTGTCCGGTTTAGTGGTTTGCTTCGAATCGACTAATTTCTTATTGGTTTTAGTCTTTTTGGATTTCGATTTATTCATTGTTACTTACAAAAAAATGAAAATTTAAGCTTTTAAAGGTAATGAACTCAAACGAAAAAGAATATTTTCAGGATAACATGCCGGGCAATGTTTGCTTTGGATGTGGCAATGACAACCATGAAGGATTACAGATCAAAAGTTTTTGGGATAATGATGAATCGGTATGCATCTGGCAGTCTGAAGAAAAATACCATGGTTGGTCAGATTTACTGAATGGGGGTATTATAGCCACTATAATTGATTGCCATTGCATGGGTACTGCTATGGCTTATGCCTACAGGTTGGAAAGTCGAACTTTGGGCTCAGATCCCGAATACAGGTATGCCACTGGCACGCTTAACGTAAAATACCTGTTGCCAACTTCAAACAATCATCCTGTTGAATTGAGGGCAAAAGTGATAGAAGTCAAAAATCGAAAAACCGTCCTAAAGTGTGACCTGTACAGCCAGGGTAAAAAGACAGCCGAGGCTGATGTTGTGGCCATACGTGTGTATGATGCCAGCCAACAAACAGAAGAGAACAAGTTTAAATCGTAGGAAAAGGGCTTGAGAAAACCGATGATTTTTTTGATGGATTGATCTTTAAAAGAAAATATTGGTAACACTTTCTTAATCAAATAATATAAATCAAGCCAATTTTGATTAGAAAAAATGGCATATCATTGTGGCATAAACGAATGTGTTTTGGTAGTTGAGAAAAAGGAAATACGAAAGTTATTAGACAAGATTGCCAGATTTGACGATCATCAGGCCTTCAAAGAATTATTTGATCGCTATCATTCCTGGCTTTTTACAGTTGCCTACACCATTATCCAATCCAATGAAGATGCAGAGGAGATCATTGAAGATGTTTTTGTGAAGATTTGGGAAATAAGAGATAGATATGATGAAATAAATAATTTTGAGACATATTTATATACAGTCACTAAAAATAGATGTTACGATAAGCATAGAGGAAGAACTAAGCTTCATCAAGTTGAGATAAATGACGATCTAGCAGAGCTTGATTTTATGGAATCTCCTGAAGATACCTATTTGTATCAGGAACTCAATTCTAAAATAATTGAATCTGTCGGAAAGTTGCCGCCAAAATGCAAAGAAGTTTATTTGCTAATCAGAGAGACGGGTAGCTCATATAAGGATGCAGCACAACAGCTCTCTGTTTCACCCAAAACTATCGAAAGCCAAATGAGAATAGCAATTAAGAAAATTGCTTATGATATAGATTTATATCTGAAAGGAAAAGAAAACGAAGATAGAAATAAATTCTTATCCTTTTCAATTTATCTGTTTACGTATTAATAGCCTCGCTTTTTCATAAGAAAATCAATTTTTTTTATCCTTTTTAAGGGTTGCACATTTTTTCTTCGTCCTCTATATGACAGGTTGAAAAGACATAAGTATGGACGAGGATATATACGACATAATAGCCAAGGCTTTATCTGGTGAGAAAAATCCGGATAAATCTAAATTAGATGAATGGTTGAATGAAAATCAGTCGCATAAGACTATTTTTAATTCATTCAGGTTTCATTGGATGCATCATAAAAAACTTCCAATAATATCCAAAGAAAAGGTATATAAGCGTATTAACAATCGAATCAAACATGATGAAATAAAGGTAAAAGATATTAAAAAACCATTCTGGGAGTATTTTGGTCGTATAGCTGCTGTGCTGCTGGTAGCTACAGGCTTGGTTTGGTTGGTTAATAATTATCATCAAACACTAACCAAACACTCTTCTGACATAGTTGAAAAGATAAATCCAAAAGGGCAGAAATCCACCTTTATGTTGAGTGATGGTACTATTATTAAACTAAACTCGGCTAGTTTAATCAAATTTCCTTCTCAATTTGACCGGAATAAGCGCGAAGTAATATTAGAAGGGGAAGCATTTTTTGAAGTGAAGAGGGATGTGGAAAAACCATTTATTGTCCATTCCGGAAATATTGAAACAACTGTATTGGGTACTTCATTTAATATACAGGCAATTCCAGATCACAATGAGATAAAAGTAGCAGTGGTAAGTGGTAAAGTCTCTGTAAAGAGTAAGAATGATACTCTTTATTCAAAAGGACTTCAGGAGATATATCTGGAGCCTAATGAAATAGCTACATACAGCAAAGATCAGCACATAATTAATAAGGACAGGTTCAAACTGGAAGAGATCACTGGATGGAAAGATGGTGTATTAGTACTCAAAAATGCCAATTTGGATCAAATAAAATTAAAGTTGGAAGCCTGGTATGGAGTAAATATTACTTATGCCAATTCTCGAACAGCGGAGGGTGAGATTACTGCAAATTACTACAATGAACCTATTGAAAATGTGTTGGAATCATTGGCCTATACTCTTCGATTTGAATATAGTATGAATGATAAGAATATAGAAATCAGTTTTTTAAACCTAAAAGAAGAGGCAATATGATATATATATAAAGAAAAAAACAGCAATGCTCAAGGAGCACTGCTGATTATTTTTCCTGATTCAATTTCACGTGCGCTAACAATAGAATTGAGTATTCAGGATCAGATTTAATGCAATTATTGAACTACATTAAAAACAAGTAAAGATATGAAATTTAAATTATTACCTATTAATAAAATTATAGTGTATTCTTTGAACACAGTCATAGTTCTTCTCACATTCAGTGGCATACTATTGGCTACAGGGGAGATTAATGCTCAAAAAAATACGAGTGTAAAACAGATACAGATTGATATCAATTTTCAAAATGATAATTTGATAACTGTTTTTGAGAAAATTACACAAGAAACGGGCCTTGAATTTATTTATAATAAGAGGGAATTTAGAAATCAGGTAAAATTCAACAGGAAGTACAAAAACCAATCCTTATACGATGTTCTTATGGATATATCTGAAATGGCAGATGTACAGTTCAGACAAATCAATAGCAATATTAATGTTAAGACCAGACTTAACAGATATTCAAATAAGGGGGCAGTTTTTGTGCAGGAGGATATTGATGTTTCTGGAAAAATCACAGATGAGAACGGTGAAAACCTCCCGGGAGCATCCGTCATCATTAAAGGAACTACAAATGGCACTACTTCGGATGTAGAAGGCAACTATAAACTGAGTGCTCCTGATGATGCCGTTTTGGTCGTATCTTTTGTGGGATACAAAAATGTGGAAGTACAGTTGGGCAATCAAAACGTTATAGATATCCAAATGGAAATTGATGCCGAACGATTAGAAGAAGTTTTGGTCGTAGGGTATGGTACCCAGAAAAGGGTAAATGTAACCGGGGCTGTGGCTACTGTCAACAGTAAAGAACTCACTCAGGTACCGGTAGCTGCCACTTCTCAGGCTTTGGCAGGAAGGTTGCCTGGTCTCATCAGCAAGCAATCAGAGGGGAAGCCAGGTTCTGCTCCCAGTATTAGTATTCGGGGGTTTGGAAGCCCGCTGATCATTGTAGATGGGATTCAGCAAGACAACTACTATAATATTGACCCAAATGAAATAGAATCATTTTCTGTGCTGAAGGATGCAGCTGCTGCGGTTTATGGATCCCGGGCAGGAAATGGTGTTATTCTTATTACTACAAAACGGGGAAAGAACGGACCACCAACTATTAATTTTAGTGCATCTACTTCAGTACAAACACCTACTGTATATCCTGAGTTTGTTGATTCATGGGAATATGCAATAATTCAGAATGAAGCGAATGAATTTGCAGGCCAGGCTCCTGCATACACGGATGAAGAAATTCAAAAGTACAAAGATGGCACTGATCCTGATTATCCGAATGTGGATCATTATAGTGAGGTAATTAAGAAATGGTCAGCACTTAAAATGTATAACCTCAATATGAGTGGAGGAAGTGACAATGTGGATTATTTTTTATCAGCAGGTTACATGTTTCAGGATGGAATTTACAATTCTGACGGGGTGAATATGAAACGATATAATGTTCGTTCAAATGTAGATGTCAGATTGGCAAAAAACCTCTCAGTAGGCCTGGATTTGTCGGCACGTACTACCAACAACCATGATGTACCTTTTAATAGTCAGGCCATTTTTCAAACTATTGGTACTACCACCAACAAGTATCCCGCATCTTATCCGGATCCTACCAAAATACCTTACGTAGGGAGAAGCTCACATAATCCTCAAATAAAGATTAACCCTGATTTGAGTGGTTATGACAATACCAATCGGCAATACCTGACAGGAGCGTTGACTCTGAAATATAACATTCCATTCGTTAAAGGGCTGTCTGTAAAAGCCAGAGGCAATTATGTTGGAGACCGCAGTTACGAAAAAACTTGGACTATTCCTTATTCTACTTACTATTACGATCGTGTAAATGATGATTACGCCGTGGCTTCCACAGGTGGCAATTACAGTTTGTCTGAGGAAAATTCTCGTGAGGAAATGTTGACGTTTCAGGGATTTATAGACTATGAAAAGACATTTTCTGACCATGAGATAAAGGGGCTTCTGGTTAGTGAAATTATAGACACGAGATCTAACTGGTTCAATGGTTATAAAGATGGTTTCATCTCAGGAGCTGTTGATCAGATGTTTGCCGGATCCAGCGAAAACATGAGTACAAATGGAAGTGCATTTGAGGAAAGCAGGATGAGTTATGTAGGTAGGCTCAATTATGTCTATAAATCCAGATACCTGTTGGAAGGTACTTTGCGTTATGATGCCTCATCACGTTTTGCCAGCGACTACAGATGGGCACTGTTTCCAAGTTTGTCTTTGGGATGGCGTCTGTCTGAAGAGCAGTTCATAAGAGATAATTTTTCATTTATCGATAACATGAAGCTCAGACTTTCTTACAGTCATACCGGATATGACCTGAATGCTGGTGCTTATCAGTATTTATCTACTTATAGTTATTCCACACAGTATGTATTTGGAAATACCCCGTATAAGACAATTAAAAACAATGGAATAGAAAATCCATTTATATCATGGGAAGACATTTACACCTATAATTCCGGTTTGGAGGTTGATTTGTGGAATGGTTTGCTTGGTGTCGAATTTGACTGGTTTTACAGGTTGAGAAAAGGGATTTTAGGGAGCAGAACTTCTACTTTGCCTAATACTTTTGGTGCTAGTTTGCCACAAGAAAACATCAATAGTATTGACAATAGAGGGATTGAATTGGTACTGAAGCATAGAAACCGTATCAATGATTTTAATTATTCCATTGATGGCAATATTTCCTGGACAAGATCAAAATATGTCGATTATGCTGAGCAAGAGTATGACGATCCTGATGAGGAACGATTGTACAAAAGAACGGGACAATGGACGAACCGCACTTTTGGGTACAAAACAGACGGTTTTTTTCAGACGCAGGCAGAAATAGATGAGAGTCCTATTGATTATGACCAAAAAGGAAATTCCACATTGCAGCCGGGCATGATCAAATATGTGGATGTCAACGATGATAAAGTCATAAATTGGAGAGATAGAGTAGAGATTGGACGAAATGGTACTCCAGAGATAATGTTTGGTTTAAATCTTAGCTGTGAGTATAAAGGATTTGATTTGAGTATGTTGTGGCAGGGTGCTTCTAATTTCAACCTTGAGTTTAGCCAAAATATGAGAACCCTGACCATTAATAATGTGTGGAATTCTTATAAATTTTTATATGATGGTCGTTGGACTCCTGAAAACCCTAATGCAGATTTTCCAAGAACCACAAATGGCCACAATAGCTATATGAATACAACATCTGACCTCTGGCTAAAATCCGCAAGTTATTTAAGACTAAAAAGTTTTTCTGTTGGATACAGTCTGCCTCAAAAGTTGATTAATAAGATCAGTTTAAATAAAGTCAGAATATACCTGGCAGGATACAATACTTTAACCATAAGTAAACTGGGAAAATTTCCTTTTGACCCGGAAGGAATAGGCCATAGTTGGACTTATCCCTTGTACAAATCTTATTCTGTTGGGTTAAACATTGTATTATAAACTAAAGAACTTGATCATGAAATATTTAAAATATATATCAATAGTAACGTTTGTGCTTGTAATAGCGGCCTGCGAAGATATTTTTGACCGACAGCCTTTGGATAAAATTTCAAGCAGTGCGGTCTGGAGCGATCAGCAACTTATAGATGCCAGTTTGGCCGATTTATATGCCAATACTCCTTTCTTTTATTCAGAAAATTCATTGATGGCAACTCAGCCAGCTTATATGGGGGCAGAAGCTTATGTGCATGATGCATCATCATCATGGATACAGGGAACACTCAATGAAACGGGTGGTGTTTGGGACTATTGGGCGTATGGCCATATTAGAAACCTTAATGACTTTATAGAGAATGTTAGTCAGTCACCAATAGATGAAAATGTACGGGAAGTTCGTTTGGCAGAAGCCAGATTTTTAAGAGCTTTTGTCTATTTCGAAATGGTGAAAAGGTATGGAGGCGTGCCTATAATTACTATTCCACAATCCATAAATGCTCCTGAAGACGAGCTGTATGTACATCGGGATACTGAAAAGGAAGTGTACGATTTTATAGCAAGTGAATGTGATGACATTGCTCAGGTTTTGCCAGAAATAGCAGATGAATACGGAAGAGCAACAAAATACACTGCACTTGCTCTCAAATCTCGTGCGATGTTGTATGCAGCTAGTATTGCAACTTACAGTACACAACAGTTAGACGGTTTGTTGGGATTTCCGGCAGCAGAAGCTACAGCTTATTGGCAGAAATCTTATGATGCATCAAAACTTATTGTTGATTCGGAGCTGTTTGAATTGTACGAGGGAAAGGTTGACAAAGCTGAAAATTTTCAGTACCTTTTTCTGGAAGAAAGAAACAGTGAAGTGATTTTTGCTAAAGTATTTAATGGTAAAGGTCAGGTTGGTCATTCATTCGATTATTACAACTATCCGGGAGGGTTCGAAAAAAATTGGGGAGGTTCAACTGCTGCTTATCTTGAAACAGTTGAAAGCTTTGAATATGTTGATGGCACCAGTGGCAAACTGGATTATAATTTTTTAGAGAACAACCCCATTAGTTTCGATGAGCTGTTTGAAAATAAAGACCCTCGTTTTTTTGCATCTATATTATATCCCGGAGCTACTTTTAAAGATGGGATGATCTATTGCCACGGGGGTACCTATGTTGATGGTGAACTAATTACCACCACTACTTTGATTGGTGAATATAAAGGACTTCCCTGGTACGCAGTGAGCCCGTTTCAGAATCGTACATATGGAAGAGGATTTTCTATCAGAAAGATGATCAATGAACCAGAAGAACAGGCATTGGCAGGGGAATCTGATACGGACTATATTGTATTCAGATATGGTGAAATTTTGCTGAACCTTGCAGAGGCTGCATTTGAATTAGGTAAAACCGATGAAGCAAAGGATTATCTGAATGAAATTAGGGAAAGGGCAGGAATTGCTTTGCTGACTTCCGTTGATAGAGAGAAAATCAGGCAGGAACGCCAAGTAGAACTTACTTTTGAAGGTCATCGCTTCTGGGATCTCAGAAGGTGGAGGATTGCCGAAGAAGAACTTTCTAAAGAGATGCATTCTATTAAAATGAATTTTGACTGGGATAGTAAAACCTATGAAGTGAAAATTGAAAATGCTGATGTGGTGACTCGAGATTTTGAGGCAAGGCATTATTATTTACCCATAACTGTTGGACGTATTTCCAATAATCCTAATTTAGCACCTGATAATACCGGGTATTGACAACTTGAAAATTTGTAAAACAACAAGAGTGAATATTTCACTCTTGTTGTTTATTATTTTACCATAAACTGTTTTAGCGAAAAAATGAATTTCTTCAAATTAAGACTTACCTTATTGCTTATTGGCATATCTATGCAATTGACTTATGGTCAGAAAAAAACAAATCCGTCAGAAAAACTATTTTCATTTGGAGTGTTGGCCGACATTCAATATGCTGATGCAGATAAAAAGGGTAAAAGAGATTACCGAAACTCACTGAGCAAATTAGAAAATTGTATTACAGAGTTCAACAAACATGAACTTTCATTTGTGGTAAGTTTAGGAGATGTTATTGACCGGGACTATGAAAGTTTTGATAAACCATTGGCTATTTTGGACAAATCAAAAGCAAAAATTTATAATATCATAGGCAACCATGAATATGCTATAGATGATCAATTCAAGGGTGAAGTGAAAAAGCGGTTGAACAATAAAAAGGGATATTTTGAATTTGAAGAGGGCAATCTTGTATTTCTTGTTGTGGATGGCACTGATTTAAGCATGCTTGCTTATGCAAAGGACTCTGAGAAATACAGTGAAGGATTGGCGAAATTGGAAGAAGTGAAGAAACAAGGAAGTAATAATGCTTATGACTGGAATGGAGGAATTGGAGAAAAACAATATTCATGGCTGGAGAAAAGGCTTGAAAAGGCAGAATCTCAAAACAAGAAAGTGGTATTGTTTTGCCATTGGCCGTTGTTGCCTGAAAACGGTACTCAGCTTTGGAATAACAAAAAAGTATTGAAACTGATTGAAGGTAATAAATCAGTTGTGGCGTGGGTGTCCGGACACCACCATGCCGGAGGATATGAGAAAGTCAACGGTATCCATCATTTGACTATGAAAGGCATGGTAGAGGCTACCTCAGAAACATCGTGTGGCATTATGGATGTGTATTCTGACAAATTGATGCTGAAAGGTTTTGGTGATCAGCCGGATCAGGTATTGTCATATTAAAATACTATAAATTAAAATTGAAATAGATAAGTTTACCTTCTATAGAGTTTCCAATTTTTATAATACTTTTCAATGAAACGAAGATCATTTGTCCAGAAAGCCACTGCTGCATCTTTAGGACTTGGGCTAACTACTCAATCTCTGAATAGCGAAGCTTCTGTTCGTAAAAAAACAATGCAATTCACTGCAACAGTGGAAGAAAACCGATTGCAATTTTTCTCTGAAGCGATAAGTGAACCCATTAAAATCGTCCACATTGCGGATACACACCTTTTCCGGGATGATGAGCGTGGTTTGCCATACCAGGAATATAGCAACAGGATGTCAAAAGCATACAATCAGACCACCCACTTTCAGACTGGTGCAAGTATCAATCCGGAGATAGCTTTCGAACAGGCGTTGGTACATGCTGAAGAGTCTGAGGCGGATTTGATTACATTGATTGGTGACATTTTTAGTTTTCCGTCAGAGGCTGCCATAGAATGGGTGTTGTCACGGATGGAGAAAATCAACATTCCTTATGTTTATACAGCAGGAAATCACGATTGGCACTATGAAGGCATGGAAGGTACATTGGAGGATTTACGGGATACCTGGATTGAAAAACGTTTGCTGCCGATGTATCAGGGCAACAACCCGCTCATGTATGCCTATGATGTGAAAGGAGTTAGGTTTCTGATCGTTGACAATTCTACTTATCAAATCAATGATGATCAGCTCGCATTTTTTAAAAAGCAAGTAGCCACAGGTTTGCCATTGGTATTGATGGTCCATATTCCCATGTATGCACCGGGAAAGCCGGTTTCATTCGGCTGTGGAAATCCCGATTGGGGAGCTGCCAGTGATGGAAATTATAAAATAGAAAGAAGGATGAGGTGGCCTGAATCAGGGCATACGCCTACTACAATCAATTTTCACAAAGAAGTATTTTCAGCACCAAATCTCATTGGCGTTTTTGCAGGGCATATCCATCGTTTTTCAATGGAAATGATCAAAGGAAAACCTCAAATTGTGACAGATGACAATGCCAGCGGAGGTTATTTGGACATTGATTTTCTGCCGATGGAAACCAAAGATAAGGAACTCATTTTCTGAGTGTTCAAGCAGTAAGGGTGGTGTAACAAAATATTAATACCAAGTAAAACAGGAATGTAACATTTCCAGTAAATTTGAGATGAATAAGCTTTTAAATTTCAACAATATCATATAATGGATTCGAACAAAATAAAATTAATGCTGGCACTTGTTGTTAGTGTATGGATGGCTACTGGTTGCACCACAGAGAATAAAATAGTAGAGGAAAAGGCTCAACAACCTAAAAATATCATTCTCCTTATAGGAGATGGCATGGGACTTTCACAAGTGTCAACTGCTTTCTATTTTCAGGATAAAAAACCTAATTTTCAGAGATTTGAAACAGTGGGTCTGATCAGAACTTCCTCATCTTCACATAGGATCACAGATTCGGCAGCTGGAGCTACAGCGTTTTCAGCTGGCGTTAAAACCTACAATGGAGCCATAGGCGTAGATAAGGACACGGCATCTGTAGCTACCCTTGTAGAAATCGCATCTGAAAAAGGGATGAAAACAGGTTTGATAGCTACTTCTTCTATCACCCATGCCACTCCCGCATCATTTTTTGCACACGAAAAATCTCGTGGCATGCAAGACGAAATAGCAGCGTGGATGCCTGAATCAGGTGTAGATTACTTTGCTGGTGGGGGCTTAAAGTATTTCGCAGATAGAAAAGACGGAAAAGATTACATAGAAAAATTGACTCAAAATGGCTTTGAAATGGATACCATTGGTGATGGACTGGATAAGGCATTGGACAAAAACAAAAAATATGGTTTTTTGCTGGCCAAAGATGGGTTGCCTAAAATGATCGATGGCAGGGGAGATTTTTTAGCCAAATCAACAGCACAGGCACTGGAATATCTGTCAGGTACAGAAGAAGGTTTTTTTCTGATGGTAGAAGGGTCTCAGATTGATTGGGGTGGACACGCCAATGATGGAGAGTATCTGGTAGGTGAAGTACTGGATTTTGACCAGACACTTGGAGTAGCATTGGACTATGCAGAGAAGCATGGGAACACGCTAGTGGTGGTAACGGCAGATCATGAAACCGGTGGGGCAACTTTGGCATCAGGTAAAATAACTGACGATAAGGGTGTCGAAAAAACAAGTTACAATAAAATATCGCTTTCATTTTCTACAGGAGGCCATTCAGCTACTCTTATTCCTGTTTTTGCTCATGGAGTAAACAGTGCACAGTTTACCGGGATTTACGAAAACACAGAAATCTTTGATAAGCTGTTGCCTTATGTGAAGAAGGGTGAATGATCAGCTATGAAGATTATGTATTGTTAGGCATAAAGCCTTTTTATTTGGAACGATTGGCTTTCCAATTTGCAAAACCTTAGATTAGCGAAAAAAAAGAAAAAATGGCACTTGACGCAGATTTACAAGAAAAGAAAAACAGCCTTTCTGAGTTTGTGATTCTAACCAAGAGTATCTTGAACTATCTGCCAGCTGTATTAACTAACCAGAAAGATAAAGGGGATTACAGAATTTATCTTAATGAACAAGCTGGTGTCCGAAAATTCATCAGACCAATCAATCTCAATTTTTTCATTCACGACTCTAGCGATTTTGAGATCAAGTATCAGGCATTTTTAGCCATTCTGTTACGCATAAAAAATGGTGAAAGAGATTTCTTTAATGATGAGTTACTGATCATAGACCAAACCCTCTATACTATTCAACAATCAATCGGTGCTGGATTAGATTTATTAGTCAATCCAAATAGTGCCAGAAAACATGTGGGAAACCGCTTCGAGGAATTGGTTAAATGTGTTTTCACAGAAATTGGTGTTTCGAACAAAAAAAACGGTATTACAAATTCCTTACGAAACAGATGAAGGACAAAAGGTATATAAATGCGAAAATGATCTCATTCTTTCACCTTTCGACAAGGTCAGATCGACTTCAAAATCGTTAGATAAAAAAGAAATTGTTGTTTCTGTTAAAACCACTTCAAAAGATAGGATGGGCAAAATGTTTATAGACAAAATACTACTTGAACGTTTTGTCAAACATGATCAAAAGGTAATAGGAATTTTTCTTAACGATGTTCAGAGAAAGGAAGAGGACAATATCAGCTTCACATTGGTGTCAGGTCTTTTTATGGTCTATAGTAACTTTTTGACCGAATTGGAAGGTGTTTATTATCTGGATCCTCCACCCAACGCAAAAAAGGAACCATACAATAAGTATATGAAATCCTTTTCAAATTTGATCACTCAGGATGTTTGGAGATTACTCGCCTCTTAATTTCTTCCTTCTTTTTTGTGACTCTCTTGTATCAACCTCACTTCTAATTCTGTTTATGTGATCCTGGTCAGAAAGTCTTTCTGAGATAATATCACAATACGAAGCTTCTTTTTCAATTCCAATCCACTTTCTCTCATAAGCCTCTGCAACGGCAAACGTTGAACCCGAACCACCAAAAGGATCTAAAACAAGATCCCCCTTATCAGTTGAGGATAGAATAGCTTTCCTCAATAACTCGACTGGTTTTTGTGTTTCGTGTTCATAACGCTCCCATGATCCATTTGATATAGTTGGAATTTCGAGAACGTCCTTGGTTTTTGCACCTAATGGATGTGGTTCCCAAATGTATTTTTTACCATTTTTCTTCCCTTTAGAATATTGAGAAGATTCTGCCTGAGGTCGAACAGGATATTTCAAGGTGTGTTTATTATAAGGGATTCTAACCTCATCAATTCTAAATTTGAACTCTTTCGACTTTCTTAAATGCAGAATACTTTCATGAGACCTACCCCAGTCATTTCCTAAATTCGCTTTATTGCGATAGAACCATACGAGCCATTTACATCCTTTAAACAAGTGTGCTGATGCCCACTTAATATCAGCCAAAATCTCAGAAAAACCACAAATATAAAGCGAACCGGTACTTTTTAGAATTCTGCTTGACTCTGTTATCCATTTTAAGCTCCATTCTACATATTCCTTTTGGGAAGAAAAAGAATCCCATTCAGCTTTTTTAATATTGTAAGGTGGGTCTGCAAATATGAGATCAACAGAGGCTGGTTCTAAGGTTTGCAAAAAATCTAAAGAATCAGTATTGTAAAGCTTGCCAAGCTTAGTTTCAAAATATGATTCATACTTGTTAGCTGTAGCATCCTTTTTACGGTAGGTAATTTCCATTTGCATTTCTTCAACAAGGGAAAGAACCTGATCCTCACTGTAGACTCTATAATTATTTATAGGATGCCTGGAACTTTTGAACTTACCTGACTTATCCCAGCGTCTAAGCGTTTCAGAGTTAACGTTTAACTTCTCAGCAGCTTCACTAACAGATAGATATTTTGACATAGCTAAAGATTACGCAACCTTATACAACATTATGCAATAATATTAATAAAAACAAGAAAAATAAAAAAGTACAATGACTAATAACTAAGCATTCGTGCGGCCGATAGGCCAAGCATGAATGTAGTGTTGAACGAACCGTAGTTGGTATTTGGCAGATAGTCTTATGGGTTTTTCGGTCTGTGGATTTGGTTGACCTGTAGATTTAAGTAGGTCTTTGA